>JBGAQM010000439.1:0-4699 GCA_044220735.1 Urbifossiella sp. | reverse complement strand
ATCCAGATTCGCAACGATGTCTGTTGCCCCGACCAGAAGTTCCAGGGCGGGTTCGCAGTGGCCGTGGCAACGCCTTTCACGATGCGCACGCGCATCCAGGCGTCGAGTCTCAACGTGCGGGTTCGCTCCTCGTCCAGGTAAAGTCGAAGTGGTGCGAGCAGCGGTTTTATCTCGGCTCCGTTGCCGAGGTGCGTGACAGGCTCTGCCGGGTGTCGCACCAGGGCAGCGAGAATCTCGCCGAGCACTCCGCTCTGGATCACAAACTCATGAGACCTGAACCACCCTTCGGCGCCGGGCCAGAGGCGGTCGGCGAGTTCCAGCAGGCCGCAGCAGGCGAAGAACTGGCCCGGGTTCGTCGGGTCCACGGTCACGGTGATGCTCACGCGCCGCCCTCCTTCGGCTCGGACGGCCGGGCACTCGCCGCGTAGTCGGCTGCCCGCAGCAGCGACTCCAGGTACGCCAGCCCCCACCGCCCGTACTTCCGCTGCAAGGCCGCGAACCGACGTGGCACCTTCCGGGCCTCCTCCGTTGCGTCTTTCTCGGGGCGGTCCGGGTCGAACGCACGGTCCGCCGGAAAGTGCGGCCGGGCGTAGCCGTGGTGCGTCGCGACCACGTGCAACACCAGTTGCTTCTCGGCCTCGCTCAGGGCGGCGAACCCCGCGTCGTCCGTCGCGTCCAGGAGCGAGCCGAACTCGTGGCGGTACTTCGTGAGTTCGAGTATCTTCCACTTCCGCCCGCCCTTCGCGTACCAGTCGTCGGGGCGCGGATTCCCGATCGACCGCTGCCACGTCTTCCGCTTCTTGCCGAGGTCGTGTAGCCGGGCCGCCAGGATCAGCAGGCGGCCCAGGTCCGGTTCGCCGTCGAACAGCGCCGTCGCGATTTGCGTCGCGTTGTTCGTCACGTCGTCGGTGTGGTGCTGCCAGCGGATGGGCACCTTGCTCGCCTTCGAGCCTTCGTCGTCACCATCCTTCTGCCGCTCGAACCAGTACCACGACCGGCCTTCGGCGTCCTCGTCGTCATCCGAGCCGGGCAAATCGATCCGCTGCACCTCCCGGTACTCTGCCGGGACACGGTCGAACGCGGCCTCGTTGCTCCACACCCGCAGTCGCCGCGAAATCGTCTCGTCGGCGTCGGCGTACCACTCGTCGGCCACGTCGTCGGCGTGCCTCGAGTCGCCCGACAGGAGGCCGTTCGCGAGCCCGCCCGCCGACGGCGGCAGGAGTACCGTCAGCCCGCCCAGAGCATCTTTCCCTTTCTCGATCACGACGCTCAGCTTCGTCACGACCACGGCGTCCTCGTCGTCCACGAGCCACACCGGTGTTTCGGCGGCCAGCTTCTCCAACTGCTTGAACACGCGGTCGGTTCGGTCGCGCAGGAGTTCGTGCGGCTTCAGCGGGTATATTTCCAGCAGCTCTGCGGGGTCGTAGATGTCGCGAAGTCCCTCTGTCAGCACCTCGACTTCCTCACGCCAGGCGACGTGCGTTTCGGGCGGCTCCCAGCCGGCGAGGCCGTGCAGGTATGGCTCGACCGGCGGGCGGCCCGGGAGCTTGCCGCGCACCGACGTGAGAGCCCACGCGTCGAACAGGATGTCCGAGGTCGGCAGGATCGTCGGCGTCGGCGTGAACGCCGCCGTGCGCTCGTCTTTCGACATCGAACGGAACAGGGCTCCGAGCTCGCGCGGGCTCGCCTCCTTGCGGCCCTCCGTCCAGGCGCAAGCCGGCAACTGATCCAGCCGGCGGCGGGTCGTCCAGCGGGCCCGTTCGTAGAGGTCGTCCTTCTTCTTCGGGTCGGGGTCGGTCTCGACCACCACGTCCACCTCGGCCTGTCCGCCGCCGCGGCGGTTCACGCGGCCGAGCCGCTGGGCCATACTGTCCAGCGGCGTCAGGTCCGAAACCAGGTGATCGGCCGATAGATCCACCCCCACCTCGCCGGCCGACGTACACAGCAGATACACCGTCCCGGCCCGCGGGGTAACAGGTGGACTCGGCAAGAAGCGGGCGAACACCGGGTCTGTCGTGGCCAGCGAGTCCCGTTCGAGGCCACGGAGTGTGCCGGTGAGAACCTGCACCTGCTCCTTCTCGACACCCACCCGCGCGGCGGTCAGTGCGCCGACGACGGTGTTCACGTCCTCGATCCCGCGGACGAACACGAGGATCGCCTTGCCGGACTCCTTCCGGTTCCGGGCGAGTTCGCCGACCGCCTTCGCCACGTCCGCCTTCTTCGCGTCGTGGAATTTGAGCCCTTTCTTCGCCCCGAGCCGCATCCAGACGTGGTGAATCGGCTTCGTCGGCTTCTCAAGTGGGTCCGCCGGGGGTGCCTTCTCCTCCGGTGTGAGCTCGAACACGTCCCCGCCCTCGCGCGGGGTGGCGGTCAGGGCGACCACCCGGAGGTTCGGCCACGGGTTCGCGGAGCCGCGGCGGGCGGCCTCGCGCTCCTGCTCATCCTCGATCGCCGTCACGAGCGTCTGGAAGGCCGGCTCCAGGTGGGCCTCGTCGTGGACGAGCAGCGCGTCCTGGCCGAGGAAGCCGGCGTGGAGCGGGCGCGTCTTGAACCCGCACCCGTACCCGCAGAACAACAGTCGGCTGCCGATCATGTCCACCGTGCCCACCACCACCGCCGGCCGCGCCGGGTCGCCGCTCCACTCGCGGTTGTCGGCGAATTGGCCGCGCAGCGTGCTCAGCGCCAGCGGAGTACCGGTCGGGTCGGAACACAAGGCGCGGAGGCGGGCCGACAGATCGAGGAGTACGGGGTGGACGGGTGGGGCGTTGAAGGTCAGCGGTGCCGCGTACTTCTCGACCTCGGCGGTCGTCTGATCGACGACGGTGCGGCGGTTGACGACGTACACGAGCCGGCGCGGCACCTTCGTCGAGTTGGCGGCGAGGGCGAGGAGCCACACGGCGACGACCGAGGTCTTGCCGAGGCCGGTCGGCAGGGTGCAGGCGTCGGGGAAGTCGGCGACGACGAACCGCTTGTACAGAGCGCGCTGCCAGGGGAACGGGTCGTTCCCGGTGAGGGCGCGGAAGTCCGCGTCGAAGGTGGGCGACATCGGTACTCCGGGTCGGAACTTGCCCATCAGACAATCAGGAACCTGCTTGTGCAAGCTCCGTTGCCGCAATTCGATCGAAAAGACCAAACCGCCGGTTGCTACACGACGATCACCGCGTCCTTCGCGTCCGGCGGGTCGGTCGGGCGGCCCAGCGCGGCGATCTTCTCCACGCACTTCCCGCACACCGGCACGAACAACACCTGGTCCGCCGACAGGTCGATCAGGTCGTACAGCCGCGTCCGCAGCCGCACGAAGTCCGTCGCCGACAGCCGGCACAGGAACACCGAGTACTGCCGGCGGTAGCCGAAATCCTCGCAGCACCGCGCCACCTTGCGGAGCCGCTTCGGGTCGGCGATGTCGTAGGCCACGATGTAGCTGTCCATCGGTCAGCGCACCGTGAACCCGGTGTACGCCGGCACCGACCCGCGGACGTACGCCGCCAGCATCCGGGCCTGCACCTCCAGCATCCGCGCGTACGACATCTTGTACCCGTACACCGGGTGCGTCACGACCGCCGCCTTCCGCGCCTCGTACGCCGCGAAGAACGTTTTCCGCCCGGCGGCCGTCAACTGGCAGGCGTCGCGCCACGTCACGAAGTCGGCCTTCGTCAGCTGCTCGGTGTTCACGAGCGTCAGCACCACGCTGTCGGCGATGACCGGGCGGAACTCTTCCATCAGGTCGAGCGCCAGCGACGGCTTGCCGTGCCAGCCGCGGTGGAAGAAGCCCTTGTACGGGTCGAACCCGACGACGCTCGCGGCGGCGAAGCAGTCCTTGGCGAGCATGGCGTAGGCGAAGCTGAGGATGGCGTTCACCGGGTCGCGCGGCGGGCGGCGGTTGCGGCTGGCGAAGTCGAACCCGCGGCCGTCCGGGAGCGGCTTCAGGAAGCGGCCGAACTCGCCGAAGTACAGCGCCGCGCCCTGCCCCTCCATGCCGAGCAGACTCTCGACGCTCGCGGCGGCGTCGATCCCGCGGATCATGTCGTACAGCGACCGCGCGGCGGGCTCGTCGCTGCCGCGGGCGTCGTCGCCGCGGAGGCTGCGCATCAGCAGCGCCCGCTGGTTCGTCAGCTTCGCCTTCACCACGGCGCGGGAGAGGTCCAGGCACGCGGCGGGGTCGTCGAACCGGCGGTACTGCGCCTCGCGCAGCCCGACGTTCTTCGCCGGCGCCGCCGCGAACGCGCCGATGAACCGGCCGTGCCCGGTGATGTAGGCCACCGGGATTTCGTTCTGGATGAGCGTTTCGAGCGCCTGCGTGCTCACCTGCACGTTGCCGACCACGACGACCTGCCGCACGGCGTGCATCGGTACGCGGGCGATCTCGGCGTTGTCCTTGCGGACGACCAGGTGTTCGCTCCGCTTGCCGACGTGGCTCCCCGGCTCCTGCACGTACAGCACGGCCCCGTCGTCCGCCTGCGGGATGACGCGAGTGACGGCCGGGTGCGCGTCTTCCGCATCGGCCGACTCGGGGTGGGCGATCTGGTACAGGGTTTCTTCCGGCAGGCAGACCGGCGCGAGCGAGCAGCCGAAGCAGCGCTGGCGCAGCTCGGGCGGGAGCGGGTCGGGCGGGGCGTCCAGCACTTCGAGTTCGCGGCAGCGGGTGATGGCGGCGCGGGTCTGGTCGCGGAGCGCAGGGGTGAAGCGCACCTCGACGCGC
>JBGAQM010000438.1:0-4706 GCA_044220735.1 Urbifossiella sp. | reverse complement strand
GACGCGGGCCGCGGGGGCGGCGTCGAACAGGGCCGCGTCCACGGTTGGGTGGCCGTAGGTGTAGATGCCGACGACGCCGTGCGTGCTCCCGCCCCACGGGACGAGTTCGACCTTGCCGGCGCACAACTCCGTCACGACGTCCGAGACGGGGAGGTCGGCCAGGACGCGCGGCAGGGCGGGCATGGGTGCGGCTCAGGGGGTGGGTTTCGCGGCGCGGGCCGCCGCCCGCCGGGCCAGCGTCACGGCGCCGAGCGCGGGGTCGTCCACGACGGTGACCGCGCCCGGGTGGATGCCGTGGCCGCGCAGGGCCTCGACGAACAGGCCGCGGTAGAACGGGCTCCGCTCGACCAGGCCGCCGGCAACCGCCACCGCCAGCCCGAGCAACGGCAGTTTCGCCACCTTCACCGCCGTCGCCGCGGTGCGGGCCAACTCGGTCACCTCGCGAAGCACGATGTCGTAGGCCACCTTGTCACCCCCCTCCGCGATCCCGATGACGACCGGCGCCAGCCCGGCGATGACGGACCGGGTCCAGTCGCCGCGGTAGACGGCCGGGATGAAGTCGCGGGGGTCGGCCGTGCCGAGGAGATTCAGGAAGGCGTTGAGGAGAAGGGTCCTCGGGCCGGCCTCGTCGGCGGCGCGGCACGCGGCGCGGAGGCCGCTGATGGCGATCTGCCAGGCGCTCCCCTCGTCGCCGAGGAGGTAGCCCCAGCCGCCCGCGCGGCCGTCCCGGCCGTCGCGGTCGAGGGTGAATGCGATCGACCCCGTCCCGGCAATCACCGCCAGCCCCCACCCCTCGGGCGTCCCGGCGGCGAACAGGAGCGTCGCGTCGTTGGCCACGTTCACGACGTCGGCCAGCGCCACCCGCTGCGCCCAGCGGTCGATGACGTCGTGCCCTTCGTTCACGTCGACGCCGGCGAGCCCCAGGCACGCGGCCGCGACCGTCCCCCGCGGCAGCGCGGCCGCCTCGAACGCGCGGACCACGGCCGCATCCAACTCGACGAGGGCCGCCGCGTCGCCGACGGCCTGGATGTTCGACGGGCCGGATTCGCCGCGGCCGATGACGGTGCCGGTGGCCGCATCCGCCAGGAGCGCCGCCGTGTGCGTGGCTCCGCCGTCGATGCCGATGACGAGGTCCGGGCGGGGGGGCGTGGTCATACGGTTGGTGTATCGACCCGGGCGGCCGGGTGCTACTTCCGCGGCCCGGCGGCCTTCACGTGCCGGTCGAACCACGCGAACTGCTCGGCCAGCACGTGCTCGACCGACTCGCGGGCCTCGTAGCCGTGGGCCTCGTGCGGTAGCAGCACGAGCCGACACGTGCCGCCGTTGCCGCGCACGGCCTGGTACAGCCGCTCGCTCTGCACGGTGAACGTGCCGGGGTTGTTATCCGCGGCGCCGTGGATGAGCAGCAGCGGCTCGTTGATCTTGTGGGCGGCGTTGAACGGCGACATCCGGGCGTACACGTCCGGTGCCTCCCAGAAGGTGCGGCGCTCGTTCTGGAAGCCGAACGGGGTGAGGGTGCGGTTGTACGCCCCGCTCCGGGCGATGCCGGCGCGGAACAGGTCCGAGTGGGCGAGCAGGTTCGCGGTCATGAACGCCCCGTAGCTGTGCCCCATCACGCCGACGCGGGCCGGGTCCACCACGCCCAGTTCGGCCCCCTTGTTGATCGCCGCCGCGGCGTTGGCGACCAGCTGTTCGACGAAGGTGTCGTTCGCGGACTCGGGCGGCCCGACAACCGGCATCGACACCTCCATGACGGCGTAGCCCTGCGTGAGAAAGAACAGGTGCGAGTAGCCGGTCGGGAGCGTGTACCGGTGGACCGAGCCTTTTACCTGGCCGGCCACGTCGGCGTCTGCGAACTCCGTCGGGTAGGCGTAGAGGACGGTCGGCAACTTTTGCCCCGGCGTGTGGCCCGGCGGCGTGTGCAAGGTGAAGTTGATGGCGGTGCCGTCGGCGCGCTTCGTGGTGATGATCTCGCGCTTCGCGCGACGCAACTCGGGGGCCGGGTCGCGGCCGTCGGTCAGCGTCGTCTCCCGGGCACCGTCGGGGCTGCCCCTGCGGACCACGAAGTGCGGCGGCTCGGTCGGCGACTCGCGCTCGACCAGCAGGTGGGTCCCCTCCACGTCGAGCACCGCCGCGACGCGGTGGTAACCATCCTCCGGGGACTGGAACAGGAGCGTCCGCTTGCCGGTGGCGATGTCGTACCGTTCCAGTCGTGGCCGGTCGCCCTTCGGGCTCGCCCCCTCGCTGGAGAGGAGGAGCGTGCCGCCGACCTCGTTCAGCACCCGCTGGCCGTTCGGCAGCGTCCGCGACAGCGGGAGGCCGGGGTTCCCGTAGCGGTCTTGCGTCGAGCGCTCGAACAGCACCTTCGGCGGGCCGCCGGCGACCTCGGCGGTCATCGTGCGCGACCACTTCCGCTCTCGGTCGTAGTCCTTCACGAGCACCCGCTTGCCGTCCTCGAAGAAGCCGATGGACGTGGTCGTGCTGATCGCCGACTGGCGGTGCGTCAGCACGACCGACGACGATTCCGAACTGCCCACGTTCGGTCGGAAGACGACCTTGTCGCGGGCCTCGGCCTTCACTCGCGGGTCGCCGCCGTCGAGCGCCTCGACCCAGCACAGCCCGGCGGGTCGCGTCGGCATCCACTGTACCAGCCGTGGCCCTGTGGGGACCCCCTCGATCGGCACGCGGTCCTGCAGGGGCTTGTCCGCGATCGTGGCGACCACGGCCCCTGACCGGTCGCGCACCTCGACCGTCTTGGGGAACGACCCGTAACTGTAGAGGTACGAAAACGGCTTGTTCACCCGCGTCAGCAGCACCAGCTTCCCGTCCGGCGACACGTCGCAGCCGGAGACGATGGCAGCGGCGCCGACCGGCTCGACTTTGCCGGTCGTCACGCTCACGAAGGCGAGTTGGGACGTGCCGTAGTAGCTGAAGAGTGCCTCGTCGTGGCTGTTCTGTAACAGGTCTTGGAGGGTGCGGACGGGGCCGGCCTTGCCGCTCGTCTCCTGGATCACCGGGCCGGGCGGTTCCGGCGGTGCGGCCGGCGACTCGCCGCGTCCCGCGGGGATCGCTTGTACCAGGAGTTCGTCGGGCGTGGCCCACTGAATCGGCGTTCCGATCGCGGCGTTCACCCGCAGACCCGGAATCTCGAACAGCCGGCCGCCGGCGAGGTCGTAGACCCACACACCGATCCCCTTCCCCGTCGTGCCGAGGAGGGCGAACCGCTTCCCGTCCGGCGACCAGCGCGGGGTGCCGAGTCGGACGCCGGCCGGCGGGGTGATTTGCGTCTTCGTCCCGTCGAGTGTCGAGAGCACGATGCCGACGACGCGGCCGGCGCGGGCGGGGCCGTTGGTCGCGGGGTTGATGCGCAGCCCGGCCAACTTTAACATCGGCTCGGCGAGTTCGGCGATCGGCGGAAAGCGGTCCTTCTGGATCAGCAGGACGCGGTCGCGGGTCGGGCTCACCGAGACGTCCGGCGGCGGCGGGGAATTCAGGATGGCGGCGACGGCGGGCGGCGCCTTCTGGTAGCCGGTCTGGCCGTCGGCGGTGGCGGCGGCGACGAGCAAGACGCTGGACACGACGAGAACCCGCATGGGAGGTCTCCGCGACGGGGAGGCCGGGCCAGTGTACCCCGCCCGCCGGCCGGCGTATACTGGCCGCCGTCCCGCCACCCGCCTCACCCACCGGACCTGCCATGACCCGGTTCGCACCCGCCGCCCTCGTCGCGGCCCTCGCCCTCCTCCCCGCCGACGCCCGGCCCGACGGGCCGTCCTCGGTCGTCACCCTCCCCGGCGGCGACGGCATCGGCAAGGGGAAGCACGTCGTACTTATCAGCGGCGACCAAGAGTACCGCTCCGAGGAGGCGGTCCCGCAGCTGGCGAAGATCCTCTCAACGCACCACGGCTTCAAGACCACGTCGCTGTTCACCGTGGACAAGAACGGCCACGTGGACCCGCACGTGAACAACATGCCCGGGACGGACGCCCTGAAGTCCGCCGACCTGCTCCTCATCTTCACGCGGTTCCTGGCGCTGCCGGACGACCAGATGGCCCCGATCGCCGAGTACGTCGCCGCGGGGAAGCCGGTGGTCGGCCTCCGCACCTCGACTCACGCCTTCAACTACCCGGGCGGGTCGAAGTCGCCGTTCGCCAAGTTCGGCAACGGCAGCGGCGTGAAGGGCTGGGAGGGCGGCTTCGGCAAGGTCGTGCTCGGCGAGCGGTGGGTGAACCACCACGGACGACACGGCACGGAGGGCACCCGCGGCGTGGTCGCCCCCGGGCAGGAGAAGCACCCGATTCTGAAGGGGATTGCCCCGGGCAGCATCTTCGGCACCACCGACGTCTACACCGTGACGCTGCCGCTCCCCGGCTGCACGCCGCTGGTTCTCGGCGAGGTGACGGAGACGCTGGAGCCGTCGTCGAAGGCGGTGGCGGGGAAGAAGAACGACCCGATGATGCCGGTGGCGTGGACGCGCGAGTACCAGGTGCCGGAGGGGACGAAGGGGCGGGCGTTCACGACGACGATGGGCGCCTCGGAGGACCTCTCGCACGAGGGGACGCGGCGGATGATCGTGAACGGCTCGCTGTGGGCGATGAAGATGGAGGAACGCATCCCGGACGCGACGAAGGTGGACCTGGTGGGGAGCTACGCCCCGACGCGGTTCCGTAACCCGGGGCACAAGAAGGGGCAGACGCCGGCCGATCTGT
>JBGAQM010000437.1:0-4718 GCA_044220735.1 Urbifossiella sp. | reverse complement strand
CGGGCCGGTTGGAAACCGGCCCCACGCCGAGCGGCCGGTTGGAAACCGGCCCCACGACGGCGCGGTACGATACCCCCACCCCCGTGAGGCGTCGTCATGCCGGACCCGTTCGCCGCGACGCGCCAGGCGATGCGCGACGAGTTCTTCGCCAAGCTGTTCCTCCTCGGCGGCTGGGTCGGCGGCACCGACACGTACAAGCGCACCATGTGGGCCGCCGTCCCGGACGTGGCCCTGAAGCCGGCGTCGTACCACCTCACGTTGCGCAAGCCGCTCGCCGAGCCCGGCGCCGGCAACCAACTGGTCATGGCCGGGCACGAGGCGATGCTCGCGCAGTGGTTCCACCGGCCGCTCCGCCGCGCCGACGTGGAACTCGCCCGCCGCTGGTACGCCGAGCACTCCGCGGTGAAGGCGTTCCCGCACGAGGTCTGGGACGCGGTTCTCGCCGCGAATCCCGGCGACGACCTCACGCTGCCGCTCGACGTGTGGGGCTTCCCCGGCGGGCAGACGTTCCTCGCCGGCGTGCCGTGCCTGTCGTTCGAGGGGCCGGGCGGGCTCGTCTCGTACCTCGAACCGGCGATGTGCCGCTACTTCGCCCCGGTCATCCAGGCGACGAAGGCGCGGCTCATGGCCGACGCCACGCCGCGCGACGCCGAGTTCGGCCTCCGCAGCGCCCCGGCCGAGGTCAACAACCTCGTGCTGCTGCTGGCCCGGTACGTCGGCGGCGGCGGGCAGCTCACGTCGAACGACACGGCCGAGTTCCTGTGGCCCGAGCTGTTCCGCAGCGTGGGCACGATCGGCCACGAGATGATGTGCGCCGCCCAGCGGTTCGACCGCACCCTCGCCGACGCCGAGTTCGAGATGATGGACCGCTACGTCACCCGCATGGGCACCGCGTCGCTGCTGTGCGACCTGGTGGACGCCGAGACGGTGGGGCTCGAAAACGCCCTGCGCGTGATCCGCGGCCACCCCGAGACGAGCCGCGTCGGCATCCGCGTGGACAGCGGCGACATCGCGGCGCAGTGCGTGTTGTACTTCGAACGGATCGCGGCGCTGGGGGTGCCGCCGCGCACGATCGTGTTCGAGGACGAGGTGACGCCCGAGCAGGTCCGCCGCGTGTACGACGTGTTCCGGCGGCGCACCGGCACCGAGCCGACGATGCTGTTCCCCGGCGCCGGCGGGTACTGGTGGCGGCTCGTCCACCGCGACAGCGTCAGTGCCGCGTTCAAGCGCGGCTCGACGGCGGGGGTGCCGAACATCAAGTTCTCGAACTCTCCGGGGAAGGAGAGCCTGCCGGGCACGGTGCGGGTGTACGCCCGCGGCGACGTGCTGGTCGCGGCCGACGCCGGCGAGGACGTCGACGGCGACCCGCTGTTCGTGAAGCTGGTGGAGCAGGGGCGCGTGGTGTACCGCGAGTCGTTCGAGGAGCAGCGGGCGCGGGCCGAGCGGACGTGGGGCCGGTACACGCGGTGGGAGCCGTCGCCGCGCGTGGCCGGGTGGCTGGACCGCTTCCGGGCGATGCGCGCGGCCGAGGTCGCCGCGGCGCGCGAGCGGTTGGGCTGAACGCCCGGCGTCGGCGGTCGCGCGCCGACCGCGCCGGGGCAACACACCCCGAACGACCCGGGGCCGTAACAGCGCCACCCGCCCGTCGGCGTCGGGCGGGGTGCTTCGGCTGTCGAGGTGTGAACGGGCGTCCGCCGGGGTCGGGGAGGTGGATGGGCTCAAGGACGAACCTCAACCCAACCCCGGCGGGGTTCCGAAGGCGAACCGGAACCAGTGGCTCAAAGAGTGTCCCGACCCGCCGGGCGAGTGCGAGCCGGGACGAATCGCCGACCGGGGCGACACGGGCGAACTGGGCGAACGGTTGGCGATGCACCCGGCCAACGCACGCCAGGTGCCGCCGTGTCGGCTTTCTCCTCACTTTTCCGAAAGATCTATCAGAAAACACTTTACGACGTTTGTGGTGTCGCCGGAACTCCGGCAACGACCGCCGCCGGTGTCGGAAGCCCCGACACCTCGGGCGGCACTGTCGGAATAATCGGCGCTCTCACATTTGACTTGCACGGTCGGGGCGCCTACCATTCCTCCAGACCGGCCGCGGCTTCCCGACTGAATGGGCGACAGTCAGGGAGTACGCGGCCGGTCCTTTTTTGCCCCCGCGGTCTGCGGGCTCTACGAAAGCCTTGTCGTTGTGACCGTGGGATTCCGGGCCGCGCCTGCAGAACCACGGGTACGTCGGCACCGTTCGTGCATCAACCCCTCGTCGCCGGCGCCACGCGGCGCCGGCATCCCATCGCACGAGGGCCGAATGATGCCTCTGGCCGCACGCCTCGACCGCGACGATTCCCTGCCGGTCCCCGCGGACACCGTCACGGACGACACCGGGCTGCACGACCTCGGCGACCTGTGGACCGACCTGGGCGGGAGCGACTGACCCCCCAAAGCCGAACGCCCGAGGGCGGACCCTCGGGCGTTTTTGCAACTCGCCGGTAAGAAGTGCGACGTAAGCCTTACACCCGGCCGGTAAGTTCTGCCGTCAGCCGTCCAGCTCCTCCTGCAACTCCAGCCAGCGTTCCTCGGCCGGGTCCAGTTTCGCGGTCAGCGCCGCGACCTCCTCGTGCAGCCGCATCGCCTCGGTGGCGTTCGTCGTCTCCAGCAACTTCGCGTTCGCCGCCCGCTTCTGCTCGTCGAGCGCGGCGATGGTCTTCTCCAGCGTCTTCATCTCCTTCCGCACCTCCTTCTCCCCCCGCCGCGCCGCCCTCGCAACCGGCCGGGCCTTCGCCACCTCCGCCGGCGCCTTGACCTTCCCCACCGCCGCCTCCCGCTCGCCCTCGTCCACTTCCTTCTCGACGCGGTCGAGGTAGTCGGCGTACCGGCCGGGGTACACCACGACGCGCCCCTCGCGGACCTCGATCACGCTCGTCGCCACCCGGGACGCGAAGTGCCGGTCGTGGCTCGTGAACACCACCGTCCCCTGGTACTCGACCAGCGCGTCCATCAGCGCCTCGACCGTGTCCACGTCCAGGTGGTTCCCGGGTTCGTCGAGCACCAGCACGTTGAACTCGCCGAGCAGCAGCCCGGCCAGCACCAGCCGCGCCCGCTCGCCGCCGGACAGCACCGGGATCGTCTTCTCGACGTGCGACTTGCGGAACAGCAGCGCCCCGGCGACGGCGAGAATTTCCTGCTCCGTCCGCCCGCGGCCCTTCGAGCGGAGGTAGTCGATGACCGTCCAGTCGGTCGGGAGCGACGTGTAGACGTGCTGGGCGTACGTGCCGACCTTGCAGCCGTGGCCCCAGCGCACGTCGCCCTTGATCGGCTTGAGCGACTCGACGACGGTGCGGAGGAACGTCGTCTTCCCCTGGCCGTTGTCGCCGACGATGGCGACGCGGGTGCCGTGGTCGATCTCCAGGTCGATGCCGGTGGCGATGGTGCGCTCGGGGTAGCCGATGCTCACGTCGCGGCAGCGCAGCGCCGCCCCCTTGCGCGGCTCGACCCGCGGGGCGCGGATGCTGGCCGTCGGCTCGTCCGACTCGATCTCGGTCACCTCCAGCTTCTCCAGCGCCTTGGCCTTCGACTGCGCGAGGGCCGCGGTGCTGGCGCGGGCCTTGTTGCGGGCGATGAAGTCTTCGAGGTGCCGCCGCTTGGCGAGGATGCCGGCGTTCGACCGCTCCTCGTGCTCGCGCCGCTCCTTCTCGAACTGGAGGTACGCGTCGACCTTGCCGGGGAAGCTGGTGAGCTTGCCGCGGGCGAGGCCGAGGGTGTGGGTGCAGGTGGCGCCGAGGAACGCCCGGTCGTGCGAGACGATGAGGCACGCCGCCCGGAAGTCGCGGAGGAAGTGCTCCAACAGAATCTGCGTCCGCAGGTCGAGGAAGTTTGTCGGCTCGTCGAGCATGAGGAGGTTGGGCTCGTGCAGCAGCAGGGCCGCGAGCTTGAGGCGCGTCTGCCAGCCGCCGGACAGCTTGGCGACGGGGCCGTCGAGGTAGGCGCCCTTGATCTCGAACCGGCCGGCGACCTCGCCGCAGCGCCAGTCGGGCTGCCCGCTGTCGCGCAGAAGGAATTCGAGGGCGGTCTCGCCGGGCAGGAACGGGTCGTGCTGGCGGAGGTAGCCGAGGCGCAGGCTCGGGTGGCGGAACACCTCGCCGGCGTCGAGTTCTTCTTCGCCGAGGAGGATTTTGAGGAGCGTGGATTTGCCGGCGCCGTTGCGGCCGATGAAGCCGACCTTCACGTCGTCGCCGATGGTGGCATCCGCGTCGTCGAGCAGAATCTGGTCGCCGTAGTGTTTGGAGGCTTTGGTGATCTGGAGCAGGGTAGCCATCGTCGCGCGCGGCCCTCGGGGTGGGAACCAGCGATTATACGGGTCGAAGGCGCGGGCGGCGGGCGGTACGGGAGGGAAACCGTGGCCTGCTGCGAGCCCCGGCCGTCCGGGATTTCGACCACTTCGCCCACGCGCCGGCCGTCCGCCAGCTCTGCGACGATCGACAGGTGCCGGAACTGAAACCGCCTCCCGCGGACCGTGCGCCTCGACGCCCACCGACCGCGGACGGCTCTCGGGGCTCTCGACGCGAACGGTCAGGTGGTAGCCGCCGTCCCAGACCGTCACCTGGATGGGGACGACCCCCCCACGCCAGCACCGCGGCCACGAGCACCGCGCCGGCCAGCGCCACCGTTCGTCGCATCGGTGTACCCGCCGCCGCGGCCGGTTGGCTCGGTGTGGGGCCGGT
>JBGAQM010000436.1:0-4946 GCA_044220735.1 Urbifossiella sp. | reverse complement strand
TCGAGGTCGGCGACAGCCCGGCCGGCGGCAGGGCCGGGCGGGGCGAGGTCGGGAGGGCCGCGAGCATCATCCTTGAGCGGACCTACAGGAGGTTGCTGGCGTGCGTCGCCCGGGCCGCCACGATGTCGGACACCGTCACCGCCGTGGACGCCTGCCCCGACGGCCGCCGGTACGACACGTAGGTGAGGTCGGGGTTGGCGTTCTCCGCCAGCACGTGGGTGGCGGCCGCCTGCATCTCGGGGGCGGCGGCGTCGGCCGTGTTGCGGACCACCCACCGGCTCGACGGCGGCAGCGGGTACAGCGTCAGGGTGCGGGTGTCGGGGTTGTAGTCGATCCGCTCGGCGACCGGCGGGGGCAGCGGCCGCATCGTCGGCCGGGCCGCGTCGTCGGCCGACGGCGGGCCGCCGCAGCCGCAGATCACGACCGCCGCGAGGAGCAGGGGCGGGACCGAACGGGTCGTCCGTAACGCCGTCATGGCCGGTCTCCTGGCCAGTGAGAGGAGAGTGTACCGGGGCGGGCGAGTCGGCACGTGTCCGGGTTTAGCACCAACTCCCGTGCCGCGACACCCGAATTCCGCTTGCCGGCCTCGTCCAGACGCCGCCCCGGCCGGCCGGGTTCGCGGGCGAGGCCGGCTTCCGGCCGGCCGCAACGAGCACGGCCGGCTGGAAGCCGGCGACTATCATGTTCCCGACCCCCGCCGGCGCGCGGGCGGATCCTCACGGGAGCAGCCGATGCGGCAGTCCAGGTGGCTCGTCGGGGCGGTCGCGGTCGTCGTCGGGTACGTCGGCACGACCGCGGCCCGGCAGGACGCGGAGGTGGACCTCCGCGGCCCCGCCCCGCAGAAGGGGCAGGTCGTCGTCCACACGTCCACGTTCCAGATCAAGAACGCCAAGGTCGCCATCAAGGCCGGCGGCATGACCATCGACGCCCGGCAGACGCTCAAGGCCGTCGAGGAGGAGGAGGTGAAGTACCTCGCCGTGGACGGCCGCCAGGTCACCAAGGCCCAGACGCGCGTCGTCAAGGACAAGACGGACACCGCCATGGTCATCATGGGCAACAAGGTGAACGACTCGAAGGACGGCGAGCTGCTCGACACCGTCATCATCAGCGAGCGCGTCGCCGCCGGGAAGTGGAAGCACACCCTCGTGGACGCCCGCCCGACCGCCGAGCAGAAGAAGGAACTGGACAAGCGCATCGGGCCCGAGAGCGACGACGACCTGTACCCGGCCGGGAAGATCAAGGTCGGCCACAAGTGGGACGTGGACGCCGCCGCCCTGCAGCGCATCTTCGGCGGCTCGATCTCCGACCTGAAGGGGAAGCTGAACCTCACGCTGCTGCGGGTCGAGGACCTGGACGGCGAGCCGTGCGCGGTCGTCGCGTCGAAGGGGAAGGTGACGGGGGTGGCGAAGGAGGACGACGGCGACCTGAAGGTCGAGATGGAGCTGGACGGCCTGACGTGGCGGTCGCTGAAGACCGGGATCGACGTGAAGGACCAGGCGAAGGGGACGATCCGCATGTCGGGCAAGACGGAGTCGGACGGCCAGGCGCTCGACCTGGACCTGTCCGGGCCGATCACCATCGAGGGGGTGGCGCGGCTGAAGAAGTAACAGGTCCGCCGCTCGCGGCTTCGCGTCGCCCAACGCGAAGCCGCAAGCGCACTGGCTGGGTGGTGACGTTGCCGCTCGCGGCTTCGCGTCGCCCAACGCGAAGAAGCCGCGAGCGGCGGAACGATCACCGACCCTGGAACTGCAACAGCCCCAGCCCCTCCGGGCCGCGGCTCGGCGTCCGCCGGGCCGCTCCACGTCTGCACGCCGACGCCCGGCACCACCCGCGACACGTTCACCGCCCACGCCCGGCCGCCGAGCCGCTCGCCCGTCAGCTCCGCCAGCGGGATGGCGAACTCGCACGTCCACCCGGTCTCGCCCGGCAGGAACGCCACGAAGTACTTCGGGTTCCACGACCGGTCGCCCCAGCAGTCCTCGGCCAGGCAGCCGCGGTGGTCCACCTGGAAGCGGTAGTACGTCTGGTAGTCGCGGTCCAGGTCCAGCACGACGTCCACGCGGTCGCGGCCGGTCATGTCGGCGTCGCGGTCGCGCTTCGACACCGCGGCCACGGCCTTCCCCGCGGGGTGGGCGCAGCTCACGGCGACGTACAGGAACTGCCCGTCGTGCGCGACCTTCGCCTCGGTCGCGTAGCCCTCGGTCGGGGTCAGCGGCAGCGGCTTCGCGTCGCGCCAGCACGGGTCGTCGAGCTTGCCGTCGAGGAGCGGGCGGGTCTCGCAGAACGCGCTCGCGGCGAGCGGCTTCGGCGGCGTCGGCACCGCGGTGCGGTCGGCGAGCCACAGCTCGGCGGCGAGGCAGTCGCGCCAGTGGTCCTGGCCCGGCGGCAGTTGCGCGGCGGCGGCGTTCCCCTTGAAGTACTCGCGGAGGAAGGCGTCCGCCTCGGCGTGCTTGCCGACGTGCCGGCGGGCGCTGAGCAGCGCCAGCCACGCCGCCGGGTCGCGGCTGTAGAGCGGCCCGAACGCCGCCATCTTCGGCTCCAGGTCGAGGCACGCCTGGTGCCACCGCACGACCATCGCCGGGTCGTGCAGCCGGTACACGTCCTCGCTCACGACGGCGTTCGTGCCGCCGGCCGGCACGACCTTGCCGTTGGCGAGCGGGTCGAACGACACGCGGCCGAACGCCAGCTTCTGCTGCACCTCGACGCGCCGCCGCGGCTCGGTGCCGGCGTGGTAGCCGAGGAGCCAGCGGTAGCCGTCCACCGCCAGCGGGTGCCCCGGGTACTTGCCCGACAGCAGCGCGAACACCTCCCGCGCCTCGGCCCACCTGCCGGTCTGCGCGAACCGCGTCCCGACGGCGTGCGCGGTGCGGGCCGCGACGTCGTCGGGGAGCTTCGGCAGTTCGGCGCCGAGCGCCGCGAGTGCCCGGTCGGCGCCGGCGAGGTCGAGGTTCTCGACGAACGCCAGCCCTTCGAGGTGCCGCCGCTTCTGTGACGCCGCCTTGCGCTCGGCCACGGCGTCGGGGTCGAACTTCGCGCCGTCCGCGGCCCGGCGGGCGCCGCCGCCGGGGGCCAGCGTCAGCCCGTCGGTCAGCTTCGCGTGCGCCTCGGCGCCGGGCTGCCGGTGCGCGACCAGTTTCAGGCTCCGCTGCGACACCGGGTTGACACCCAGGACGCGCGCCGCCGGCTCGGCCGCGTCGCGCGGCGACTCGCCTAGCTCGCGTACGAACTCCGTCAGGTCGTACTTCACGACCGCCGCCGGGTCGGTTCCGGCGAGGGCGTACAGCTTCTTCGGCGCCCACGGCTGGAGGCCGAGCGCGGTGATCTGCTCCGGGAAGCAAGCGGGATCGGCGGCCTGGCGGAAGGCCTCGCGCGCGGCGTGCAGCACCAGCACCTCGGCGGGGCCGGCGTCGGCGGACGCGAGGTCGGTGACGACGACTTCGGGCTGCCACGTCCGCAGGGCGAGGACCGCCTGCCGCAGCAACTGGTCGTTCGCCTTGCCGTCGTGGAGGCGGTCCCAGGTGGCGAGCAGGTCGCGCGGCGGGAGCCCGGCGCCGTGCGCCGGCAGCGGGAAGGCCCACGACGTTTCCGCCGCGGCGCCGCCGGCCAGCCGCACCGCCTGCGCGAACCGCGCCGCCTCGGCGCCGGCCCGCGGGTGCGCCGTCGCCGGGTCAGCGGTCATCACGTTCACCGCGGCGCAGAGGTAGCCGTCGGCGCCGAGGAGCGCGGTCAAGTCGAGCGGGGCGCCGCGGCCGTGGGCGTGGAGGAACAGCACCGCGGCGCGGCCGCCGCCGGCGCGGCTGGCGGCCCACGTCTTGCCGCCGTCGGCGGTGCGGGCGATGGTGCCGAACTCGCCGACGGCCCAGCCGGTGGTCGCGTCGAGGAAGTGCAGGCCGAGGACCGGCGTCGTCAGGTTCGTGCGCTGCGTCTCCCACGTCTTGCCGCCGTCGGCCGAGTGGAACACGACGCTGCCGGGCCGGCCGGCGACCCACAGGTGCGTGCCGCTCGCGGCGACGGCCCGGAAGTCGCACGACGCGGCGACCGCCGGCGGCACGCCGAGGTTCACGGCGCCCCAGCGGCGGCCGTCGTCGCTGGTGAGGACGAGCCCGCCGTCGCCGGCCGCGACCCAGCGGAACGGCGTGTTCTTCACCGCGTGAATGCTGCGGCCGCCGAGCCCGTCCAGGTCCGTGTCGGCGAGCGCCCCGCCGCGCACGATCGCCAGCCGCGACCACACCCCGGCCGCGACGCCGGTGCCCTGTGCGTCGAAATCGGCCGCGCGCCACCCGGGCGACCGCGGGCCGCTCACCGGCCGCCACGTCTTGCCGCCGTCGGCGGTCTGGAACAGGCCGGTGGGGAAGGCGTCCGAGCCGTCGCCGCCGACGACGCCGTTCTTCTCGTCGAAGAAGCGGACGACGTGGAGCCCCGGCAGGACGTTGACGCCGACTTCCTCCCAGGTGAGGCCGCCGTCGGCGGTCTTGAGCATGACGCCGGCGGACACGCCGCCGGGGGCGTCGAGGCGGCCGACGGCCCAGCCGGCGTAGGGGGTCAGGAAGTGGACGCCGCGGAGGCTGGCGCGGGTGCCAGTCTTCTGCCGCTCCCAGTGCGCGCCGCCGTCGATGGAGTGCCAGATCACGCCGTCGTCGCCGACCGCCCAGCCCTCGTCCTTGTCGATGAACTGGACGGCGCGGACGGCGGCGTCGGCGAACGCGACGGGCGCCTGTGCGGCGGCCGCGGGGGCGAGGGCGAACAGGGCGAGGAGGGCGAGGAGCCGGCGTGTCATGCGGGAACCCCCGGGGGTCGAACGACGATCGACCCGGGGGAATAGGCAAACCCGGCGAGAAGTGCTAGCCCAACTTGCCGGCGCGGGGGGGAGGCGCCGCGGGGCGAAGCCGCAACTCGGGTAGTTCCGTTGCCGCTTGCGGCTTCGCGTCGGGAAGCGCGAAGCCGCA
>JBGAQM010000435.1:0-4671 GCA_044220735.1 Urbifossiella sp. | reverse complement strand
CTCAACAACAAGCCCGGCGAACAGGCCCAGAACACCAAGAAGGACGAGAAGAAGACCGACGCGCCGGCCGACCCGACGCCCGCGCCGCCAGAACCGACCGCGCCGACGACCAAGGGGAAGGACAGCGGCAAGGCCACGAAGGGGTCCACGACCGCCGTCGGCAACAAGAACACGAAGGGCTCCAAGGGCAGCGGCGCGATGCTCGTGCTGGGGAAGGCGAAGGCGCTCGAACTGCCGCCGAAACCGGCCGACCCGAAGACGCGCATCTCGCCGACGGAAAATCCGGTGGAGGTGAAGGTGCCGTTCGCCGAGGTCCGCCGCCTGTTCCCGCCCGAGAAGAACGGCGCCGACGTCGGCGTGGCGTGGCGGTCCGCGGCCGGGTTCCAGGGGGCGGGCGAGAAGATCACCCTGTCGGTCTTCAGCGCGACGAGCGGGTTCGAGACCGGCAAGGTCGAGTCCGACGGCGACGGCCTCCCCGACGCCGCCTGCGACCTGTCGGCCGACAGCGGCACGTTCGCCATCGCCCACCGCGGCACCGGCAAGGTCACCGTCTGGGACGTGCGGAAGAAGGCGAAGAAGCTCGACGCCTTCGAGCCGTACAAGGACAAGCCGGAGCACAAGGCGGCGAAGCTGGCGGCGGTGTACCTGACCGAGCCGCCCGACCGGGTGGTCACCGTCTCGACCGCGGGGGCGGTCCACGTGTGGGTCGTGGCGACGAAGGCGGAGGCGGGCGAGTACGTGCCGCCGCGGGCCGCGAACGGGAAGGTCGTCGCCGGCCGCGGCGCCGCGGCGCTGGCCAACCGGCAGGGCGTGGTGGTCGCGGTCGGCGGGGCCGTGTACTCGGTGAACGCCGTCGGGGCCGTGGGCGGGACCGAGGTCGCGGAGCTGGGCGGCGACGTGGGGAAGTCGCTGGCGGTGGCGGCGTCGCCGTCGGGGCGGGTGGTGTACGCGTTCGAGACGGACGCCGACGGGAAGAGGGAGCGGGCGGTGGCGCACCTGACGGACGGGAAACTGCCGACGGTGTTCCGCTGGCCGACGGACCTGGGGGAGCCGACGGCCGCGAGCTGGTCCGGCGACGACGTGGCGGCGGTGTCGGTCGGGCCGGGGGCGGGCGTGGTGTTCGACGGCGAGGAGGGCCGGTTCCGTCCGCAGGCGGTGGTGCGGGCGGCGGGCGACAAGGCGGTAGCCGCGGCGAAGGACGGCGGCCTGTGGTCGCTGCAGCCGTCCGGCCCGGACGGGAAGGCGTGCGTGGCGCTGGAGATCGCCCTGCCGCTGCCGCCGACCGGCGACCTGACCATGTCCCCGGACCGCCGCCCGGTGGGGTCGATGGTGCTCGACCCGCGGGGGCTGGGGCACTGATCTGCCGGTGTGGGGCCGCGGGGCCGGGTGGCGAAACGAGTGGGTGTCGTCGGTCAGCCGGCCGCCGGCCATCCGCACCACGCGGTCGGTCGCGGCCACGATCTCCAGGTTGTGCGTGACCATCACGATGGTCGCTCGTCCAGTTCAGCCCGCGCAGCAGCTTCACGATCTCGCCGCCGGTGTCGGCGTCGAGGTTCCCCGTCGGCTCGTCGGCCAGCAGCACCCGCGGCCGGGTCAGCAGCGCCCGGGCGACCGCGGCGCGCTGCATCTCGCCGCCAGATAGCTCCCGCGGCCGGTGCTTCAGCCGGTGCCCCAGACCCACGCGGTCCAGCAGTTCCGTGGCGCGCTTGCGCCACTCGCGGCGGGCCGACCACCAGCCCCAGACGGAGTGCTGGATGTACGCCGGCATCAGCACGTTGTCGAGCGTGTTGAGCTCCGGCAGCAGGTGGTAGAACTGGAAGATGTAGCCGAACGTCTTGTTCCGCAGCTCGTCGCGGCCGCGGGCGGGGAGGTTGTCGATCCGCTTGTTGTCGAGGTAGACGGCGCCGTCGTCGGGGGCGTCGAGGGTGCCGAGGAGGTGGAGGAGGGTGCTCTTGCCGGAGCCGGACGCGCCGACGATGCTGAGGAACTCGCCGCCGCGCACCTCGAGGTCGAGGCCGGTGAGCACCCGGACGGCGACGGCGTGGCGGCGGTAGGTCTTGGTCAGGTTCTCGGCCCGCAGCATGGGTGCCACCAATTCGGAATGCGGATTGTGGGATTGGTGTAGTTCGGTTGCCGCTTGCGGCTTCGCGCTGCCCATTATTCAAAGCGGAGCGGCAACCGAACCACGCCGCGCCCCGGGTTACTCGAACCGCAGCGCCCGGACCGGGTGCAGCCGCGCCGCCCGCCACGCCGGCAGCAGGCTGAACACCACCGCCGTCACCACCGCCCCGGCGTTGATGATGAGCACCACCAGCGGGTCCACGTTCGTCGGGATTTCCTTGAAGTAGTAGATGTCCCGCGGGAACACCGCCGTGCCCGTCACCTTCGACAGCCCGGCCTCGATCTCGTTGATGTTCCGGGTGAACCACAGCCCCATCACCGTCCCGAGCCCGGCCCCGACGCTCCCGAGCAGCAGCCCGTAGCCGAGGAAGATCGACAGCACCCCGGTGCTGCTCGCGCCGAGCGACTTCAGCACGCCGATGTCGCGGAACTTCTCCGACACGATCATCGTGAAGATGGCCAGGATGCTGAACCCGGCCACGCCGACGATCAGGAACAGCAGGATGTTCAGGATGCCGCGCTCGACGTCGATGGCGGCCAGCAGCGGCCCCTGGTTCTGCTCCCAGGTGGCGACGCGGGCGCCGTCGCGCGGCGGGAACAGCCGC
This sequence comes from Urbifossiella sp., assembly GCA_044220735.1. Taxonomy (GTDB): domain Bacteria; phylum Planctomycetota; class Planctomycetia; order Gemmatales; family Gemmataceae; genus Urbifossiella. The sequence goes on along the minus strand of JBGAQM010000435.1, from coordinate 1,945 downwards.
TCCAGCTCGGCCGTCACCGCCGCCTTGTCGCGGTCGTAGTTCTTCAACTTGACCTGCAGCGCCGTGCACCGGTCGCCCATGCCGCGGATGCGCTGCAGCTGGTCGAGCGGCACGAACACGAAGCTCGAGTCGTACTCGCTCATCTCGGTCTTCACGTAGTCGGCGACGACGAAGCTCCCCCACACCGGCTTCAGCTCGGCGCCGCCGGCGGTCGTGACCGTCACCGCGTCGCCGGGGCGGAGGATCTGGTCCTCCCGCACCTCGCCGTCCTCGGTGTAGCGGACGTGGGCGATGCTGTACCCGAGGATGGTGCCGAACACCTGCGGCTCGGGCCGCTTCTCGCCGGGGAACAGGTCGGCCGGGGGCAGCGCCGAGAGGTCCTTCACGGCCGGCGGCGGCACGTCGAACGCCTTCTCGCGCTCCTCGCGGATGCGGTCGAGGTGGGCGGCGTGCTCGCGGTTCGCCTTCAGCCGCTGCTCGGCCTCGGGCGTCAGCGCGAACGACGGGCTCGGGCTGTTCTTCTGGCCGACGAGCGACTCCGAGAACCCGCCGACGGCGGCCCGGCTGGCCGGGTCCACGCCGATGAGGCGGACCGGCTTCATCGCCGGGGCGCCGTTCGGGTAGCTGAACTGGAGGATGGCGAACACCTCGACCGTCGGGCTGATCGCCGCGATCTTGTCCCCGACCGGGCTGTGCAGGATCGCCTGCCGCAGATCGGCCGGCGACGCGGGGAACCCGTCGGCGCGGTCGGTGTCGATCACCACGTCGGAGATGTTGTCGTGGAGCCGGGCCTTGAGCTTGGTGCTGAACCCGCTCATGACGGCGTTGACGACGATGAGCGTGGAGACGCCGAGCATGACGCTGACGATGCAGACGAACGCGAGGTAGCGGGTGCGGAGGTAGCGGGAGCAGAGGAGGAGCTTGTACACGGGTTCCTTCCCGGGGCGGGTGCCGGCCCGTGGCTTGTAGCACGCGGCCGGGGCGGGCTCAAGGCGAAGTAGGGGAGCGAGAGAACCCGGGCGCCGCGACGATCAGGTACGCAACCGCCCCGACGGCGGCGACGTGCAGGACGACGGTGACCCAGAACACGACGCGGAAGGGGATCTTCTGCGTCTTGTGCCGGAACCGCTGCTGCGCGTACAGCGCGCCGGGCCAGCCGCCGGCGAGGGCGAGCAGGTGGAGCGTGCGCTCGGGGATCCGCCGCGCGCCGGTGCCGGCCCGCCGCTTGTCGACCGCGTAGGCGACGATGGCGGCGGTGCTGGCGACCGCGACGAGCAGCAGGTAGGCGACGAGGGCGGTCGGCACGGCGTCACCCCGTTTAGCGAGTCCCGTCGCCTTCCACGGCCGGCGGGATCGGCGGCACGTCGCCGGTCGGCGCGACGGGTGCGGCGGGTTCTTCGAAGCCGACGGCGGTGAGCACCGGCGCGGCGGGGCCGGCGGCGGCGGGGATCGGCGGCGGATCGAGGAGCGGGTCGATGTCGGTCACGTCCACGACGCGCGACAATTCCGATCCGGCGGGCGGCGGCGTCACCGGCGGCGCGGGCTCCGGCGTGACCGCGGCATTCACGACGATCTCCGGCCCGGACCGCGTCATGCCGAGGCACGCGAGCGCCGCCAGTCCCGCCAACAGCACCGTGCCGCCGATCGCCCACCGGGTCATGACGCCCCTCCGCGCGGAACCCGGGCCGACCCGGGCGGGCGGGGAGGATAGCCGCTCTGCGGGGGCGGGCAAGGCCAACCGCGATCAGTACTTCGCCAGCTCGCCGGCGGCCTTGCCGAGCCCCAGGCCGTCGGTCACCTTCTTCGCGGCGTCCAGCATCAGCTTCAGCTCGCTGCCGACGGCGATGAACTGCCACCCGTCGGCGATGCGCTGCTTCGCCTCCTCGACCGAGAACGTGTGAATCCCCGCCGGGATGCCCAGCTCCTTGCACCCCGCCAGGATGTC
>JBGAQM010000434.1:0-4745 GCA_044220735.1 Urbifossiella sp. | reverse complement strand
GGGGTTGTCCGCTTTCCGCGCAACGGCTATCGTCCGGCCGTCCAGTGGGGGCGGATGCGCGGGTTTGTGACAGTGGTCGGTCTCCTCGCGGCGGTCGCGCCGGCGGTCGCCCAGACGACCGACCCGGCGGTGGTGAAGTCGGCGGCGCCGCCGGAGGCGAACCCGTGGGTCGCCCCGCCGAAGCTGCCGGAGGTGAAGGCGCCGGAGGTGAAGGTGCCGGACTACTTCGGCCCAGCGGTGTCGCAGCCGTTCACCGAGAAGTCGCTGTTCCCCACCCCGCTCAAGCTCGACGCGCCGCCGCCCGCCACGCCGCCGCCCGCCGGGCTCCTGCCGCCGCCCGACGCCGGGCCGCCGGTCGTGATCCCCGACGGGTCGCTGCCGGTCGGCGCGCCCCCGAACCGCCGCTGGCGCGGCGGGTTCGAGTTCGGCGTCAACGGGGCCGACGGCAACTCGGACATCCTCAGCCTGCGCGTCGGCTCGAACTTCGACGCCAAGGTGGAGCGGAACGCCTTCCACCTCGACTTCCTGTACACGCTGACGCAGCAGGAGGGCAGCACCAAGCAGAACCAGGCCATCCTGAACCTGCGCGACGAAATCCTGTTCCCCGACAGCCCGTGGAGCGTGTTCGCCGCCACCCAGGTGGAGTACGACGAGTTCCGCGCCTACGACCTGCGGGCCGGGGCCTACGCCGGCTTCTCGTACCGCTGGCTGAAGACCGACACGACGCTGTTCAAGACGCGGGTGGGTGCCGGTGCGGTCCGCGAGATGGACACCGGCAACGACGGCCCGCCGGACCGGTGGGTGCCGGAAGCCGTGGTCGGCGGCGACTTCAACCACCGGCTCACCGACCGGCAGGGGTTCGTGTCGGGGCTCGACGTGTTCCCGAACCTGAGCCAGCTGGGTCAGTTCCGCGTGCGGGCGCGGGCCGGGTACGAGATCCTCCTGAACCCGGAGCGCGGCATGGTGCTGCGGCTCGGCGTGCAGGACCGCTACGACAGCAGCCCCGGCCCGGCGAAGCGGAACGACCTGAACTACTTCACGACGCTGCTGTTCCGCTTGACGTGGGGCCGGCTTCCAGCCGGCCTTGCCCGAACCGGCCGGCTGGAAGCCGGCCCCACGATCAGCCGCAGTGCCCGGCGTCGAGCAGCCCGTCGGCGGTGCCCGTGAGCGGGGCGCGAGATCGCAGTTCCGCCAGCGCCGCCTCGACGTCGCGGCGCTGCCGCTCGACCTCGGCCTCGCGCCCCTCCAGTTCGCCGCGGAGCTGCTGTTCCAGCTCGTCCACTTCGGCCAGCCGGCGCTCCAGGTCTCGCTCCGCGTGCAGCAGCGCCTCGGCCCGGTCGGCCAGCGACTCGCGCTCGGCCGCGAGCGCCGCCTCGTCGCGGCTCACCCGCAGCGTCCGCGCCACCAGCGCCGCCTCGGTCGCGGCCAGCTCGTCGCGCCGGGTCCGCACGGCTTCGAGCTGCCGGGCGACGTAGGCGTCGAACCGGGCGACCTCGGCCTTGAGCCAGTCGAGGTGCTTGCCGGCGTTCGCGGCGGTGACCGTGACCGGGGCTCCGTCGGCGTGGGTCGGGAGCGGGTTGAGGCCGCGGCGCGGCGGCGGGGTCGCGGAATCGACCCACACCGCAGTTCCGACGGGGATCAGCGCGGGCTCGAACTCGGCGCCGCACCTCGGGCAGGCGACGCGGCCGCCGGGGTCGTCGTCCGGCAGCGGCGCCTCGAACCGGCAGCGCGGGCAGCACGCGAGAACGGGCATGTCGGCACCCGGGAAAAGACGTGGGCGCCGAACCATAGAGCGCGAAGCCGCTTTCGGCGGGGCGCCGCCGCGAGCGGCTTACCCGACCGGTCGCGTGTATTCGCCCCGCATGAACCCGCTGTCGGCGGGGGCGGCGTAGCGGATGTCGAGGTCCGACGTCTCCAGCCGGCGCGAGCCGTTCGCCCGCGACTCCAGGGCGTAGTCCAGAATGCCGCCCGTCAGCTGCGTGCGCTCGACCGGGTACGACGGACGGCCGGTCGCCACGAACCGCTCGGCGTGGCTTGCCAGCGCCTCCAGGAACGCTGCTCCGGGCGGCGGGGGCAGGTAGAACAGCGTCGAAACCGGCCGCGCCTGCCCCGCGATGCGGCCCGCGAACGCCTCGTCGGCGACGTGGCCGTCGAGTTGCAACACCGTGGCCTTGAAGCCGTCGCGGTACTCGACGTGGAACGCAATCGGGCCGGGAACGAAGTGACCCCACGTCGCCGAGCGCTGGAAGCGGCGGCAGTTGGCGCGCACGTCGCCGGCGTTCCGCGAGGGGCAGCGGCCGACGGCGTGTTCGAGCAGCTCCCACGACCACAGCCCGTCGTCGCCGGCCTTCCACACCGCGTCGCCCTGGAGGCCGGTCACCGCCTTCACGCCCTGCTCCGCGGCGCCTGCGGGGAAACGGCGCTCGGCCATGCACTGCAGCGCTTCGAGGGCGTGGATGCCGTAGATTTCCAGCTCGCCGCGCGACACCAGTAGCGCGTCGGTGAGTTTGGACCCGAGCGGCAATTCGAGCTCGGGCCGGCGCCACGTCACCGGCAGGCTCGACCCCGCCATCAGGCCGAAGTTCATCTTCTTGGCGGTCGCCACCATGTCGGCGGCCTTCGCCCGGTCATAGCTGAGGTGCTTGTCGCAGAACACGGGGACCGTCTTGCCGCTCCGCTCGAATACGCGGACGATCTGCTGGAAGTAGTCGTGCCGCGGGTAGAGCTTCTGGCCCTTCGCGTTGTACGGGTAGTCGCCGTGCTCGCAGATGAGGAGCACCGCATCGACCGCGAGGCGGCCGGTGCCGAGCGTCAGGGCGTCTTCGATGGTGGTGGAGAGGCGGAAGCCGTGTTCGCGGGCGAGGTCGGGGGCGAGGTTGCGCGTCGGCTGCTCGACGTAGCAGCTGGCGACGCCGAAGTCCGGGAAGTGGTGGTCGTTGCCGACCATGTAGCCGTCGAGGAAGCGGCCGGCGATGTGGTAGGCGTGCGACAGATACCAGTAGACGGAGCAGACGACGGCGACCTTCTTCTCCGCGGGCCGCGAGCGCTTCGGCGGCCGCGTTCGCGGGCCGGGCTGGGCCGCGGCAGTGGCGGGGAGGGCGGACGCGGCGGCGGATGCCAGGAAGGCGCGGCGGGTGGTCACGGGATGGGCCTCCGGGGGTGGCGGTAGCGTATGCACCGCTTGCCGGCGGAACCGGCGCATTCTGCCGAACCCGGACAACCCTCCAACTCCGGGGAGAGTCTCCGTCTTACTGAATTGACGCGCCTTCCCTGACCGACTATCATCCACCGTGCGTAATAGCTGGTCGCCCGCCAGCGGTTCGCCCCGCCCTCCCCGCCGACCGGTCGGCCGCCCGACCCGTGACTGATAGCCCCCCAATGGGGTCGCCCACTAACCAGAACTTGAACGGAGTCCGACGATGCACCTGTCGCGCCTGTGCCCCGGGTCGCCGCTGAACCGCCGGAACTTCCTCCACGTCGGCTACCTCGGCGGCCTCGGCCTCACGCTCGACCAGTTCCTCCGCGCCGAAGCGCAGGCCCAGCAGCCGGCGGCGGCCGCGGCCCCCGGCAGCCAGGCGAAGGCGCAGGCGGTCATCCACATCTTCATGCCCGGCGGCATGGCCCACCAGGAGAGCTGGGACCCGAAGCCGTTCGCGCCGGTGGAATACCGCGGCGAGATGGGTACGACCCAGACCAAGCTCGAAGGCGTCGTCTTCAACGAGTGCCTGACCAAGACTGCCCAGGTGGCCGACCAGCTCACCATCGCCCGCGCCATGACGCACGGCGAGGCGGCCCACGAGCGCGGCACCCACAACATGTTCACCGGCTACCGGCCGAGCCCGGCCATCACCTTCCCGAGCATGGGGAGCGTCGTCAGCCACCAGCTCGGCGTGCGGAACAACCTGCCGCCCTACGTCGCCATCCCGAGCATGCCGACGAACTACGCCGGCAGCGGCTACCTGTCGAGCGCCTACGCCCCGTTCAGCCTCGGCAGCGACCCGGCCAACGCCGGCTTCCGCGTGCAGGACCTGGCGCTGCCGGGCGGCGTGACGCCGGAGCGGTTCACCGTCCGCCGCAACATGATGGACACGGTGAACGAGCACTTCCGCAGCCGCGAGAAGTCGGACAACCTCGACGCGATGGACACCTTCTACCAGCGCGCCTACGGGCTCATCAGCAGCGAGCGGGCGCGGGCCGCGTTCGACATCAACGCCGAGGACCCGAAGGTCCGCGACGCCTACGGCCGCAACGCCGCCGGGCAGCGGTTGCTGATGGCGCGGCGCCTCGTGGAGAGCGGCGTGCGGTTCGTGACGCTGACCTACGGCGGCTGGGACCTGCACAACGGCATCGTCGGCGGCACCCGGAGCCAGCTGCCGGCGTTCGACCAGGCCTACGCGGCGCTCATCAACGACCTGAAGTCGAAGGGGATGCTGGACAGCACGCTGGTGATGATTTCGAGCGAGTTCGGGCGGACGCCGAAGATCAACGGCACGGCCGGCCGCGACCACTGGCCCAAGGTGTTCAGCGTGGTGATGGCCGGCGGCGGCATCAAGCAGGGCGCCATCTACGGCCAGAGCAACCCCGTGGCCTCCGAGCCGGAAAAGGACGAGATGAACCCGCTCGACCTGGCCACGACCATGTTCTATCAACTCGGCATCATCGCCGACAAAGAGCTGATGGCGCCGGGCAACCGGCCGATTGAAATCGTCGACGGGGGCAAGGTCCGCAAGGAGCTACTCGTTTAG
>JBGAQM010000433.1:0-4791 GCA_044220735.1 Urbifossiella sp. | reverse complement strand
TGCGTCTGCCGGACGACGGCACGGTGGCTCTCGGCCCGGTCGTCGGCCTGTTCGGTGCGGAGGAGCCGCGGGGCGTGGCCCGAGATGGCCGCGAGCGGGGTGTTGTTCTCGGGCCCCGCCCCGGCCGCGAACTCGGCGAGCGCCGACAGCTTCGCCGCGTGTACGTCTTCGCCAGCGGCGTCCGGTTTCAGGCGGGCGTGGAGGGCGTCGATTTCGTCTTCGAGGCGTAGCACCAGCGCCGCGCCGTTGCGTCGGCGCGACTCGGCGGCGGTGCGCAGCAGCGGGCGCAGCAGCGGCACGCGGTGCGGGTTCGGGTTGAGGGTGGAAGGCGAGCGGCCCGCCTGAGCGGGCCGTTGCTCCCACGCGCCCTCGACGTATGAAACAACCCGCTGACGCGGGCCGCTCGCCAGGCGGGTGTGCAACCGCTCCACGTTCACGTTCGGCGTCAACCCCAGGTCGCGCGTCTCGCGCTGCGCCTCGGCGAGGGCCAATGTCACCACCGCGGCCAGCCCGTCGTCCGGCCGGCCCAGCCAGTCGGGGAACCGCCACCGTTGCGTCAACCGGCGCGCGATGGCGTGACAGTCGTACCCCCAGTGCTTCCGCTGGCACCCACTCGGGTCGGCGGCAAACGCCGGGTCGCGCAGGCACGCCACGGCCGCACCCCGGTCGGCCGCGGCGACGGCGTACCACCCGAGCGGCGCCAGCCGCGCCGCCACCTCAGCGGCGTGGGGGTCGGCACGGCCGGTCTGATCGGCGATGGCGCGCGCCCGCTCCGCGGCACACCGTGCAACCGAATCGATGTCGATGACGACCGCGGCGAGCGGGTCGAGCCAGCCGGCTTCGGAGTGCGCCAGGAACGCGGCTGCGGTGTCGGCGAGCGACGGGCTGAGCAACCGCTGTTGCGAAAACGTGCCGTCCGCGTCGAGGGCGAAGCGGGCGAGGAAGGTGAGCAGCGCGGGGTCGTCGGCGGCGAGCGCGGGTAGGTCGGCGGGCCGTTCGGCCAGCGCGACGAGCCCGGTCGTGTTCGGGCACAGCCACGGCAGGTCCGCCGCGAGCCGCCCCACCGCCGTCCGTGGCACGGGAACCTCTGGGAATGCAGAGTTCAGAGTGCAGAACGCAGAATCCCGAACCGAGGCACGCGGGGCGCCTTCGATTCCGCACTCTGCGGTCTGCACTCTGCGCTACTAGGCGACCGCCGCGACCTCGATGTCGAGCTGGACGCACATCTTCTCGATCAGCACGTCCACGTCGAACGGCTTGCCCACGAAGTCGTCGGCGCCGGCCAACTTCAGCTCCTGGATCTTGTCGTCCTCGATCATGCCGCTGATGCAGATGATGCGGACGTCCTCCATCGTGTTGTCGGCCCGCACCCGGTGGCAGACCTCCTTGCCGTTGATGTCCGGCAGCATCACGTCGAGGATGATCAGGTCGGGGCGGTACTCCTTCACCATCATGCCGGCGTCGAACCCGTTCGAGGCGATCCGCACCTCGAACCGGCCGTCGTCCTGCAGGGCGCGGTGGACGGTGTCCACCAGATCCGGATCGTCGTCCACGAGCAGCACCTTGCGCTTGCCGCTCTCGAGGGCGTCCGTCGGGATGTTGTTGTCCTTCATGAACTTGTACAGGGCCTCACGCGGGATGCGCCGGAACTTCGAGCCGGGCACCCGGAACCCCTTCAACTGTCCGTTGTCGAAACAGCGGATGATGGTCTGCTGGCTGACCTTGCAGATCTTGGCCGCCTCGCCGGTCGTAAACACCGTCTTCATACGCGTACCCGTCCTGCCGGCTCCGGCCGGCTCGCATGAAGGAGGTCCGCGCGGCACGTGGCCGAGCCGGCGGCGGACCGGAACCCGTCCGTAAATCGCTGCTGCCGAAGTACCGACCCCGGAAGCCGGGGAAGGGGGAGAAGGCGGTGAACCCGCACGGTCTGGGCGGCCTGAACCGCTCCCGACCCATCGTAGCTCGCAGACGTGTTCGGACCAAGAGACAGGAGCAGCCGCCGGCGGCACGAGTGCCGTAGGGGGCGGAGCCGGTCGCACGACCCGGAACCCTTCCCGAGCTTACCCCGCTTGACCCCGACGGGTCCGAAACGAGGCGTCACACCTTCCCTGCGTGTTCGGCGTCAGCACCGTTGCCGACTCGGCCACCCCTCCCATCGACCACCCAGCCTCCGCAGCTTCCGCCATTTTGCCAGATTCCCGGATGGGAAGGAAGGCAATTTGGGTCGGCTGCGAAAACCAGCGCGGCGAGTCGGAGGCAGGGTCGAGCCGGTTGGCGCGGCGGCGGACGAATCCCGCTGCCACCGCTGGCCCAACCGGGGCGATCGCAACGAGCGACCGGCACCCGACCCGCGTGGGACCCGCCGGTTACCCGACTTGCCCCCCACGGGCGGACGCCGCATAGCCACTCAATCGAGATAAAACAACAGCACTGCGAGGTCGGCCGGGGTGATGCCACTCACGCGGCTTGCCTGCCCGAGACTGGCGGGCCGCAGACGGCTCAGCTTCTCGCGCGCCTCGGCCCGCAGTTGGGGCACTGCGGTGTAGTCGAAGGCCGCGGGAATCTGCCGCCCTTCCATCTGTCGGAAACGCTTCACCTCCGCGGCCTGGCGGTCGATGTAGCCGCGGTACTTCGCCTCGATCACGACCTGTTCCACCACGTCGGGCCGGGCGTCCCACTCCCCCAAAGCCGGGTGACGTGCCTTGAGCGCAGCCCATTCCACCTCGGTGCGGCGGAGCCACGTTTCCAGCGTGTCCCCGTCGGAGCGCGTGGACGCCAGAGCCTTCTGAAGCCCCGCGATGTGCGCTTCCTTCGCCTCGTACCGCGCCCACGCCTCCGCCCCGACCGACCCCACCCGCCGGCCGATTGGCGTCAGCCGGCGGTCGGCGTTGTCGTGTCGCAGCAGCAGTCGGTACTCGGCCCGCGACGTGAACATCCGGTACGGCTCGTCCACGCCCTTCGTCACCAGGTCGTCGATCAGTACGCCGATGTACGCCTGACTGCGGTCGAGGATCAGCGGCGACTCGCCCTTCAGCTTCAGCGCCGCGTTCAACCCCGCGACGAGCCCCTGCGCCGCGGCCTCCTCGTAGCCGGTGGTGCCGTTGATCTGGCCGGCGAAGTACAGACCGGCGACCGGCTTCGTTTCGAGCGTCGGGTGAAGCTGCGTCGGCGGGGCGTAGTCGTACTCGACGGCGTACCCCCAGCGCATGACCTCCGCGTGTTCGAGCCCAGGGATCAGTTTCAGCATCGCGTGCTGCACGTCCTTCGGCAGGCTGGTGCTGATGCCGTTGCAGTAGTACTCGCGGGTGTTCAGTCCCTCGGGTTCGAGGAACAGCAGGTGCGATTCCTTGTCCGCGAAGCGAACCACCTTGTCCTCGATGCTCGGGCAGTAGCGCGGCCCGCGGCTGCCGATCTGGCCGCTGTACATCGGCGCCCGGTGGAGGTTGGCGCGGATCAGGTCGTGCACGGCCGGCGTCGTCTCGGTGCTGTGGCAAATCACCTGCGGCACGGTGACGCGATCCGTCGAGAAGCTGAACGGCCGCGGCGGGTCGTCGCCGGGCTGCGGCGTGAGCTTGGAGAAGTCGATGGTGCGGCCGTTGAGCCGGCACGGCGTACCCGTCTTGAAGCGGGCCAGCTCGAACCCCGCGGCGGCGAGGCTGCCGCTCATTCCCTCCGCGGACGCATCCCCGGCCCGGCCGCCGACCGTCTTCGCCTCGCCGGTGTGCATCACCGCCTTGAGGAACGTGCCGGTCGTGAGCACGACCGCCGGCGCGAGGTAGCGCGTGTCCCCGTTCGCGATGACCCCCTCAACCCGGCCGTCCCGTAGCAGCAGCGATTCGACGATTTCCTGCCGCAGCGTCAGGTTCGCTTGTTCCTCGACGAGCCGCTTGGCGGTGAACTGGTAGAGCTTCTTGTCGCACTGGGCGCGGGGCGAGTGCATCGCCGGCCCCTTGCTGGCGTTGAGCATGCGGAACTGGATGCCGCTGGCGTCGGTGAGTCGGCCCATGACGCCGCCGAGGGCGTCCACCTCGCGGACGATCTGCCCCTTCGCGACGCCGCCGATGGCCGGGTTGCAGCTCATCTGGCCGACGGCGTCGGCGTTCATGGTGAGCAGACAGGTGCGCAGCCCGAGCCGGGCGGCGGCGGTGGCGGCTTCGACGCCGGCGTGTCCGGCGCCGACGACGATCACGTCGAATTCAAAAGTCAGTGGCATCGTGCGGTTGAGTTACGGAGTGGAGCCGTTCGCGGAAGTGCTTTCACGCACTGGGCATCGTACCAGACGGATGCACCGCAATTGCGGTTCGGAAGATCACCGTCGCCACAACACTAATTTGTGTCATTGACTCAATTCGTGCCTCGACCCCCCGGGGGGGGGACACACAATGGACTTGGCCCGAGGTTTGAGCGTGTCACGGGTGTTCATATTCTTTTCATTTGTCCAGTCGGCCGCGGCTCGTGCGTACTTCCTGGCGGATTGACGAATTTCCCATGACTGACGCAGCGGCCGGGGGTATCTTCAACGGCGTCATCACGGAGACTTGCCGTGGCGGAAAATGAGACGGTCACCGACTCGGGGTCGGAGCCCAGCGCCGTCGCCTGGGTCAACCGGCTGCTCCCGCCCGGCCTGCTCCCCCCCACGACGGGCGGCGAGCCGCGCACCCGGTCCCTCAACGGCAGCGCCAGCACCGGGCTGAAGACCGCCGACGTGGTCGTCGAGCCGTTCCGCATCGGCCCCTACGAGGTGCTGGAGAAGGTCGGCGAGGGCGGCATGGGCTTCGTCTTCCGGGTGCG
>JBGAQM010000432.1:0-4809 GCA_044220735.1 Urbifossiella sp. | reverse complement strand
GGCACCTCCTCGCCGGCCAGCTCGCCGACGCGGCCGGGGTGGCGCCGGTGTTCCGCGGCATGGCGCTGGGGTGCGCCGCTGTCGCGGCGGCGCTGGCGGTGTTACTCTCGCGGGGCGAGCGTCGATCGACCTGAAGCCCGGAGCCCTCCCATGCCGACCCGCCGCGCCGCCCTCGCCGCCCTCGCCGCCGCGCCGTTCGCCGCGGCGCAGGACCCGCCGCTCACGCTGTCCACCTTCAGCGCCGAAGTCACCATCCCCGTCGGCCACCCGTGCATGGGCGGCGGCGTCGCGCCGGTGAAGGACGTCCTCGACCCGCTGGAGGCGCGCGGGTTTGTGCTCCGCGGGGCCGGGCGGCCGGTCGTGTTCCTCGCCGTGGACTGGTGCGAGATCCGCAACGCCGCCTACGACCGCTTCCGCGCCAAGGTCGCCGCCGCGGTCGGCACCGACCCCGTGCGGGTGATGCTGTGCGCGCTCCACCAGCACGACGCGCCCATCTTCGACACCGCCGCCGAGGAGCTGCTGGAGAAGCACAAGGCCGGCGCGTCGGTCGGGCACGTCGCGGTGTTCGAGCGGCTGACGACCGCCGTCGCCGACGCCGCCGCGGCGAGCCTGAAGACGGCGCGGCGCGTGACGCACCTCGGCACCGGCCGGGCGCGCGTGGAGCAGGTGGCGTCGAACCGCCGCTACCTCGACGACGCCGGGGCGGTGCGCTACAACCGCATGTCCGCGACCCGCGACCCGAAGGTCCGCGCCGCCGGTGAAGGGACGATCGACCCCGAGCTGAAGCTGTTGTCGTTCTGGGACGGCGACTCGGCGCTGGTCGGGCTGTCGGCGTATGCCGTGCATCCGATGAGCTTCTACGGCCGCGGCGGCGTCAGCGCCGACTTCGTGGGGCTGGCGCGGCGCCGCCTCCAGGCCGACACGCCGGGGGCGCTACAGCTCTACGCATCGGGGTGCAGCGGCAACGTGACGGCCGGGAAGTTCAACGACGGCGACCCCGGCAACCGCCCGCTGCTGGCCGACCGCATCTACCGTGCGATGTCCGCCGCGTGGCGCGCCACGCGCAAGGTGCCAGCAACGGCGCCGACGTTCCGCAGCGTGCCGCTGACGCTGGAGGCGCGCGGCGGCGCCGAGTTCACCACCGAGGCGCTGACGGCGCGCCTGACGACGGACGCTCGCCCGTTCGGCCGCTGCCTGGCGGCGCTGGGCCTGAGCTGGGCGAACCGGGTGCGCGCGCGCGTGCCGGTGGACGTGCCGGCGCTCGACTTCGGCGGTGCCGTGCTGACGGTGCTGCCGGCCGAGAGCTATGTCGAGTTCCAGCTGGCAGCGCAGCGCGAGCGGCCGAACGACTTCGTGGTCGTGGCCGGGTACGGCGAGTGCGGCCCGGGGTACATCCCGGTGGAGCGGGCGTGGGCGGAGAACGACGGCAACCTGAGCGACTGGTGTTGGGTCGCCCGCGGCAGCGAGGCGCGCATGAATGAGGCGATTCGGCGCGCGCTGGCGCGGGGGTAGGGTCGGGGTGAGTGACACGGATTCTTGCCCGGCTTTTCGTTTGACCACGCAACGCGTTGCAACCAGGATGGAACGGCTTGCACAGATCGGTGCTGCGGCCCATCCAGATGGAGGGACCGATGTCGGTACGGCTCACGCCACGCGGGTCGATCCTGTTCACCTTCGATGACGCGTCGGATAGGTGGGTCACAACCAAAGGGATGGTGATCTCAGTACTGTCGCAGTACGTCGAGATCGAGCCTGGTACGACGCTGGGGCATGTGTTTGAAATGGTCGATTCGGACCCCGAACTCAAGCAGTTTCTCGCTCACTTCTGCGGGTGCGACATCGACGTGCTCCACGGTCGCCCGCGGGAGGGGGGCGAGCCGCTCGAAGTCCCCACCGCCATGGAGCCTAGCGGGCACGGGGGTTACCAGTTCACGCAATACGAACCCGCGGATTGCCTGATTATTCGGCCTAATTTCTATGCGTACACCGACATGATCACCGGCGATCGCCGACTCGAAGGGCACCACATGCTGGGTGCCGGGTCTTCCCGGCACGACGGTTCGTGGTGGTCGATCCCCCAACACCGCGATGTGTCTTTCGGCTTCCTGTGTGGCCTCGAGCTGCGATTGGACTCGCGGTTCGACGTGGTGGAGTCCGATGACGATAAGCAGGGCGAAGGAGATCAGGAGACGATCGCTTTCAGTGCGACGGTTCAGTACACGCTGTTGGAAGTGTTACTTGTCGTCTACCGCTACTTCGGGCAACCCCCGCACGACACACGAACCCAACGCGAGATCGACGAGGATCTCGAACATCGGGAGAGGATGCGAGTCCGTTGGGAATCACTGATCGAGAATGCCGTGACGACTTCGACCTTGCCGGCCTTCGACGCCGACGGCGACCTACCGCCCGGAGTGTACCCCGCGACGCTGGCAGAGGTTCTGGGCCGGCTCGGCAGCGGTTCGCAACAGCGCCGGACGGTGGCAGACCGGCTGCGACGCATTTACCTACTCGCCGTCTCGACCAGAAGATTGGCCCGATTCGTCGTGTTCGGGTCGTTCGTGACCGCCAAGCCTGATCCGAACGACGTGGACATTGTGATGCTGATGGAGGACAGCTTTGACCTCTCGACCGTGACCGGTGAAGCGTCGCTCGTCTTCCAGCATCAGGAGGCGGATACCCACTTCGGGGCGAGCATTTTCTGGTCGACTCGGTCGGGTGCGTTCGGTGGCGAACAGGCTATGATTGAGTACTGGCAGATGCGCCGCGACGGCGGCCGGCGTGGCATCGTGGAAATCGTCGAGGTGCTGTAATGATCGCCAACGACCAGGAACTCCTCGTGACTATGGAGCGGATCAGCTGGCTCCAGCAACAGGTCGCTCACCTCCGCAAGACGACGGCGGACGTACGCACCTGCCGGGCTGCGGCATCTGGCTTCCTGACCGAGGTCGATCGGATGCAGCGGGATGTGCAGGACTACTTCCGTCGTACTCAGCCCGGAACCGACGCCGAACCGGGGATCGGGTCAAAGGACGATCGAGTTGTCGGCGTGTCGTAACATTCGTCGTCACGCACCCACCTCGCGCGTCACCGGCATCGTCGCGCGGAAGCCCAGGTCGCCGATCAGGCACGGGTGCTTGTACTGCTCCGCCGAGCCGCCGGTCGTCGCCAGCCGGGCGCGGTCCCACGCCGCCCACGCCCCCGCCGGCAGCAGCGCCGCCCGCACCGGACCCAGCCGGTTCCCCTCACGCTTCGACGCGTACTCCACGTTCTCGGCGCCCAGTGCGCGGTCCAGTTCCGCCAGGAACGCCGGCAGCGCCGCGCCCGCGTCCGGCTCCTCCAGGAACAGCGCGTAGTACGGCCGCACGTCGTCCCACACCGGCGCCAGGCTGTACGCCGTCAGCGGCTGCGACACCCGCGCCGCCGCGGCGTCCACGGCCCGCGTGACGTGGTACTCGCTCAGCTTCTCGCCCGTCAGGTTGGCGAAGCGGTGGCCCTTCCCCAAGAACTCCACCTCGGGCGTCTTCCCGTAGAAGCCGGTGACGCGCACCAGGTCGGAGATGTGGTAGCGGTACAGGCCGTACAGCGTCGTCGGCAGGATGTAGTAGCTGCGGCCTTCGAGCAGCTCGTGGGCGCCGAGCACGGTCGGCTGCGGCGAGTCGATCTCGGCCTCGGGCACGAACTCGAAGTAGTGCGACCAGATGTCCAGCACGCCGCTCGCCGTGTGGTTGGCGAACGGGATCGTCATGCGGCCCTCGCTGGCGAGCAACCCCAGGTCGCGCACCGGCGGCTCGCCGTAGTACCGCGGCAGCTGCCGCAGGTACGGCCCCATGCTGCCGCCGGTCCACGTGTTGATGATCGTGCCTTCGGTGGGCCACGCGTCCATCGGGTACAGCCGGCCCAACTTCTCCGCGACGGCCGTGAGTTCGCGGGCACGGACGGGGTTCGCCTTCAGGCCGCGCGTCAGCTCGGCGCGAATCTCCGGTGACAGGTCGATGTCACTCCGCAGCGTGCCGTTCTGCAAGTCGCGCAGCAGGTGGTCCTTCTCGGCGTCGAGGGTGCGGGCGAGCTGGACGAGCGTGCTGGGGTTGGCGGCGACGTGCTGGGACACGTCGCGGCCGAGGGCGAACCGCAGGGCGACGTAGTAGCGGGCGGTGGCGTCCTTGATCTTCCCCGTCTGGTACGGCACCGCGTACATGCGGCGGATGAGGCGGCGCTGCACCATCGCCGTGTAGCCGCTCAGGTTCCCGCACGGGATGCCGGCCTCGGTGCGGTACTCCTCCGGGTCGCCGCCGAGCTGCACGATGGGGCGCATGGCGATGCGGCGGCCGCGGTGGTCGCGGTACATGCGGACGCCCCACATGTTCCACCCCCGGCGGTACGCCGCGAGGTAGTCGTCGGTCACCGGGATGAGCTTGCGGCTGGCCGTCGTGCCGCTCGTCAGGGCGAACAGCCGCACGGCGCGGTCGGCGAGGAGGGCGTTCAGTTCGCCTTTCTGCACGCGCTCGATGTACGGGGCGACCCGCTCGTAGGGCGCGACCGGCACGTTGTGGCGGTAGTCGGCGACGGTGCGGATGCCGGCGAAGCCGTGGTCGCGGCCGAAGCCGGTGCCGGCCTGCTTGCGCAGGATGTGGAACAGCAGCGCCGTCTGGACGGCTTCGGGGTTCTGGCAGGCGGCTTCGAACTGAACGAGCTTGCGGCGGACGGGGTAGGTGAGGAGGCGGCCGAGGCGGACGAGCAGGTAGCGCTTCAGCGACATGAGTGCCTTCGGCGAACGGCCGGCGTGAGCCGGCTGGTCGGGGTGGCAGG
>JBGAQM010000431.1:0-4876 GCA_044220735.1 Urbifossiella sp. | reverse complement strand
CGGGCTCCGCGCGGGGAAGCGCGAAGCCGCAAGCGGCAACGTCACTTCGAGCGGCACCCTACTTCACCCCGCTCCGCTCGCGCGCCGGGCGGAACTCGTCGCCGGGGTTCCACGTCGGCAGCCGGTCGGCGTTCGCCGCCTCCCGCGCGATGTCGAGCGCGAACCCGCCGAGTACCGGGAAGCCCGAAAAGTCCCAGTCCGGCCGCACCTCGTCCTGCGGCGAGTGGTACGCCCCGTCGTTGAACCGCTTGTGCGCCTCCCGCGCGTACTCGGCCGGCTTCCCCTTCAGCTTCATGCCGCTACCGATCGAGAACGCCGGGACGCCCGCCCGCGCCAGCGAGAAGTGGTCGGACCGGTAGAAGATGCCGAGGTGCGCCCGCTGGTCGGCCTCGATCTCCAACCCGTGCCGCTTCGCCGCCGCCTGCACCGTCGGCCACGCCGTCGTGCGGTCGGCGCCGGTCACGACCACCGACTCGGGCACGCCGAGCGGCAGGATCATGTCGAAGTTCAGGTTCAGCGCCGTCTTGCCGAGCGGCACCACGGGGTGGGCCGCGTAGTACTTCGAGCCGAGCAACCCCTTCTCCTCCGCGGTCACCGACAGGAACAGCGCCGACCGCTTCGGCCGCGGGGATTGCTTCGCCCAGGCGCGGGCCAGCTCCAGCAGCAACGCCGTGCCGGTGGCGTTGTCGGCGGCGCCGTTGTAGATCGCGTCGCCGACCACGGCCCGGCCGACGCCCAGGTGGTCCCAGTGCGCCGTGAACAGGACGGCCTCGTCCTTCAGCGTCGGGTCGCTCCCCTCGACCTTCGCCACGACGTTCTTGCTGTGGATGTTCTCGACGCGGGTCGGGATGCTCGCCTTCAGCGTGACGCCGAGCGGGTACGCCTTGAAGCCCTTCGCGTCGGCCTTCGCCGCCGCTCGACGGTCTTGCCGGCCATCGCCAGCAGCTCTTCGCCGGCCAGCGCGGCTCAGCCACCTGGCGAAGGCCAGCGCCGTTTGCCCGGCCGCGCTCGAAGCGCGCCCCTCCAGCGGTCGCACCACGGAGTACGGGTACCCCGCAGTGGCGTCGGTGTGGATGATGAAGCACGCCTTCGCCCCGCGGGCAGCGCCTCCTCGTACTTGAACGTCCAGCGGCCGTAGTACGTCATCGCCGTCGCCGAAGAACGCCGGGTCGCTGGACGGCGGCTCGTTCGTGAAGCAGACCACGACGCGGTCCTTCACGTCGACGCCGGCGTAGTCGTCCCAGCCGAATTCGGGGGCGGTGATGCCGTGGCCGACGAACACCGCTTCCGCCTCGAAGTCCTCCTGCGGCGTCTGCGTGTGGCTGGTGCCGGACCAGTCCTCGTCGGGCCGCAGGTCGAGCGCCTGGTCGCCCTTCGTGGCGCGGAGCGTGCTCTTGGTGCTGGTGGCGACCTTCACGAGCGGCACGGGCTGGAAGTAGGTGTCGCCGCCGGCGGGGGCGGCGCCGGCCTTCTTGAACTCGTCGGCGAGGAAGTCGGTGGTGAGGTCCTCGCCGCGGGTGCCGGGAAGTGCCCTCGAACCGGTCGGGACGGCGGAGAGTGACGACGTCGGCCTTGATCGGCGGTGTGTCTGCGAGGTCAAGCGCCCGGCGGGTCGGCGGCGGCGGCGGAGGAGCAGGCGGCGATGGCGAGGTTCCCGTGTTGAAGCGCGGTAGGGCACGGCAGGTTCCTGGGTGTGGAGAGCGATCAAGGGCTACTTGAGCTTCGGGTCGAGGTTCGCCATCATCTCCGCCTCGGTCACCCGCGACACGATCCCGTCCGCGGGCACGTCCAGTTTCACGAGCCACACCAGCGCGTTGAGCACCACCTTGCGGAAGTCGTCGGTGGCCCAGTTGCGGTGGAAGTGGCCGCCGGTGAAGCCCACCCCCCGCCCGCCGTCCGGGCGCTCGACCGCCCACATCATCGTCTCGGCGCGGCCCTTCGCGGCCTGGATGTGCGGGTACGGCCCGCGCGGCGACACGTACGGGCCGTCGCGCACCTCGTCCGACGGCTTCGCCGTCAGGATCGGCGTGACGCCCTGCATGTTGTCGCGGAAGCGCATGTTGAAGTACCACTCGTCGCGGACGGCGAACGGCCGCACGCCGTTGGCGATCGGGTGGCGCGGGAACTCGGCGAACTCGGGCCGCCACATCGGGTTGACCGAGAAGTTGGTCTCGTAGTACCCGCCGATCCAGCGCTGGAACTCGGGGCCGCCGAGGTCGCGCGGCACCTCCACGCCGTAGTGCGCGCACATCAGGCCGACGCCCTTCCGCATCAGCGCGTCGATGCGGGTGAGGCGCTGGCCGCGGACCAGCGGGTGGCCGCCGCCGCCGTCGGCGAAGCAGAGGATGCCGTCGGCGGTGTCGAGGACGGAGTCGTCGGCCGGGTAGCCGTTGCGGAGGACGACGCAGTCGAGGCCGCGCACGTCCTTCAAGCAATTCGCCAGGAGCATGACGCCGGCGTTGAACTCGTGGTCGCCGGGGCCGTGGCTCGGCGTGCCGGCCATGAGGACGAGCTTCTTCGCCTTCGGCGGCTGCGCGAGCCCCGGGGTGGCGACGGCGGCGGCGGCGGTACCGAGGAAGGCGCGGCGGGAGAGGGACATGAGTGGGCTCCGGGAGTGTAGGGTGATTGTCGCGGCCCGCGGCCGTGGGGCAAGTTTCCAACTTGCCGGCGTCGGCGCGTCGGGTGGCGAACCAATCCCCCGAGCACCTCCGCACGGCGTCCGCGCGGACCGACGCGCCGACGCCGGCAAGTTGGAAACTTGCCCCACGCCGGGCCGCCGGCCGGCGATAATGACCGGATGCCCGACGACCCGCTCACCCCCGTCATGGACGTCGCCGACCGCGAGGAGGCGTGCGCCCTCAGCGCCCTCGGCGGCAAGCCGCCGGCGCCCGTGCCCGGCTACGAGCGCCTCACGCCCCTCGGCCGCGGCGCCTACGGCGAGGTGTGGGTCGGCATCGACAGCAACAGCGGCCGCAAGGTGGCGATCAAGTTCTACACCCGACGCGGCGGAACCGACTGGGCGGCGCTCGCCCGCGAGGTCGAAAAGCTCCGCTACCTGTTCAACAGCCGCCACGTCGTGCAGCTGCTCCGCGTCGGGTGGGACTCGGACCCGCCGTACTACGTCATGGAGTACTTGGAGAACGGCTCGCTCGAAGACCTGCTCCAGGGCGGCCCGCTGCCGGTGGCGCAGGCGGTAACGATGTTCCGCGAGGTCGCGCTGGGGCTCGTCCACGCCCACGACAAGGGCGTGCTCCACTGCGACCTCAAGCCGGCGAACGTGCTCCTCGACCACGACCGCCGGCCGCGGCTCGCCGACTTCGGGCAGGCCCGCCTCGCCCACGAACTCGCCCCCGCGCTCGGCACCCTGTTCTACATGGCCCCCGAACAGGCCGACCTCGGCGCCGCCCCCGACGCCCGCTGGGACGTGTACGCCCTCGGCGCCGTGCTGTACCGCATGCTCGCCGGCACCCCGCCCCACCGCGACGACCCGCACGCCGGCACCCTCCCCGCGTCCGGCGCGCTGGCGGACCAGCTCGCCGCGTACCGCACCCTCATCCGCACCGCCCCGCCGCCGGCCGCGCACCGCAAGGTGCTCGGCGTCGATGCCGGCCTCGCCGCGATCCTCGACAAGTGCCTCGCCGCCGACCCGGCCCGGCGCTACCCGAACCCGCAGGCGGTGGTCACCGCGCTCGACGCCTGGCGCCTCCGCCGCGTCCGCCGGCCCATGCTCGCCGTCACCGCCCTCGGCTTCGCCGTGCTGCTGGTGATGATCGGCGGCATCGGCTCCGTCCTGTTCCGCGACGCCGTCTCCACCGCGACCGACGAGCTCGTGCAGCGGGCGCTCGACGGCAACCGGTTCGCCGCGAAGTCGGCCGCCGACCGGCTGGCGCTCCAGGTGCAGTACCGCTGGCAGGTGCTCGAAACGGAGGCGCGCGAGCCGGCGCTGCGGCAGTGGCTCGCCGCCCCGGCCGACGGGTTCCGCGCCTCCAACGCGGGCGACGAGCTCGACGCCTGGCTCGCCCTGCGGCGGGCGAGGTACGACCCGCAGCTGGGCGAGGGCGGCCGGTCCGGGGTGTGGTTCGCCGACGCCGCCGACGGCCTCCAGTACGGCACCGCCCCGCCGTACCCGCAGCACCGCTTCAAGTACCGCGGCTACCGCGACTACTTCCACGGGCTCGGCAAGGAGTTCGCCGAGCAGACCGGCCCGCCGCCGGCCGTCATCGACCGGCCGCACCGGTCGATCGCCTTCCGCCGGCAGGTGGCGCGGGAGGACGAGTTCTGGACGGTGGCGTTCAGCGTGCCGGTGTGGCCGCACGCCGAGCCCGGCGGCGACCCGCTCGGCGTCCTCGGCCTCACCCTCGACCTGCGCGGCCAGACCCGCCTCGACGACGGCCGCGAACGGTTCGTGGTCCTCATCGACACCCGCCCCGACGCCTCCGGCCGGCGCGGGCTGCTGCTCCGCCACCCGTACCTGGAGGCGTACCAGCCCGACGGCAAGGACGTGCTGCCGCTGTACTACGCCGACGCGGTCGTGCGTTGGGCCGACGGCGGCCCCGGCGGCGCGTGGACCGACTACGCCGACCCGGCCGACGACGCCGGGTCGTGGCTGGCGGCGGCGGAGCGGGTGCGGGTGAAGGGCGCCGGCGGGGCGGAGGTCGAAACCGGGTTCGTGGTGCTGGTGCAGGAGCGCCGCGCCGAAGTGCTCGACCCCGTCGCCGACCTGCGCGGGCGGATCGCCGTCGGGGCGGGGGTCGCGTTCGTGGTCGTTCTGGCGACGGTACCACTGATGTGGGCGGGGATGGTGTCGGTGGCCGACGGCACCCCGCGGACGCGGGTCACGCGACTGCTCCGCCGCTGGGCCGGGCTGCCGGCCGAG
>JBGAQM010000430.1:2235-4884 GCA_044220735.1 Urbifossiella sp. | reverse complement strand
CCCCCCGCCCTTATCCCCCCATTCCCGGAGGCCGCCGTGCCAACCCGTTCGTTCCTGTTCCTCGCCGCCGTACTGCTGCTGGCCCCGGCCGGGTGCGGCCCGGACAAGCTCGACCTGAAGAAGACGTACCCCGTGGCGCCGGGTGAGACGCAGATGATGCTGCTCCCGAAGCAGGCCCGGCCGCAGCGCGTCACCGTCGAGTACGAGTCGGACCAGGCGGTGGACGTCGGCATCTACAAGGCGGAGGACGTGAAGGAGGGCGAGAACCTCCCCACCTCGAAGGCCCTGGCCGTGGACCGCGCCAAGGACAAGGGGAGCATCTCCGCCGACCTGGGGCCGGACGTGGCCACCACCGTCACCATCTCGGGCCTCGGGAAGTCGGCCAGCGTCAAGGTCCACGTCCACAACAGGAAGTGACGCCATGGCCCGGCCGACGCGGCGCGAGTGCCTGGCCGCCGCGCTGGCGGCGGGCGGCGTTGGGCACGCCCAGCCCGCCCCCGTCCGACTGCCGCTCGGCTTCAGTCTGTACGGGATGAAAACGGTGCCGCTCCCGGACGCGCTGCGCACCTGCGCCGCGGCCGGCTACGACGGAGTCGAACTGGCACTGCTCCCCGGGTACGCGACGGAGCCGGGCCGAATGACGCCGGCCGACCGTCGTGACCTGCGCGGCCGGCTGAGCGACAACGGCCTGTCGCTCCACGGCCTGATGGAGAACCTGGCGGAGCCGGCCGCGGACACCACCCACCGCGGGAACCTCGACCGCCTCCGCGCCGCGGCCGAGCTGGGTCACGCCCTTTCGCCGGGCCGACCGCCCCCGATCGAGACCGTGCTCGGCGGCCGCCCCGCCGACTGGGACGCGGCGAAGGACCGTATCGCCGAGCGCCTGCGGGCCTGGGCGGAGGTCGGGCGGGAGGCGCGGTCGGTCATCGCGGTGAAGCCGCACGTCGCCCACGCCCTGCACACGCCCGCCGCGGCCGCGTGGCTGGTCGGGCAGGTGAACAGCCCGTGGCTCCGCCTCGCATTCGATTACAGTCACTACGCCCTGCGCGGGGTCGCGGCCGCCGACGCGGTGCGGGCGGTGGCGCCGCTCGCGGCGTTCGCCCACGTCAAGGACGCGCGCGGCGGGGCGGAGAAGTTCGAGTTCCTGCTACCCGGCGAGCACGGCACGAACTACCCGGAGTTGTTGCGGCTACTAACGGCGGCCGGCTACCGCGGCCCGGTGGTCGTCGAGGTGAGTGCGATGGTGTTCAACCGCGCGGGGTACGACCCCACGGCCGCGGCGCGGACGAGCTACGCCAACCTCGCGGCCGCGTTCGGCCGGCCCGCGAAGAAGTGACCCCGGCGAACGGCACGACGTGAATCCGCGGTGGTGGCAGTGATCGGAACTCCCGTACGCGGGTTCCTCACCAAAACCCGTCGGCCTAGCGCGTCAGGCCGACGGACACACGGCCCGCGGGCTCACGCCGTCCCGTTCGCCGGAGTGAAGCGCCGCCGGGCCAGCACCAGCATGCCACCTACGCCCAACAGGAGCGCCCCGCCGGGTCCGGGCACCGCCGCCGGCGCCGTCGGCGTTTCCGGGAAGACGGTCACGGGGTCGGGCGGCTGCAGCGCCGGGATGTCTTCGGGCGTGCCGCCGATCGTGTACGAGCCGGCGTCGATGTAGAACGTCACGGGTTCGTTCAGGTTCGGCCCGGGCGTGACCCGGATGCGTGCGAGCACGTCGTTGACCCCGCCGGTGATGTTGACGAACGACCCGCCGTTCGTTCCGGCGATGTTGACGGTGAACTGCGGGCTCCCGCCGATGGCCGACTGGCTGGAATCGAACGTGCCGACCGCACCGAAGGCGTACTCGGCGTCACCGGGGCGGAACACCTCCACGCTCATCAGGGTGACGGGGTCCAGGCTCGCAGTCTCGACGATCAGGTCGAGGTTAAAGTCGGTAAACGTGGTGAGCCCCGGGGCGCGGAGTTCGAACGTGAACGGCGTGTTGAGCTGGTAGTTCCCCGGGAACGGCCCGCCGCCGTCACCCGTGAAGATGGGGATGACGTCCGCCCTCGCCGGGACGGCGGCCCCGGTTAGAAGCGCCAGGGCCAGCACGATCGTCCTCACGGTCGGTCCTCGCGGTGAACGGGCTGCGTCCGTTGTACCGGACTCCCCCTCCCGCGTCGCCGTCAAAACCGCTACGACCGGCACATCCACACCAACCGGTTTCGTTCCGAGGTTATCGTAGTATTAAGCCCCGTGCCGCAACTTCTTGTTGGGCAGATAGCTGCAACCAATACCGTAGCAATTGATCGTCGGAATGGGCTTTTTTATGAGTCGGTGACATGGTGCCGCGACCCCACCCCCCTTTGTCGGAAACAAGCATATCCGCCCGATGGTCGGGTCAGACGGGCAGCAGCACCGACCGCCGCTCGCGACTCGACTGGTAGATCGAGGTGAACAGTTCCACCACTGCGCGACCGTCGGCGCCGGTTACGAGCGGCGGCCGCCCCTCGCGGACGGCCCGGACGAAGTCGCGGATTTGCAGCGCGTGGTAGTGCGTGGTGCCGTCCACGCCGGCGAACGCGGCGCGGTCGTCGTTCTGGAATTCGACCAGCCGGTACTCCTCGCCGGGAATCGTCCACAGGTCCGTCAACGGCGGCTCGG
>JBGAQM010000430.1:0-2207 GCA_044220735.1 Urbifossiella sp. | reverse complement strand
AACGTCGCCCCGCGGTCGGTCTCGACGCCGACCGACGCCCCGTTGGAGCCGTGGACGTGGACCTTCGTGTAGATTCCCGGCGTCTGCGCCACGCTCGTCAGGATCGACCCGAGCGCGCCGCTGCGGAAGCGGATCGCGGCGACGGCGGTGTCGTCCACTTCGACAGTGGGGTGGTTCAAGTTGCCCCAGAAGCCTGTCACCTCCGCGGCCGGGCCGAGAAGCCACAGCAGGAGGTCGAGTTGGTGCGGCGACTGGTTGACGAGGACGCCGCCGCCCTCGGTGTCCCACCGTCCGCGCCAGGGGTCGGAGGCGTAGTACGCGGCGTCGCGCCACGAGTACATCAGGAACAGCCCGAGCGCGGGCGTGCCAAGTTTGCCTGCGTCGACGGCGGCCTTGATACGACGAACCGGCTCGTAGAACCGCCGCTGACTGATGACGCCGAGGCGGACGCCGGTCCGCGCCGCGGCCGCGATCATGGCGTCGCAGTCGGCGAGCGTCGCCGCCATCGGCTTCTCGACGAGGACGTGGACGCCGGCCTCGGCGGCGCGGACCGTCGGCCCGGCGTGGGCCGGGTGCGGCGTGGCGATCAGCACGACTTCGACGCCGGAATGCAACAGCGCGTCGAGGTCGGCGAACGCGGCGCCGCCGTGCTTCGCCGCGAAGGCCGCGGCCCGCGCCGTGTCGGCGTCGCACGCGCCGACGTACACCGCTTCCGGGACGGACCGCAGCGCGGCCGCGTGGAGCCCGGCGACCTTGCCGCAACCGACGATCCCGACCCGCACCGGTTCCACGCCGCGCCCTCAGTCGGGGAAGTATTCGACGGTCTTCCGACGCAGGAAGGCCAGCGACTCGGCCATCTCCTCCATGCCGTTCATGCCGTCCTCGATGCTCACCCAGCCGCGGTAGCCCGCGCCGGCGAGTGTGCGGAAGATCGCGTCGTAGTCGTTCAGCCCCTTCCCGGTCACGCCGTGGCAGAGGTTGGGGGAGTAGCCGAGGGTGCCGTCGGCCTGGCGGAGTTCGGCCAGAGTGGTCCCCGCGGCAAGGTAGCGGTCGCTGGCGTGCATGCTCACCACCCGCGGGGCCACGAGCCGCAGGAGTTCGAGCGGGTCGTCGCCGGCGACGAGGGCGTTGGACGGGTCGTACTGCACGCCGAAGTGTGTGGATTCGGGCACGGCCGCAAGGAGTTCGAGGAACACGTCCTGCTTCTGGGCGAACTCGGGGTACTGCCAGAAGCCGTCCTTATAGTGGTTCTCGAGCCCGAGGACGATGTCGTGCTCCTTCGCCACCGGGAGCACCTGTTCGAGGCAGCGGACCACGCGGTCGAGTCCCTCGCGGCGGTCGAGGCCGGGGTAGCGCTGGCCGCTGAGGACGCGACAAACGGTGCCCGGCCCGCCGAGTCGCCGCGCGACGCCGACGAGGGCGCACTCGCGCTCGACGGCCCGCCGGCGGGCGTCGACATCGGGGTGCGTGAAGTCCGGCGAGCAGCACAGCATCGGCATGGCGAAGCCGGCCGAGCGGATGGCGTCGCCGACCGAGTCGAGGTAGCCGGGGTCGAGGGACGTGAAGAACCCGTCGTACATCTCGAGGCCGTCGGCGTCGAGCTGACGGGCCTGCTCGATCCAGTCGAAGACGGACATCGACCGCTCGCCGGCGATTTTGTCGAGGTAGCACTTCGGGAAGGCGGACAGGCGGAGGGCCATGGGGCACCACGGGCAGGGTGCCGCTAACGTAGTAAGCCCGGGGACCGGCGTCCCCGGGCTTCGCAGGACGACAGCTCGACGTCAGTCGTCGTTCAGGTTCGCCAGGAAGTCCTCGAACGTCTTCCGCGACGCGAACTCGGCCACCATCAGGTTCTTCTCCTGCGTCGTCAGCGTGTCGATCTCGCGCTCCTGGGCGGCGAGCCGGTCGAGGTACGTCTTATACACTTCGGCCTCGCGCGGCGTCGCGGCGAGGTTGCGGCGGATGCGGTCCTGGTCGGTGTTGAGCCGGGCGAGATTGGCCTTCACCTGCGCCAGATCGCGAGTCTGGCCGTCCCACGCCCCCTTCAACTTCAGCGCCTCCGTCAGCTTCTGCTTCAGCGCCGGCGTCGCCTCGTTCAGGCTCATCACGAACCGGATCGTCTGGTCCGGGTTGTTCGTCAGCACCACCTGCGACGCCACGTCGCGCTCCTCGGTCACCGGGAACGTCTTCTCCTCGCCCGCCTTCAC
>JBGAQM010000429.1:0-4910 GCA_044220735.1 Urbifossiella sp. | reverse complement strand
CGCAAGGAGGGCGAGTGGACGCCCATCCGCTACGGCGGGCAGGAGAACATCGAGGCCAACGACTTCCTGCGCCGGTTCAACCAAGAGGTGTACCACCACTACCCGGACGTGCAGACGATCGCGGAGGAGAGCACGAGCTGGGGCATGGTGAGCCGGCCCACCTACGCCGGCGGGCTGGGCTTCGGGTACAAGTGGGACATGGGGTGGATGCACGACACCCTGCGGTACATCGCCGAGGACCCGATCCACCGCAAGTACCACCAGAACGACCTGACGTTCCGCATGCTCTACGCCTACCACGAGAACTTCGTGCTGCCGCTCTCGCACGACGAGGTGGTGCACGGGAAGGGGCCGCTGTGGGACAAGTGCGCCGGCGACGAGTGGCAGAAGTACGCCGGGCTGCGGCTGCTGTTCGGGTACATGTGGGGCATGACGGGGAAGAAGCTGCTGTTCCAGGGCGGCGAGATCGCCCAGCGGCGCGAGTGGAAGTCGGAGGAGAGCGTGGACTGGCACCTCCTCCAGCACGCCCCGCACGAGGGCGTGCAGAGCTGGGTCCGCGACCTGAACCGCGCCTACGCCACCGAGCCGGCGTTGCACGAGCTCGACAACCAGCCGGGCGGGTTCGACTGGATCGACTGCGCGGACGCGAACGCCAGCGTGCTGAGCTTCGTGCGCCGCGGCAAGACGCCGGACGACCTGATCGTGGTGGTGCTGAACTTCACCCCGGTGCCGCGGCCGGGCTACCGGGTGGGGGTGCCGAGCGCCGGGTTCTGGAAGGAGATTCTGAACAGCGACGCGGGGCTGTACTGGGGCAGCAACGTGGGGAACAACGGCGGCGTGTTCGCGGAGCCGTCGGCGATGCACGGGCAGCCGTTCTCGGTCACCATCACGCTGCCGCCGCTCGCGGCGTTGTTCTTCAAGGGGCGCGGGTAAGCCGAGTTGCTGCTTGCGGCTTCGCGTTGAGCGGTGTGTACCGCGAAACGCGAAGCCGCGAGCGTCGTCACTTCTTTTTCGGCTTCCCCGTCACTCCGGCGGGCGGCGCCGCCCCCTTGCGGACGCGCACCAGGAACCCTTCCAGGTCGAGCACGGCGACCGTGTCGCCGTTGTCGCCGGGGCGGACCACGTCCGGGTGGAGGCGGTAGATCACCCGCCGGCCGTCCTTCTCGTCGTCCAGCAGCCCGGCCTGCCGCATCACCCCGAGGTGGTGGGAGAGGTTCACCATCGGCACCCCGAGCAGCTCGGCCAGCGCGCCGACGTGCAGTGGGCCGTGGGCCAGGCGGTCGATCACGCGGACGCGGGTCGGCTCGGCCAGCGCGGCCAGACGGGCCGCCACCTTACGGGCGGAAGCGTAATCGGTCACAGGCTCGTCTCCGGGTGTACGCCGTACATTCACGGACGGAGTTTATACCCGGAGATGGCCCGACGTGCGACCGAATTCCCGGTCGTTCTTCTGATTTAACGATTAGCGCGCCGCCCGCGCGAACAGGTCGTCCAGCGCCGCCACGAGCACGGCCTCCACGGCCGCCAACCCGGCGGCCCCGGGGTCGCGCCCCAGGTGCGGGGCGAGGTGGACCGTGCCGTCCGGGTCGAACCCCACCTCGACGTTCTCCAGCACCACGCCCTCGGGCCGGTGGGCGGCGTACGACCACACCGCCCGCCGCACCGCCGCCGCCCGCGCCGGCGAGGTCGGCGCCCCCACCGCCGCCTCGTGCCGCACCACGCCGGCGAGCGCGTCGGCCGACGCGGCGTGGCCGTCGCCGAACCGGCGGCAGGCGAACTTGACCAGGTCGTCGAGCACCGGCCGGCGGCGCGGGTGCGGGTCGGCCTTCGCCCGGTCGAGCGCCGCCGTCACGACGGCGGCGGCCGTCTCGGGCGCCGCGCGCTCCAGGTCGGCGAACGGGTCGTCGGTGCGGCCGAGCAGCCGCCGCGCCTCGGCCTTCAGCGCCGCGGCGGCGGGGCCGAGCGGGTCGCGGTGCGCCAGCAGGGCCGGGGCGGCGCCGTCGAGGAGGCGGGCGGCGTCGGCCGGGAAGTCGGCGCGGAGGAAGTGCTCGGCCAGCGGCACGGTCGCGGCGGCGGCGCCGACGCTGCCGGGGCCGTGCGCCTCGCGGGCCTTCAGGACACACTGGCGGAGCACCTTCTCGGCGTCGGCGGTGCGGCCGAGGTCGGCGAGGCACCCGGCGTACCCGAACAGGAACGCGAGCCGGTCCTTCTTCGCCGCCGGGTCGGCCGGGGCCGGGTACTTGATGGCGTGCTGGAACTCGGTGGCGGCGCGCTTCACCTCGCCGTCGGCGTGGTGGAACCGGGCCATGTCGGCGTAGGCGAGCGCCAGCGGGTGCGACCCCGAGCCGTGCTCGCGCTTGGCGTCGCGGGCGGCCTTCACCACGACGGTCTCGGCCGCCTCGGGCATGCCGGTGCGGAGCAGGTGGAGGGCCGCGACGAGCGCCGGGGACGGCGGCGGCTGACCGGGCAGGGGCATGGCGGCGACCCGGTGCGGGTGACGGGTACGATCGATTATCCCGGACGGCGCGGCGGGAATCCAGGGGGTTTGGTGTTTCGCGTGGGGAAGCGCGAAGCCGCAACCGTTCGCTCGGGTGGTCCCGGCGCCACTCGCGGCTTCTCGCCGCGCCGCTCGCCGGTCGCGTGTCATCCCGGTAACCTGAACCCGACATGATCGTCACCATCGACGGCCCCGCCGGGTCCGGCAAGAGCACCGCGGCCCGCGGCCTCGCCGCCCGCCTCGGGTTCGACTACCTCGACACCGGCGCCATGTTCCGCGCCGTCGGCCTCGCCCTCCGCGGCGCCGACGACGTGGACGCCGTGCTCGCCGTCATTCACCTGGAGATGCCGCCGGGCCGGGTGCTACTCGACGGCCGCGACGTGACCGCCGACATCCGCACGCCCGAGGCGGCGCAGGCGGCCAGCCGCGTCGCCACGATCCCGGCCGTGCGGCGGTTCCTCGCCGCCGAGCAGCGCCGCGTCGCCGAGGGCCGCGACATGGTGTGCGAGGGGCGCGACCAGGGCACGGCCGTGTTCCCCGACGCGGCGTGCAAGTTCTACCTCACCGCCGACCCCCGCGCCCGGGCCGAGCGGCGGTTCCGCGAGCTGCAACTGAAGGGCGAGTCGGCGACGCTCGACGACGTGCTGGCGCAGCAACAGGAGCGCGACGCCCGCGACGCCACCCGCGCCGACGCCCCGATGCGGCCGGCCGACGATGCGGTGCTGGTGGACACGACCGGCCTGAGCGCGGACGCGGTCGTGGCCCGGCTGGAGGAGGTGGTGCGCCGATGCGCGACCGTCCGCCGCTGACCGCCCGCCTCTGGTACGACGCCGCCTACTGGTCGTCGTTCACCGCCTTCACCTTCGGGTTCAGCTTCCGCCGCGCCGGCTGGGCGAACATGCCGCGGCGCGGCCCGGTGCTGGTCGTGTCCAACCACCAGTCGCTCATCGACCCGCTGGTCGTCGGCCTCGGGTGCCGCCGCTACCTGTCATTCCTGGCGCGCAGCACGCTGTTCAAGGTGCCCGGGTTCGGCCGCCTCATCCACAGCCTCGGGGCCGTGCCGATCGACCGGAGCATGGGGAAGGACGGCATCCAGAACGTCCTCGACGCGCTCGGCGCCGGCCGGGCCGTGCTGATGTTCCCCGAGGGCGAGCGGACGCACAGCGGCGACGTGCAGCCGCTCAAGCCGGGCGTGTCGCTGCTCATCCGGCGGGTGACGTGCCCGATCGTGCCGGTCGGCGTCGCCGGGTGCTTCGAGGCGTGGAGCCGGTTCCGCAAGGTGCCGACGTTCGCGCCGCTGGTGACCGAGCCGCTGCCGGGCACGGTGGCGGTGTCGGTCGGCGCGCCGATCGACCCCGCCCGGTACGCCGGCAAGCCGCGCGACTGGGTGGTCGCCGACGTCCACCGCGAGCTGGTCGCCCAGCACGCCGCGGCCGAGCGGCTGCGGCGGAAGTAGCCCCCGGCCCGCCGGGCGGGCTTGTGCCGCGGGCCGCGAGTCGGTACCGTCGGCCGGCCATGCGGTTCAACAACATCCAGGTCGTTCGACTGGCGGCAGCCGTCGCCGTCCTGGTGTACCACCTCGGCTACTACGCGACGCACACGTTCGGCACCACGGCGTTCCCGGCGGAGCTCCTCTGCGCCGGGAACTGGATGAGCTTTCCCGTCCCGCTCTACTTCGCCATCTCGGGGTTCGTGCTGACGCAGGCCGTGAGCGGCGTGTCGGCGGGCCGCTTCCTGTGGGGCCGGGCGGTGCGGCTGTACCCCGGGTACTGGCTCGCGGCGCTGCTGGTGATGGGGCTGATGTGGTTCACCGTGTGGCCGCCCGAGTTCCGCCGCTACGTGCGGCCCGAAAACCTGTCGTGGTTCCTGCTCCCGAGCCCGCCGGGGTCGGTCGTCTACCCGCTCGGCGTCGAGTGGTCGCTGGTGTACGAGGCGGCCCTGTACGTCTGGATGGCGGTGGTCGTCGCCCTGTTCGGGGCGACGCGCGGGCTGCCCGCCTGCGCCGCGGCGTGGGGCGTGCTGCTGCTGGCGAAGGCGGCGGTGTGGCCGGGCTACGCGGCGGTGCAGCTGCCGCGGTGGTCGGAGGTGTTCTTCTCGGTGGCGAACCTGTCGTTCGTGCTGGGCGTGCTGGTCTACCAGGTGCGCGACCGCGGCCGGCGCTGGCGGTGGCCGGTGCTGGCGGCGACGGCGGCGTGGCTGGCGGTCGTGCCGTCGCGGACGAACACGTTCGAGGGCGAGTGGCTGGCCTTCGCCCCCGCGGCGGCGGCGGTGGTGTGGCTGGCGGCGCAGCTGCCACAGCTGTCGTCGGCGAACCGGCTTGTGCGGTGGGGCGATTACAGCTACGGCGTGTACCTGATTCACGCCCCGGCGATGATGGGGACGTTCTTCCTGCTGCTGTGGGGCGGCTGGCTCC
>JBGAQM010000428.1:0-4963 GCA_044220735.1 Urbifossiella sp. | reverse complement strand
CTGAAGAACAGCAGCCGGTCGCGCTTCGTGTCGTGCGCCAGGCCGTGCTGATCGGCGGACTTCGCCGGCAACTCGCCGCGCAGCGGCAGCGGTTGCCACGTGCGCGCGTCGTCGAGGCGCCAGAGGCCGGCCTTCCCGGTCGCGCGGTCGTCGGCCCACACGACCGCGCCGGCGGGCGTGGCGCACACGGTGACCGTGTAGAAGTTCGGGCGGTACGGGTTCTTCGCCGCCGAGCGAGACCACGCCTTCGCGTCCGGGTCGAAGAAGTACGTGTAGTCGTGCGGGGCGAATACGAACGCCCGCAGGTTCGGGTCGTAGCCGGTGGACTTGTAGGTGTGGCCGGTCATCCACGGGTTGCGGCCGAAGCTCCACTCGCCGTTCACCTGATCGTTGCTGTACACGTACTCGGCCGGGTACTCCGGCGCGAACGGGATCGAGTAGCGGTCGGTCGCCACGTCGTACACCTGCGGGGCGGTTCCGCTGTACGCCGAGTGCCCGCCGGAGAAGCGCACGATCTTGTCGCGGCGTGTCGAGCGCCGCCGAGCCCCAGTCCATGTTCATGAGCGGCCGCTTCGGCGTCGCGCCGCCACCCAGCGGTTCGCCGGCAGCGCCTCGAGGTCCGCCGCCACCGCCGCCGGATCGGCGGCGGGAACGCCGTCGGCGTACCACGCCGGGTCGTGCGAGCCGGTGCGGCGCACGGTCGCACCCGCGGTCGCGCCGAAGGCCACAGCGGCGGCCGGGTCGGGCTTCGACGTGTCGATCCGCCACGTCCACGCGCGGTTCTGCGCGTCGAGCGCGAGGACGGTGTCGTTCTCGTCGACCGCGGCCGAGAGGAAGACGTTCGCCGGGCCGACGGGACCGTCGGCGGGGCGCGACCAGCGGCCGACGAGTTCCCACTTGTCGGCGGCGGCGTCGAACGTCCACGCTTCGAGCGGGAGGGGCGGTACAGCGGGGCGACGTACTCGGTGGTCGAGGTGTACGTGTACCCGCCGAGGAGGAGGAGCTTCCGCGCCTTCGGCAGCCACAGCAGCGCGTGCCCGGCGCGGGGCGCCGGCGAGACGGTCGGGCGGCGTTCCTCCCAGGTGCCGGTGGCGGTGTCGAACACCCACGTGTCGGCGACGAGTTCGTTCAGCCTGTCGCCGCCGAAGAGCACGACCTTGCGGGCAACGGGGTCGTAGGCGAGGCGCGAGTTGGCGCGCGCCGGCGGTTGCTGGTCGGTCTTCACCGGCTCCCAGCGGTTGTCGGCGGGTGAGTACGTCCACGTGCCGGGGTCGCCGCGCTCGGTGGGGACGTTGCCGCCGCCGAAGAGGACGAACTTCTTCGCCGCGCGGTCGTAGCACATCGACGACCACAGGAGAATCCCGCCGAGCGCCTGCGGGTGCGTCGCGGGCTTGAGGTCGGTCCACTCGCGGCGCGCCGGGTCGTAGCGGAACGTGGACCCGCCGGCGTAGAAGTAGAAGGCTTTCGAGTCCGGGTCGTAGTCGTACTTCTGGCCGAGGGAGAAGGTGCCGTACACGGTCCAGTTCGGGCGCGTCGCGCCGGCGGCGTCGGTGAGGCCCCACGCCTCGCTCGTCCACGCCGGCGCCGCCACCGGGCCGACCTCCGGCCCCCGCGCCGCGCCGGACGGGAGTTCATTGCGCGACTTCCCGGCAGGGTCGAACGAGAGCACGTCGTACGACCGCGCCTTCTTGTAGTCACCCCACGTCGTGCGACCCCCGAGCACGAGGAACCGCTTCGCCGCCGCGTCGTAGCCGACGGGCACGTCCCAGCGCCGGCCCTCGATAGCGGCGTCGGACTTCACCCAGACGTTCGGCTCGGCGGCGGTCGCGGTCGCGGGGGAGAGGAGCACCAGGAGCCAGTCGAAGCGTCGCACGGTCGGCCTCCGTCTCGCGGGATGCGGCCTGCCCTCGTACCCCTACCGTATCCAGTCCGGCTCCGGTGGGCTCGGGACGGTAGACGCTTGTCACCGCCCCGCCTTCCGCCGGGTAGGACACCACTCCTTCCCGAACTCCCCGGATCGGCTGTGGACTCCTTCTTCTCCGCCTCCGCCGCGCCCGGCCGTGGCAACGGCCGGTGGGTCTACACCGACCAGCGGTACACCAACGTCGACGCCGTGTTCTTCTTCTGCCTTCTCGGCTTCCCACTATTCCCGATGCGGGTGGCACACGGCATGGTATTCCGGTACAAGCCCGGGGTTGTTCCGGCGGGGCATCGAGTGGTTCCCGATCCGCTGGAGCCTCGACACCCTGCTCCTGGCCTGGGGCCGCCGCGCGTCGCTGGCGCTGACGTCGAACTCCTGAACGCCGCCACCGGGGAGCGGACGGTCGCGGTCACCGCCGCGGCCGTGCGGGCGGCGTACCCCGGGCTGGTAGCCGAGCTGTTCGGGCAGCCGCGGTCGTCCTGTACTACCCGATCCTCAGCCCGTACGGGCGGTGGCTCTACCTCAACGCCAGCGACGGGCCGTGGACGCGGCTGCTCGTCGCCGAGCGTGGCGACTAGCACGTCCGCAGACGCCGCGACCGTGCCGACGAACTCGACCGCCGGGCCGGTGGTGGGACTGGCGGCGGATACTCGGCGTGCCCGACGAGAAGGGAACCGTCGTCCCCGCACGCTCCGACGCCGAAGTGCCTCCGGCGGCAGGCTCTACTGACTACGAAGGAGCAGCCCGACCGCCTCCTCGACCCACCCGCTGTGCCAGTCGTGCCGGCGGGCCGGGCCGTCCCGGTACTCGTGGCTCACGGTCAGCCGGTCCATGAGGGCGTGGGCCTTCTCGTGCTCGGCCCGGAAGTTCCCGTACCCGAGGAGGATGAGCCGCTTGCCCTTCCCGAGCTTGTCCGCCTTGTCCGCCAGCAGCTTGCCGACCCGGTAGCCCTCGAAGTTGTCCGCCGTGCCGAAGACGTCGCCGCTACCGTACTTGCCCGGCTGGTCCATCATCAGTGGGGCGTCCCACGCGGCGGCCCGGCCGAACCGGTCGGGGTGTCGCAACAGGAGCGACCACGCCCCCCACCCGGACTTGCTGAACCCGAGCAGCAACCGTCCGTCCGCCGCCGCCCGCACCGGGTAGGTCCGGTCGATGAACGGCACGACCACCCTGAGGAAGTAGCTCTCCTGCCGGACGCCGGGCCGGGTCGGGTGGTCGGCGTACCACGGCAGGTGGGAGAACGTCGGGGCCACGAACACCACCCCGAGTTTGTTGTGCAGGTCGAGCTTCCTGACCTCCTTCAGCCCGTCCCCGTACCGGCTCTCGGCCCCGGCCTCGACCGGCAGCACGTAGACCACCGTGTACGTCTTCCCCTTCTCCAGCGTGTCGGGCCGCAGCACCCGGATCCGGGTGGTGCCGGCCTGGTAGGGCGACCGGACCTCGTGGACGAGAAAGCCGTCGTCGTCCGCCTTCGCCTCGGAGACGGTCACGGGCTCGTCGGCCCGCACGGTCGGGACCGCGAGCTGGGCCACGAGCAGGCTGATGGCAGTCGCTGCGTTCATGGGTTGTCCTCCGCAGGCATGGTACGGAGTAGCCCGGGCCGCCCGCGCGGCCACCCGCTCCGTATCCTCCCGACATGTCGAACGCCACCCTCGGCCTGCTGGTCGGCGGCCTCGTCCCCGCGCTCTGCTTCGGCCTGTCCGGGGCGGTGCAGAAGAGCGCCGCCGGGGCCGGCGTCGCCACCGGGCCGTACCTCGTCGTCATCGGGCTGGTCGTCGCCGCGGCCGGGGCGGTGGTGACGGCCGCCGAACGCGACGCGACGCTGACCCCGGCCGGCGGCGGGTACGCCGCGCTGTTCGGGCTGCTGTGGGCGGCCGGGGTCGGGGCGATCGCGGTGGCCCTCGGGCGGTTCGAGGCGCGGATCAGCCAGCTCGTGCCGCTCTACAACATGAACACTTTGGTCGCCGTGGCCGTCGGCCTGGTCGCGTTCGGCGAGTGGCAGACGGTCCACCCCGGCCGGCTGGCCCTCGCCGCCGTCCTGGTCGTCGCCGGCGGGGTGGTGGCCGCGACGTCCGCCCGGTAGCCCGTTCACTCACCGGACCCCCGCCATGCTCCCCGCCGTCCTGGTCGCCTCCGCCGTGGCCGGTGCCGCCCTGCCCCTGCCGGGGTTCCGCCCCGGCGCGTGGTTCGACGAACAGGTGCGCGAGGAGTGGACCGCCGACGGCGTCCGCGTCCACGTCACCGCCCCGCCGCGGCTCGTGCCGTGGAAGCCGACGCGGCTGGTCGTGTACGCCACGCCCAACGGCAACAGCATCGAACAGACGCTCGGCTGCGCGACCGCCCCCGGCCTCGACTGGCACTTCGGCATCCAGCACGTCGCCGCGCAGGTGCGAGCGCTGCGGGAGCAGTCGCCGGGCGAGAACGTGGTCCTCGCGTGCGTCGAGGCCGACGGTCTGAGTTGGCCGGCGTGGCGGCGGAAGCACGCCGACGCGCCGGCTCGTGTGAAGGCGGTCGTCGAAGCCGTTCGTGGCTGGCTGCCGGTGACGGACGTGCGGCTGACGCTCGCCGGGCACAGCGGCGGCGGCAGCTTCCTGATCGCGTTCCTCGACGCGGCCGATGCCGTCCCCGACGCCGTCGAGCGGATCGTCTTCCTCGACGCGAACTACTCGTACGCCGACGCGCACGGCGACAAGCTGCTCGCGTGGCTGAAGGGCGACCGCCACCGGCTGAGCGTGATCGCCTACGACGACCGGAACGTGACGCTGAACGGCAAGCGCGTCGCCGGCCCGGACGGCGGCACCTTCCGCGCGACGGAGCGGATGCGCGTCCGGTTCGCCCGCGACGTGGCGTTCAAGGAAACGACGGCCGGCGACGTGCAGACCCGCGCCGCCCTCGACGGCCGGTTAGAACTGGTCGTCCACACGAACCCGCGGAACGTCATCCTGCACACGGCCCTGGTCGGCGAGATGAACGGCCTCCTGCACGGCCTGTCCGACGTGCCGTTCGGCGGGCCGCGGGCCTACGCGACGTGGGTTCAACCGG
>JBGAQM010000427.1:0-5033 GCA_044220735.1 Urbifossiella sp. | reverse complement strand
CGCCCCCGGGCCGGTCGGGGGGCCGCGGGTGCGGGTGTTCGACGGCCGCTCGTTGGCCCCGCGCCGAGTTCCTGGCGTTCGAAGACGACTTCGCGGCGGCGTGTACGTGGCGGCGACGGACGTGAACCGCGACGGGTGCGCCGACGTCGTCGTCGGCGCCGGCGAGGGCGGGTCGCGGTCCGCGTCTTCGACTCCGTCACCGGCGCGCCCGCTCGCGGACTTCTTTGCGTTCGAGGAGGGGTTCCGCGGCGGGGTGCGGGTCGCGGGCGGGGACGTGGACGCCGACGGGGTCGGCGAGGTGGTCGTCGGCGAGGACCGGGGGCCGGCCCGCGCTCGTCGTGTTCGAGGTCGCGGCGGGGGTGACCCCGGTTCAGTCGTTCTGGGCCTACGAACAGAGCTTCACCGGCGGCGTGTACGTCGCCGCCACCAACTTCCCGTTCTTCTTCAGCAGCGGGTTCGCCCCCGGCATCGCGGCCGACATCGTGACCGGCCCCGGCGACAGCGGCGGGCCGGTCGTCCGGGTGTTTCCGGGGAGCGGCGGCGGGGGCCAGGTCACTCGTCGGCGACCCGACGAGCCGCACCGGGCTCCGCGTGGGCGTTTCGCAGTGGGGCATTCAGACCGAGACGCCGACGCCCGCAGGCCCGGCCCTCGCGCTACTGGTTCGGAACAACCCGTTGGTCTCGTTTTTCCCGATCGTGCCGCGGGTCGTCTGGACTCTCGAGCCCGGCCAGGTCCGTCTGAGGGGCGCGCGAGTGGTGTCCGTCGATCCGGCCGGGGCGCTGACGGTGCGGGATTTCAACGGCAGGGAGCAGGTGCTCGCCGTTCGGGGCGACGCGGAGGTTCTTCGGTTCGACCAACCGATGACTACCGACAGTTCCTGCCGGGTACCAAGCTCGATGGCTGCTCCTGGCCCCGGACGGGTCGGTGGTCGGAATCCTGACGTTCGGCATTCCGGTCTAGTGGAGTGGGTACGCCGGCTCGGCTGGGGCCGGTTTCCAACCGGCCGGGGCAGCCCGGCCGGTTGGAAACCGGCCCCACCCCGAGCCGGCCGTCGTTCACCGTGTCAGATCGGCCAATTGCCGGGGCGTCGGCGTCGTCCAGGGGGCGTGCGGCGGCGCCGGGCGGCGCGGCGCGGCGGGTTCGTCCGGCGCCTGCGCCCGGGCGACCGGGAGCGGCTGCGGTCGCGGTAGCGGTAGCGGCTGAGGTGCCTGGGCGGTCGCCGGCGGCGTGTACTTGAACGGCGTCGAGCTCCCGCGCTGCACCGTAAACGTGCCGGCGGGAGTGCTGACGATCACCCCGCCGGCGCCCGCCGGGCGGCGCGGGTCCTCGACCGTCTTCTCGGCGAACCGCAGCGCCCGCTCCACGTTCGGCGACAGCGGCGGGTTCGGCCCGGCCATCAGGCCCGGCACCGTCTTCGGGATCGGCTGACCCACCGGCAGCGGCGCCGGCAGCATCTCCCCCTTCGCCGCCGCGACCGCGTCCAGCCGGCGGACCCAGTTCCGGACGTGGGCCGTCGTCAGCGCCGGCTCCTTGGCCCGCAGCACCGCGAGAACTCCCGCGAAGTACGCCGCCGCGTTCGACGAGCCGGCCGACTCGTCGCCGCCGGTGAACCGCGCCCCGCCGGCCGGCAGCACCACGTCCGGCTTCACCCGCCCGTCGGCCGTCGGCCCGACCGCGGACGACGCCGACGTGTCGCCGACCGTCAGCACGCCGGGGTGGTCGGCCGGCGGGTAGACTTCGCCGCCGGCGCTCGCGTCCAGCAGTTCGACGGGGAACGCCTGCTTGCCGGTGGCCGGGTCGGTGAACGGGGCGTCCTTCGCCGGCGCGATCAGCACCCGCAGCCGGTCGCGCGGGCCGAACGCCCCGCCCTTCGCCTTCACGCGGACGCGGTACTCCTGACCCGCCGCGACGGCCGGCAGGTCGGTCAGCACCACGCGCTCGCGCGGGTTCCGCGTCTCGCCCGGGCCTGCCGCCTTCGCCGCGGTCACTTGCACCAGTTCGCTCTTGCCGACCACGTTCCCGCGGACGTCCTCGACGATCAGGTCGAGGTCCTTGTCGGTGCCGGCGTCCTCGGCGTCCTTGTAGGCGTTCCACGTCAGCGTCACGGTGACGGCGTTCTCGTCGAACCGGTTGGTGAAGCGGAGGGCGCCCGGCGACAGCCCCTTGAAGCGGACGTAGCCGTCGGGGCCGACGTCAACCGGGCCGTTGTGGACTTTGCCGCCGGCGTTCCCGGCCGCGTTCACCCACAGGATGCCGGCCGCGACGGCCTCATCGACCGCGGCGTTGATCGGGCCGCGGCCGTCGAAGTTGCCGGCCCCCTCGAACGTGCCGCTGAACAGGATGACGTCCGCCTTCTGCTCCACGGCGTACTTCACGGCGCGGCGGAACATCGTCGGGCCGTTGGCGTTCAGGAGGAGGAATTTCGGGCCTTCGGGCCGGCTGCCGGCGGCGGCCCACACGAGCTGCGCCATCAGCCGGCCGTGGGCGTCGCCGGGGGTGAACGGGCGCTGAAAGGCCGGGTCGCCGAGGTTCTGCCGCTGCACGAAGTCGGCCGGGTAGTGTTCCACGACCGTAGTGTTCGCGGGGAGGTACGGCCGCTTGCCGTCCACGCCCGCGAAGCCGGTGTCGAGTACGGCGACCGTGACCGTTTCGAGGTTGGCCGGGGTCGCGTAGTCGGGGAGGAGGCCGAGTTGCTTGCGCGTCTCGTCGGCGTTGGCGGGGCGCGACACCGCGGGCGGGTCGGCGGCGGCCGCAAGGCCGGCGAGGAGCGACCCGGCGGCGAAGGCGAGGAGGGCGCGTCATGGGGGTGGGGCGGAAGGGTGAGCCGGCCGGGCGAGCGGACGCCCGGGCGGGGGTCACCAGTAGTAGCCGTACCCGCCGTAGTAGGCCGGGTAGCCGAACCCGACGCTGAACGTCCGGTAGCCGTAGCCGTACCCGCCGTAGTACGGGCGGTAGCCGTAGCCGTAGCCGCCGTAGTACGGGCGGTAGCCGTACCCGACGCTGAACCCGCCGTAGTACGGGCGGTACCCGTACCCGCCGTGGTAGTGGTGGCCGTAGCCCCAGCCGCCGTAGTAGCGGTGGGCGGCGGTCGGCGACTCGGCGTCCAGCTCGCTGCCGCCGGGGGCGGCCGCCACGACCGGGGCCGGGACCGCGGGGGCGGACGCCTCCCGGTCCAACTCGTCGGCGCGGGCGGCGACCGCCGACCCCGCCAGCGCAAGAACACATGCCGCGATGCGAAACATCGTTGACCCTCCTTGCAGGACCGCCCCCGGCGACCGACGTGCCGCCGGCGAGCGCCCCCGTTACCGGGACGCCCCGACCGGCCCGACTTGCGCGGACGCCCCGGTCGTGCGACCCCCTGGTATGGTAGCATGGAGGGAAAGTCGGAAATAGCTCACGCCGGAGCCGCCATGCGCCTCGCCGTGCCTGCGCTGATTCTGTTCACCGCCGCCGCCCCCGCCGCCGACCCCGTCCGCCTCACCACCGACGGCAGCTTCCGCCAGAACCTGCAGTGGTCGCCCGACGGCTCGCGGCTGCTGTTCACGCGCATCCACGAGGGGAAGATGGCCCTGTGGACGATGGCGGCCGACGGCACCGACGCGAAGCGGCTCCTGCCGCAGCACAAGGAGCCGCACTTCGACGGCCACTGGTCGCCGGACGGGAAGCGCGTCGTGTACGTCTACGACCGGCTCGAAGGGACCGACGGCAAGTTGCAGATCAACCACTGCGCCGCGGACGGGTCGGACGACAAGGTGCTGGTTCCGCACAAGGCGTTCGAGGAGTCGCCGCGGTGGAGCCCGGACGGCGGCCGCGTCCTGTGGGTGTCCACCCGCGACAAGAACCCCGAACTGTACACCGTGACCGCGGACGGCAAGGACGTCACGCGGCTGACGACGGAGGTGGCCTACGACCTGCACCCGGCGTGGAGCCCGGACGGCAAGCGAGTCGCGTTCGCGAGCGGTCGCAGCGGCCGACAAAAGCTGTACGTGATGAACGCCGACGGCACCGGCACGACGAAGCTGACCGACGGCGACGGCCTGGACGCGCACCCGGCGTGGAGCCCGGACGGGAAGCGGATCGCGTTCGTGTCGCGCC
Organism: Urbifossiella sp.; assembly: GCA_044220735.1. Taxonomy (GTDB): domain Bacteria; phylum Planctomycetota; class Planctomycetia; order Gemmatales; family Gemmataceae; genus Urbifossiella. The sequence goes on along the minus strand of JBGAQM010000427.1, from coordinate 937 downwards.
GCACCGGCGACAACGACGTCTGGCTGACGAACGCCGACGGCACCGGCCTGCGGAACCTGACGGCGCACCCGTCGCAGGACACGAGCCCGGCGTGGAGCCCGGACGGGAAGCGGATCGCGTTCGTGTCCACGCGCCACGGCGGCAGCGACGTGTACGTGATGCCCGTGGAGCCCGCCCCGTGACCGACCGCGACGCCCTGTACGCGGCGGTGCTGGCCGCCCCGGACGACGACACCCCGCGGCTCGTCTACGCCGACTACCTCGACGACACCGGGGAGCGCGCCGACGGCATCCGCGCGCGGTTCATCCGCAACCAGGTGGCGCTGGCGCGGGCCGAGCCGTGGTCGGACGAGGCCGACCGACTGTTCCGGGCGACGGCGAGCGTCGATTTCCACTACCGCGACCAGTGGGCCGCCGACCTCGACCCGCGCGTCGCCCGCGGCTTCCGGCTCGACCGCGGGTTCGTCGGCCGGGTGACGTGCCCGGCCGACCCCTTCCTCGCGGACGGCGCGCGGCTGTTCGCGCGGCACCCGATCCGGTCGCTCGAGTTGCTGTGGGGCGGGGCGGCCCGCGACGGGGACTTCACATTCCCGCTGGGCGGGTTTCCCGTCGTGGGCCGCGTTCACACCCTCGAACTCGTTGGCCTTCCCGCCGGCGAGTCGTTCCTGCTCTGGCTCCGGGACACGCAGCAGCTCGACGGCGTGCGGCGCCTCCGCGTGTGGTGGGACACGGACGACGACGCGGACCGGCCGCTCGCCGAGCCCGACGCGCTGGTCCCGCCCGGGGTGACCGAACTCGACCTGAGCGGGAACGCGGTCGTCGGGGACCAGCTCCTCCGGTCGCTCGTCGGGCACGCCGCGGCCGCCCAACTCGAAGCCCTCGACCTCACCGGCACGAACGCCGGGCCCGACGGCTTCCGGGCCGTCGCCGGGTCGCCG
>JBGAQM010000003.1:0-42723 GCA_044220735.1 Urbifossiella sp. | reverse complement strand
CCGACGCCCCCGACTTCGTGGGGCCGATCCGCCTGACCGCGACCGCGAAGCGCGGCGACGAGCCGGTCGTGCGCGAGGTGCGGCCTTACACCCGCGTGTGGAACAGCACCGACCTGAACAGCAGCCGCCCGACGCGCGAGCTGGTCGTGGCCGTGGCCGACGCCGCCCCGTTCGCGGTGGTGCCGGCGGCAGACCGCCTCTCGGTCGAGGCCGGCAAGAAGGCCGACCTGAAGCTGACGTGCCAGCGCTACCAAGCCGACTTCAAGGCCGCGGTGAACCTGAGCGGCCTGTCGCTGCCGAACTCGGTGCGGGTGACGACGGCGTCGATTCCCGAGGGGAAGGCGGACGCGACGGTGACGGTGGAGGTACCGGCGAACGCGCGGCCGGGCGAATTCACGTTCGCGCTGCAGTGCCAGGCCCAGGTGCCGTTCAGCAAGGACGCGAAGGCCGCGACGCGCCCGAACACCCTGGTGACGACCCCGAGCCGCCCGGTGACCGTCGTGGTGACGGCGGCGCCGGGGAAGAAGTAGCCCATCGGAGAGGGCGAATGGGCATCGCGCTGGACATCTATCACCTCGTCCGCTTGAGCGGGACGACGCGAGGTTGCATCCATCACGTGCTGCTTCGCGTGGTGCGGCCCGAGTTCTCGAATTGCGACCAAGACGCGGAATGCCAGGCGATCGCTGTAGGACTTGAGCGGCGAGACCAGTTGCTTCAGAAGTACCAGGACGAGGTGTTGGCCCGCGAATGTGCGACCCCGCATCAGGTCTACGTCGAAGGCGAACTGCAGGGCATTCCTATCGGTGAGGTGTTCTACGAGACGAACCCGCCGGACGAGTTTCCGATCTGGGTCGCGGAGACCGAATACGGCGCGCCGTGGGTCGTGTTGGGGGAGGCACCCTCAGAACCCGAGTTCTGGAACTTGATCGCTGACGACGAGTTGAGCAGTCTGCGCCCCATTCCACCCGCACGCGAGTTGCGGGTCGCCTACGTCAACGACGACCGCTCCAGGTGGGCGGATTGAGCCCCTCGTACCGGAGACCCCGTATGCAACGTCTCTCCCCTGCCCTGTTCTTCGTCGTCGCACTCACCCTTCCCGCCATCGCCGCCGAGCCGGTGCCGCTGTTCGACGGCAAGACGTTCGCCGGGTGGGAGGGCGACACCGCGAAGACGTGGAAGGTCGCGGACGGCGTCATCACCGCCGGGTCGCTCGACGCCACCGTGCCGCGGAACGAGTTCCTCTGCACCACCAAGACCTACGGCGACTTCGAGCTGAAGGTCCGCTTCAAGCTGGAGGGCGACAAGGACCGCGTCAACGCCGGCGTGCAGTTCCGCACCAAGCGCATCCCGAACCACCACGAGGTGAGCGGCTACCAGGCCGACGCCGGGCAGCAGTACTGGGGGGCGCTGTACGACGAGTCGCGGCGGAACAAGATTCTGGCGAAGCCGGACGAGAAGCTGGTCGCCGGCCTCGTCAAGCACGGCGACTGGAACGAGTACACGATCCGCTGCGAGGGGCCGCGCGTCCAGCTGTGGCTGAACGGCACGAAGACCGTGGACTTCACCGAGCCGGACACTCAGGTGGAGCGGACCGGCGTGATCGGCCTGCAAATCCACGGCGGGGCGAAGGCGAAGGTGTCGGAACGCATCGAGTGGTTTCGAAGGCGAAGTAGTGTCCGGCGGTCGGCTCGCCGTGATTTAGCGATTCGCCGCCTCGGCGGTCGGCTCGGTGATGAAGTCGCCGTTCGCCCCACCTCACCACCCTTCGCCCTGCATTACGGCGGTGAAGCGGCTGCGATCCTCCAGCAGCGAAATGTCCGCCACCACGTCGCCGTCCACGACCAGCAGGTCGGCCAGCTTCCCGACCTCGACGGTGCCGATCTCGTCGCGCAGCCCAGGATTTCCGCCCCGGTCCGCGTCGCGCACGTCAGCACTTCCAGCGGGGACAGGCCGACGTACTTCACGAAGAACGTCAGCTCGCGGGCGTAGTCGCCGTGCGGGTTCCAGGCGAAGCCGTAGTCGCCGCCCATGCCGAGGCGGCCGCCGGCCCGCAGGATCATCCGGGCGCTCTCGGCGCCGGCTTCGAGCGTCTCCTTGTGGCCGTCGATCACCCGCGGCGGCAGCCCGAAGTCGGGGCCGCGTTCCACGCTCGCCCACTCGAAGTACAGCGCTGGCACGCACGGCACGTCCCGCGCCAGCAGCAGGTCCAGCGCCTCTGCGTCCATGAACGTGCCGTGCTCGATCGCGTCGTAGCCGGCCCGCAGGGCGTTCTTGATCCCCGCGTTCGCCCGGCAGTGGCCGGTCACCTTGAGGCCGTGGTTGTGGGCCGTCGCCACCACCGCGTGCATCTCCTCGAACGTCATGCACAGGGTGTGGTGGTCGTTCGTGTCCGGCGCCGCGGCGTCGCCGGTGGGGTACGTCTTCACCCACTCCACGCCGTCTTTCACCAGCTTCCGCACCGCCGCCCGCGCCTCGTCGGGACCGTTCACCAGCAGCACCAGCCCCTCCATGCCGATCCGGCGGTAATCGGGGTTCCAGTCCATCAGACCACCGACACCGCAAATCTCCCGGCCGCTCGCCGCCAGCCGCGGGCCTGGGCATACGTCGTTCTCGATGGCCTTCTTCAGCCACACGTCGATGTTGAACAGGCTGCCGCCGCTGCGGGCCGAGGTGTAGCCACACTCCAGGGCCAGCTTCGCGTTCGCGGCGGCCAGGAGCGTCACGTACTCAACCGGGTACTTGATGTCGAGGTCTTCGAGCGCGGCGACGTTGAAGTACGTCGGGTGAAAGTGCGCCTCCACGAGGCCGGGCATGATCGTGCCGCCGGCCGCGTCGATGCGCCGCGCGGTCGGCTCGGCCGGTGGCGCCCCGCGAGAGGGACCGGCATAGGCGATGCGGCCGTCGGTAACGACCACGGATGCGTCGGGCAGGGGCGGCCCGCCGTTGCCGTCGAGGAGCAGGCCGTTCGTGACGACGGTGGTGCCGGGGGCGAGCTTCATGGGAGAGGTCCGTTTCGTGGGCCGAAGCCGGCCCCACGTCAGAGCGAGTCGAGGAAGGCGTGCAGCAACTTCAGCGTCGCGCCGGGGTCTTGGAGGTGTGGGAGGTGGCCGATGCCGGCGAGATCCACTCGGGTGCAGTCGGCCAGTGCCGCGGCGAGCGGGTCGGCGTCGGCAGCCGGCAGCATCCCGCCGGCCTTCGGGTCGCCGACGACCAGCAGGACCGGACAGCGAACGCGCCCCAGTTGCGGGGCAAGGTCGAAGCCGCCGAGCCAGCCGCCTTCGAGCGCGGGGTTGAGCGTGGCCGGGTCGAGGTCGGCGACGCAGCGGGCGACGAAACGGAGGGCGGCGGCGTCGCGCGTGCTGGAGTACGGGATCGTCTGACCGGGCAGCGCGGGGTGCGGGACGCGAACGGCGCCCAGGCTCCGCGAGATTTCGGCGACCGACCCGCCTTTCCGTGCAACGTCGCGGATGCCGGCCCAGGTAGTTGCGTAGGGCGTCTCGTCGATGTGCGCGATGAACCCGGCACCGGGCGGATCGAGAAGAACTAGTGCCCGAACCTTGTCGGGGTGCGCGGCTGCCACCCCGAGCGCGACCATCGCCCCGAGCGAGTGCCCGATAATCACCGCCGGTTCGCTCGCGTCCTGTACCAGTGCTGCGATGTCGGCGAGGTAGTCGCTCACGAGGTACGACCCGGCGCGGTCGGACCGGCCGTGGCCGCGGTGGTCGGGGGCGCGGACGGTCCAGCGGGCGGCGAGGTCCGGGAGGATCGGGCCGAAGTCCTGCCAGCGGCGGATGAGGCCGTGGACGAGCCACAGGGGCGGGCCGTTCCGCGGCCCGGTCGCCACGTTCAGCCGCACGTCGCCAACGGGAACGAGCGATTCGGTGAACACGCAGCGACCCTCAAGCCAGTTCCCACCCGCGGCGGTACTCGCGGCGGATCAACGCGTCCGCTTCGGGAGCGTTCGGCGCCTTCATCGCGGCCGCGTCCCAGTCGAGCCGCTTGCCGACGCGGTAGGCCACGTTGCCGAGGTGGTTCGCCTCGGTCAGCCAGCCTGCGTACTCGAAGTTGCAAGTCGTCCGGGCGCCCGTCTTGGCCGCGTGAATCCACTCCTGGTAGTGCCCGAGCGAGCGCGGGATCGACTGCGGCGGCCGGGCGTAGTCCGCGAACTGGGTCTCCGGCAGCAGCAGGTGCCGCGAGTAGTCGGACAGCAGCATCCCGCGCGAGCCCACGAACAGCACGCCGCTGCCCCACTGCGGGATGGTGCGGGCCGTCCAGGGCGGCGGCTTGTTTGCCCCCTGGTACCAGGTCATCGTCACCGCGGGCATCGCGCCGCGCGCCGGGAAGCGGTACGTCGCCTGCATCGACGCCGGGGCGATCTCCGTGTGCGGGGGCAGCGGGCCGCTCGCCTCGACGCTGGTCGGCGCCTTCAGGTCGAGTGCCCAGAACGGCAGGTCGTTCCAGTGGCTGCCGAGGTCGGACATGGTGCCGTTGCCGAACGCCCACCAGCGGTACCACTTCGGCCCCGGCACGTACACCGGGCTGAACGGCCGCATCGGCGCCGGGCCGATCCACAGGTCCCAGTCGAGGTCGGCGGGGGGTCGCACGTCCTCGGTCGGCCGGTCGGTGACGTGGACGATGTCGCCGTTCTTCTTGGAATCCTCGGCCGACTGCAACCCCCACGCCCGGCCGACCCAGACGTGAACCTCGGTCACACCGCCGATCGCCCCGCCCTTCACCAGTTCGACCACGCGGCGGTAGTTGTCGGTGGCGTGGATCTGCGTGCCCATCTGCGTCGCCAGTTTCGTCTTCGCCGCCTCGGTGCGAATGAGCCGCGCCTCCCAGACGTTGTGCGTCAGCGGCTTCTCGCAGTAGACGTGCTTGCCGGCCCGCAGCGCCCGCAGCGTGGCGTGGGCGTGGGTGTGCTCGCAGGTGCTCACCACGACGGCGTCGAACTCGCGCTCCCGCTCGTCGAACAGGCGGCGGAAGTCGGCGTAGTGTGCGGCGCGGGGGAAGCGGGACGCGGCGGCCCCGACGGCGGCGCGGTTCACGTCGCACAGGGCGACGACGTTCTCGGTCGCAACCCCGGCGAGGTTCGCGGCCCCCCGGCCGCCGCAGCCGATGACGGCGATGCTGAGCTTTTCGTTCGGCCGGCGGGCGGAAAGGACGCCGGGGGCGGCGAGGGTTCCGGCGGCGGACGCCAGAAAGGTCCGGCGGGACGTGCGACGACGTGCCATGACGGGCTCCGGTGGGAGGGGAACCGGACGGGGTGACTCAAGGCAAGAACCCACCCGGGGCGGCGGGTGGGCTCGACGGCTGTCGTTATTCCGGGTGGGTCGAACCGCGGACCTTGGTCATCGTGACCACGTTCCCCTTGCCGTGGTACTTCACCTCGTCCATGAACCCGTTGATGAGGAGAAGCCCCCGGCCGCACGGCCGCTCGATGTTCCCCGGGTCGGTCGGGTCGGGCACGTCGCCGGGGTTAAACCCCGGCCCCTCGTCCGCGATGCGGATGTCGAACCGGGCGGGGGTGATCGTGTAGCCGATCCGCACGCGCTTGTCGGGGTCCATCCCGTTGCCGTGCTTGATGGCGTTGACCACCGCCTCCTCGACGGCCAGCTTGATGGCGAATTGCTCGTGCTCGGTCCACCCGGCGGCGGCGAGGGCGGACTCCAGCCGGTCCTGGAGGGGGCGAACCTCCCCCAGGTCGCTGAAAAACTCGTATTCGTGGTCGTACCCGCCGGGGGACGCCGCACCGATCATCGCGGCACCCGTGGGGTCAGAACGCCTGGAGCCCGGCCTGCTCGTCCGGCTTGATGTCCAGAATCTTGTCCAGCTTTGTGATGCGGAACACGTCCTGGATGTCCTTGGCGATCTTGCACAGCACGAGCTTCCCGCCGGCGCCCTGGAGCTTCCGGTGAAGGGTGATCAGCTTGCCGAGCGCGGCGCTGGACATGAACTCGACGTTCTGGAAGTTCAACAGCACCTTCTTCCGGCCGAGTTCGTCCACGAGCCGGAACAGGTCGTCGCCGATCATCTGGATGTTCTGCTCGTCCAGAATCTTCTTGTCGACGAAGTTGACGACCGCGATGTCCCCCATGTCTTCGACTTCGAGCCGACGCCGGCGGCCGGGTTGGTCTGCCATCACGAACCTCCGCGGGGGACGCGCGCGGCCGCGACGGGCCGCGACGGCGCAGGACGAATCCGCACAAGGAATGCTCAGGCATCATTCTAGGATCGCCACACCCTGTCAAGGGGCAGCGGGTCCGATTTCAACCCGGACCGGCGGCGTCGAGCCGCGCCGCGAGGGCCATTTCCCCCGCCAGCGACTCGACCGCCGGCCGCGGCGTGTTCGCCGGGTCGAGGCAGAACAGCGTGTCCCACTGCTCGCCCTCGTAGCCCCACTGGCGGACGTACCACCCCGCGTCGCCCTTCTCCAGCGGGAACAGGGCGCACTGGCTCGGCTTGTACGCCAGCGGGTCGCCGTCCTCGGCGCCGATGCCGTGGAGGGTGCAGCCGGCGTTGAACAGCACGCACCACCCCGCCGCGACGCGCACCATCGGCTGGCCGAGTTTCTTGCGGTTGCTCAGGAACCCCTCGGCCTCGACCACCGCCCGCGCCTCGGGCCGGAGGAGCGGCATCACCCGCGGGAGCAGCGCGGTGATGCGCGCGGCTTCGTCGGCGTCCACGCTGGGCCGGCCGTTGCGGCAGCAGACCCCGGCGCACCCGCGGCCGAACGAGCAGTCGAAGGTGGCGGTGTCGGCGTTGACGACATCGAGCGGGAGCACGGCTACACTCCGGTTACGACGCCGACCGGCACGCGCACCTCGCCGTCGGCGGGCACGGTGCCGCCGCGGGCCAGGGCCGCGAGCGCCATCTGTGTGACCACCCACTCGTGGGTGCGGTTCGTGGCCATCAGCCCGTTCACGAGCGCCAGGCTGTTCAGGTACGGGTTCGGGTTCATCTCCAACACCGCAAACTTCCCCTCGGGCGTCATGCGGACATCCAGCCGGGCGTAGTCGCGGCACTCGAACAGGCGGAAGGAGCGGACGGCGATGCGGGCCAACTGCCGGGCCAGCGGCTCCTCGATGTAGACGGGCGCCTTGAGGGGCGCGTTCTTGTACTCGTCGCTCTCCATGTCCCACTTGGCGGTAAACGTGTAGACCGGCCAGTGGCCCGGCCGCCTGTCTTGGAACTCGATCTCCGCGAGCGGCAGCACCTCGGGCTGGCGGGCGCCGGCCACCTCAATGACGTTCACGTGGAGCTCGCGGCCGAACACGAACGCCTCGACCAGACAGTCGCCCCCGTAGGCCTTGCGGACGTGTTCCACCCGGGCCACGAGCTCGGGCTGAGTGTTGACCACGCTCCCCTGATCGATACCCACGCTGGCGTCCTGTGCGGCGGGCTTCACGATCGCCGGCCAGCCGCGCCGCCAGCGCGGGACCGGGTCGCCCTCGGGAACGACGAGGTACGGTGCGGTCGGGAGCTTCGCCGCGGCGAGGAGGTGCTTGCTGCGAACCTTGTCCCGCCCGATCGACAGGCACGGCGACGGGCAACCGGTGAACGGGACGTTCAGCCACTCCAACAACGCCGCGACCGACACCTCCGTCCCCGGCTGGGTGGGGATGCCTTCGAACAGGTTGAAGACGGCGTCGGGGCGGTGGTCGCGGACCTCGTCGAGGAGCGGGCGCGGGTCGTGGTTGATGCCGAGTTTGCGGGTCTCGAAACCGGCGGCCTGGAGAATTTTGAACGTGTCGGCGACGGTGTCGAGGATGTCGTGTTCGGCCCCGGCGTCCGGGTGGGACGCGGGGAGGACCGGCTCGTTGTACAGCACCAGCACACGGGGGGGCATCGGACGACGGCGGCTCCGACGGGCTACCTTTACCATCTTGACTTTATCACGGCGGGCGGGTTGCGTCGGAAGTCGAGTCTGCAAAACCCGTGCGATCTGCCGGGCGCGACCGACCGCACAGCCGGCACACACGGTTCGGCACGTCCCGCATCGTGTCGGGGAATGCTGCCCGGTTGTTGGATTTCGCCTCACGCCGAGAAACGCACTCGTTACCGGCCGTCGCCCGAAAGCGGCCGCGACTGCTCGTCCCCAGGCAGGGCGATTGTTACGGATTCAGCCCGGAGTAGTTGAAGGGGTTGGCACCACTCGGCGCCGGCGGTACGTGGTCGTAGATGACGGGCGTCTCGTACAACCGCGGGTCAAAAGGGATGACCGGAGGTGGGGGTTGAACGAACTGCTTCAGTCCCTGAGCGTCACCGGAGGTAGGGACCGACGGGTTCGGCCCCGGGGTACCGGCGGCGTGCAGCCCGATGACGAGCAGACCGACGAACGCGACACCCGCGAGCACGCTTACGCCCCCCGCACCGATCAACAGTCCCAGCAGCAAGCCGTTGGAGCCCCCGGCACGTTCCACCGTCATGTTTGATTCTCCACCCTGAGGTATCCGGCCCGCGAACGTGACACACGTAGCGGGGATACCAGGCGGATCGGAAACCGTGCGGGGTGCCGGACACGAGCGGTCCGTTTTCACGAATTGCTGTCGCGTCGTCTCGTGGCGCGGGCGAGCCTGTCCGACGGGCCGCGTTTCCCCCTCGCGTCATTTCAGGCCAGTGCGAGATACTGCTGCGTCGAGGATCAGGCGGATCAGGTCGGCGTAGGTGTGGCCCATCCGGTACGCGAGGTAGCACAGGTCGCCGCTGTCGGGGTTCAGGCCCGGCAACGGGTTGATCTCCAGGAAGTACGGCACGCCGTCGCGAACGCGGAAGTCGGCCCGCGCCACGTCGCGGCAGCCGAGCGCGGCGAACGCCGCCAGCGCGTCGGCTTCGACCGCCGCGTACACGTCGCGCGGCAGTTTCGCCGGCGCCTCGTAGCTCACCACGCCGTCCCACGCCCGCTTCACCTCCAGGCTGTACACGAAGTCCGCCGACGGCCCCTTCGGCACGACGCGCATCACGCCGAGCGGTTGCGGCGGGTCGTTCCCCACCATCCCGACCGTCACCTCGTCGCCGACGATGAACTCCTCGACGAGCGCCGCTTGGCGATACTCCTTCCACAGCGCGACGACCGCCGGGCCGAACTCGGCGGGCGTGCGCACGAGGGCCGTGTTGCGGATCCCCTTGCTGCTCCCTTCGAGGGCCGGCTTGACGATCACCGGGCACGTCAGCCCTTCTGCATCGAGCAGGGCGGGGAACTCGGCGCAGTCGCCGTCATACGTTCCGGGCGGCGGCGGGATCGTGAACCCCTTCGGCACGGTCAGCCCCGCGGCTTCGACGACACGGCGGGTCATGTCCTTGTCGAGCGCGACGGCGAGCGCGAGCGGGTCGGAGCCGCTGACGGGAATCCCGAGCATCTCGCACACCGCTGGCACCCGCGCCTCGCGGGAGCGCGACACGCCCTGCCCCTCGGCGAAGTTGAACACCAGGTCCGGCGGGTCGGCCATGACGGCTTCGAGGAACGCCCGGCCGTCGCCGAGCGAGCGGACGTCGTGGCCCAGGGCGCGCATCACGCCGGCAACAGACTCGACGGTGGCGGGCGAGTCGAACTCCTCGGCCCAGTCGTCGCCGGCGCCGGGGGGCGGCGGGCCGTCCGGCTTCAGGGTACAGGCGATGCCGATCCTCATGGCGTCCTCCACGAAGAAAGCCCGGGGACGCACGTCCCCGGGCTTTCGAGTGTGTCCGTTCGACCGCCTCAGCCGTTCGACGCGGCGTGGTGGCCGTTCATCACCGGCAGCGGCAGGATGCCCGGCGGGCGTTCCGTCTCCCCGCCGCAACCCATGTCGTAGCCGGGTTCGACCACGTCGAGCTTCCGCCGCCGCGCCATCCGCTCGTTCCCCTCGGGCATCAGTTGCGACGCGTCGCCCTGGAGCAGCGCGCTGACGCCGCGGGTCCGCGGGCCGGCCGCCGGCGACAGGCCGGGCTTGTCCTCGGCCTGGTAGCGGATGAGCATCCCCTCGTAGTTCCGCAGCACGACCGCGTCGTCGGACATGCTCACGAGGTAGTTCGGCATCATCGGAATCTTGCCGCCGCCGTGCGGGCTGTCCACGACGTAGGTCGGGATGCCGATGCCGCTCATGTGCCCGCGCAGGCCCTCCATGATCTCGAGCCCCTTCCACACGCTCGTGCGGAAGTGGCCGGCGCCGGTCACCGGGTCGCAGTGGAACAGGTAGTACGGCCGCGCCTTGATCCGCAGCAGGCCGCGGAGCAGCTCGCGCATCGTGCCGAGGTCGTCGTTCACACCCTTCAGCAGCACCGAGTGGTTGTTCACCGGCATCCCGGCCTTCAGCAGCGCCTTCACCACGCGCGCCGCCTCCGGCGTGATCTCGCGCGGGTGGTTGAAGTGCGTCTGGATGTACACCTTCTCGGCCGACGCCAGCAGGTCGATGAGTTCCTGGTCGAACAACCGCTGCGGGAGCGTGACCGGCACGCGGGTGCCAATGCGGATCACGTCCACGTGGTCGATCGCCTTGAGGTTCTCCAGGTAGTACCGGAGCTTGCCGACGGGGAGCGTGAGCGGGTCGCCGCCGGACACGATCACGTCGCGGATGCTCTCGGTGCGGCGGACGTAGTCGATCATCCGCTCGTCGTCGGCGCTGATCCCCTCCCAGCCGCCGCGGGTGAGCGTGGCGCGCTTGCGGGTGCAGTACCGGCAGTACATCGAGCAGTTGGGCGTGGTGATGAGCAGCGCCCGGTCCGGGTACCGGTGCGTCAGCCCCGGCACCGGCGAGTCCTTGTCCTCCTCGAGCGGGTCTTCCAGCTCGTACCCCGACTGGTTCACGGCCTCGAGCGGCGACGGCACGCTCTGGAGGCGGATCGGGTCGAACGGGTCGTCCGGGTCGATGAGCGAGAAGTAGTACGGCGGGATGGCGAGCTTGTACTCGCTCTCGATCCGGCCGATGGCTTCGAGCTCGGCGGGGGAGAAGGTGAGCAGCGTGCGCAGCTGCCGGACGGAGCGGACCGAATTCTGGGTCTGCCACCGCCAGTCGGTCCAGAGGTGATCCGGGACGTCCTGCCACGCGGGGAGCCGCCGCAACCGACTCGGGGGCTCGTCGTCGTCGAATCCGCTCGCGGCCGGCGTCGTGCTCGGGCGAGTGTCGGGTTCGGCCATGCCGGGTTGCGCCTCCACGGGTCTCGTGACCCGGGCCGGTGTCATCCGACGACGACCGGCACCGCGGGGGGGCGACGCCTTGTGCGCTTGACGCGCGACGTACACCTTAAGAACAGATCGTAACGCGGGGTGTGTGAAAAACAAGTTGAGCGTTCAGCGTTGTCGCGCGGTTTTTCCCACTTTTTTCCGCAACACCGGCGCGACAGGGCGCACTTCCGGGTCAGCTCCCGTCATCCCGCGCGGTGGCGCGCGCCGATACACTTCCCTTTCCGACACCGACCGACCGCGCGGGCCCGACATGAGCCGGATGCTGCAGCAGTACCGCGACGCGAAGGCGCTTCACCCGGGAATGCTGGTGCTTTTCCGCAACGGCGACTTCTACGAACTGTTCGAGGACGACGCGGAGTTGGGCTCGAAGGTGCTCGGCCTCACGCTCACGAAGCGCGACGGCACGGTGCCGATGGCGGGCGTTCCCGTTCACCGCCTCGAACATTACCTGGGTCAGCTCATCAAGGCCGGTCACCGCGTCGCCGTGTGCGAGCAGATGGAGGAGCCGGACCCGAAGAAGAAGATTATCCACCGCGAGGTGAACCGCGTCGTCACGCCGGGCACGGTGACGGAGGAGGGGTTGCTCGACCCCAAGACGCCGAACCACCTCGTCGCCGTGTGTGCCACGAAGGCGAACGTGTTCGGCGTGGCGTGGGTCGATCTCAGCGCCGGCGTGTTCGGCGCGGCCGACGTGCCCGCCGCGCGGCTGACCGACGAGTTCGCGCGACTCAACGCCGCCGAGGTGGTGTTCGCGGAAGGACAGGCCGGCACGATCACGGAAGCGGCGAGCGTCGTCTTGCCTCGCACCCGCTCGCCGCGGCCGGACTGGACGTTCGACCCGAACACTGCGACGCAGGCGCTGAGGACGCACTTCCAGGTGGCGACGCTCAGCGGTTTCGGCTTCGACGACGACCAGCCGTGCCTCACGGCCGCGGGGGCGATCGTCATCTACCTCCAGGAAACACTGCGTGCCAGCCTGTCGCACCTCCGTCGGCTTCAGCCGCACCGGCCCGACACGCTGCTGACGCTGGACGAGGTGACCCGCCGCAGTCTTGAACTGACGCGGACCCTCCGCGACGCTCAACGGGACGGGTCGCTCCTGTCGGTGCTCGACCGCACGGTGACGCCAATGGGCGCGCGGATGCTGCACGACAGCCTCCTCGCCCCGCTCACCGACCGCGTCGCGATCACCGCCCGGCTCGACGCCGTCGAGGAACTGGTGAAGGACCACGGTCTGCGCGGCCAACTCCGCGACCAACTCGACGCCTGCTCCGACATCCAGCGCCTCACCACCCGCGTCTCGACCGCCCGCGCCACCCCGCCGGACCTCGCGAAGATCGCCGCCACGCTGCGGCTCCTTCCCGCGGTGAAGGCCAAACTCGCCGGCCGCCGCTCGTCGCTCCTCGCGGCGCTCGAACAGCGCCTCGAACTGTGCCCCGACCTGCGCGACTTGCTCGACCGCGCCCTGAAGCCTGACCCGCCGTTCACCGCGAAGGACGGCGACGTGATCCGCGAGGGGTACAGTCCGGAGTTGGACGAGTTGCGCAAGCTGTCGAGCGAGGGGAAAGGGTGGATCGCCCGCTACCAGGCGGCGGAGATCACACGGACGAACATCACGAGTCTGAAGGTCGGGTTCAACGAGGTTCACGGCTACTACATCGAGGTGACGCACGCGAACACCAGTCGCGTGCCAACCGACTACGTCCGCAAGCAGACGCTCAAGAACGCCGAGCGGTACATCACACCGCAGCTGAAGGAGTACGAGGAGAAGGTGCTGTCCGCGCAGGAGAAGAGTCAAGCGCTGGAGCTGCAACTGTTCACCCAACTCCGCGACCAGGTGGCCGCGCAGACGCACCGCCTCCTGAACACCGCCGACGTGCTCGCCGCCGCCGACTTCCTCGCCGCCCTCGCGGAGCTCGCCGCGTCGCGGAACTACGTCCGCCCGGTGCTGTCGGACGACCCCGTCCTGGACATCAAGGACGGCCGTCACCCGGTACTCGACGTGATTCTGCCGCCGGGCACGTTCGTCCCGAACGACGCCGCGTTCGGCCCCGCCGCCGGCACGTTCTGGCTCATCACCGGCCCGAACATGAGCGGCAAGAGTACCTTCATCCGGCAGGTGGCGCTGCTCACGCTCATGGCCCACGTCGGCAGCTTCGTGCCGGCGAAGGCTGCGACCGTCGGCCTCACCGACCGCATCTTCACCCGCGTCGGGGCGAGTGACGAACTAAGCCGCGGCCAGAGCACGTTCATGGTCGAGATGACGGAGGCGGCGAACATCCTGAACAACGCCACGCGGCGCAGCCTCGTGATCCTCGACGAGATTGGCCGCGGCACCAGCACATATGACGGCGTGTCGCTGGCGTGGGCCATCACCGAGTACCTGCACGGGGCGGTCGGCTGCCGGGCGCTGTTCGCCACGCACTACCACGAACTCGCCCAGCTCGCGGCGACGCTGCCGAACCTGCGGAACTACAACGTGACGGTGCAGGAACACGAGAAGGACGTGGTGTTCCTCCACAAGATCGGCCCCGGCAACGCGGACAAGAGCTACGGCATCCACGTCGCCCGGTTGGCCGGGGTCCCCGAGGCGGTTCTGGCCCGCGCCGAAGCCGTGTTGGGAACGCTGGAGACGCGGCACCAGCTTCCGGTCGGCGCGCCCCCGCCGGCGATCGAAACGCCGGCCCCGAAGCCAGTCGCTGTTGAGACGCCGACGAAACCGCCGCGGAAGAAGTTGGCACCGCAGCCCGTCGCACCGCCGGAGGCGCCGAAGCGAAAGCCCGGCGCGCCGACGCTGTTCGACGACCCGGACGGGCCGCCGTTCTGACGTGGGGCCGGCTTCCAGCCGGCCGATGAAGGCCGGCTGGAAGCCGGCCCCACGTCAGCGTGCCAGGTTGTACCCCTTGATCTTCCGGTCGAGTGTCGAGCGCTCGATCCCGAGAATGGCCGCCGCCTGCGACTTGTTCCAGTCGGTGTGCTTCAGCGTCGCCTCAATGTGCCGCTTCTCCACCTCGTCGATCGTCTCGGGCCGGTACACACCCGGCGCACTGCCGATTACCGGGCCGCCCACGTCCAGCTCGCTCAGCCAGATGTCGGCCGCGTCGATCACCGGGCTGGTCCCGAGCGCCACCGCCCGCTCGACGACGTTCCGCAACTCGCGGACGTTCCCCGGCCACCGGTAGCCCTTCAGCTTGTCCACCGCAGCCGGGGTGAAGCCGCGCATCTTGCGGCCGGTCTCGCGGGCGAACCGCTTCAGGAAGTGGTCGGCGATCGGCGGCACGTCCTCCGGCCGGTCGCGCAGGGGCGGCACGTCCAGCTGGACCACCTGGAGGCGGAAGAACAGGTCGCGGCGGAACGTTCCCGCACGCACGGCGTCTTCGAGGGGCCGGTTCGTGGCCGCGACCACCCGCACGTCCACCTTGATCGGCGTGTTCCCGCCGACGCGCTCGAACGGCTGCCCCTCCAGCACGCGCAGGAACTTCGCCTGCGTCGTCTGCGCCATCTCGCCGATCTCGTCCAGGAAGATGGTGCCGGTGTCGGCCGCCTCGAACTTGCCGATCATCCGCTCGGTCGCGCCCGTAAACGCCCCCTTCTCGTGGCCGAACAGTTCGCTCTCGAGCAGCGTCTCGGTGAGGGCCGCGCAGTTGAGCGTCACGAACGGCGCGTCCTTCCGCGGGCTGCGCGAGTGAATCGCGCGCGCCACGAGTTCCTTCCCCACGCCGCTCTCGCCCCGGACCAGCACCGTCGCCTTCGTCCCCGCCACCCGGCTCACCTGCGACTCGATCGTCGCCAGCCCGCTGCTGTCGCCGACCATCTCGCTCTCGATGCGGAGCTGGTCCTTGAGGTTCTTCACCTCGACCGAGAGCGTCCCCTGCTTCCGCAGCCGGTGCCACGCGGTGCCGAGCTGGCGGGCGACGGCGAGCGTGAACTCGAGGTCGTCCGCATTCAGCGGGTGGGTGATGTGCGCCCGGTACAGGTGGAACAGCCCGATCAGTTGGTCTTCGACGATGACCGGGGCGCAGATGAGACTGGCGACTTTGAGGTCGGCGATACTGTCGCGGTCCTTCAGCGCCCGCTCCAGGGCCACGTTCTCGGCCAGGATCGCCTGCTTCGTGCCGAACACCTCGTGGCTGACGAAGTTCGACACCTTGTGGTACGTCGGGTGGCCGGCCCCGCGGTGGCGGTACACGACCGGCTCGAACTCGCGCCCCTCCTTCAGCGCCAGCACCGCCCCGACCTCGGCGGGCGTGGCGCGGAAGGCGGCGTCCACGACCAACTCGCCGAGTTCGGCGGGGGTGACGGCGTCGGCCATGTCGAGGGCGAGCCGGTACAGGATCGCCAGTGCCTGCGACGGCGACACGCGGCTGTCGGTGCGGACCGCCTCGGCCGGCGGCGCGGCCGACGGCGCGGCAACCGGCGGGTGGTACTTGGTCTGAGTGAGCCGCTTCTTGATCGCCATCCCGTCGGACTTGTCGGCCGACCGGGACGCCGCCGGCTGGGGCACGTCCGGGAGTTGCGTCAGGTCCTCGATGAAGACGAACTCGACGCGGCCGACGCGCACGTCGTCGCGGGCCGTGAGTCGCTGTTCCCGGCGGAGTTGTTCGCCGTTGAGGTGCGTGCCGTTGAGGCTGCCGAGGTCGCGGACGAACCAACCGCCCTCCGCCGGGAACACCTCGGCGTGTTCCCGGCTGCACAGGTCGTCGCGGAGGACGACGCGGTTCGTGGGGGCGCGGCCGAGGGTGTAGCGCGTCCCGTCCTGGAGCGGGTACACGTCGCCGAATCCGTCGTCCCGTCGGACGACGAGGAACGCGCTGGGCGGGGCGGCCATGCGTTCACGATAAGCCGCGGGCCGGTTCGGGGGAAGGTGAGGAGCGAATTGACGGGGGGCGGCCTGCTACCGAAAGACCGCGAACCAAACCCCAACGCCGAAAACGAGCCAGAACAGAACTCCGACTACCTCGGCGACCGAATCGCGGCCGTCCGCCACGTCCCACCCCCCGAACGTGAGAGCCCGGAGGAGGAACCGCCCTGTCATTCCACACGCCAGCTCGAGGACGACGTGCAGAAGGAACTCGGTCATCGAGCCGCAATCCGGTTCAAAATCTCGATCCCACGCTCCAGCGTCTCGTCGGACACCGCGTAGGAAATGCGGAAGTGAGTGTCACGGCCGCTGAACGTACCGCCGGGGATGACCAGCAGGTTGTTGCGGATGGCCTCCGACACGAACTCCGTGCCGGTGCCCCACGGCGCTTTCGGGAACAGGTAGAACGCCCCGCCGGGGACTGCGAGCTCGTACCGCGCACGCAGGGCGTCGCACAGCCGGTCGCGCTTGCGGCGGTAGTCGCCGACGAGCGCGGACACGTCGTAGTCGATCGCCGCGGCCCCGGCGTACTGGGCCATGCTGGGGGCGCACACGAACGTGAACTGCTGCAACTTCGCCATCTCGGCGAGGAGCCGCTTCGGCCCGTGCGCCCAGCCGAGGCGCCAGCCGGTCATGGCGTAGGTCTTTCCGAACCCCTCCACGACGAGGACGTTGTCGTCCCACTCGGCCGGGCTGCGGGCCGGCCCGTCGTAGTGGAACGCGCGGTAGATCTCGTCGCTGATGAGCAGAATGCCGCGCTCGCGGGCCAACTCGGCGACGGCCTTCAGCGCCCCCGGCGACGCCACGACGCCCGTCGGGTTCGACGGCGTGGACAGGAGAATCACCTTCGTCCGGGGCGTGAGCGCGGCTGCGATGTGGTCGGCGTCGAGGGCGAAGTCGGGGTAGCCCGGCACCGGCACCATGCGGCCGCCGGCGAGCGTGATCATGTGCGGGTAGGCGACGAAGTACGGGTCGGGCGTGACGACCTCGTCGCCGGGGTTCACCGTGGCCATCAGGGCGAGGAGCAACCCGCCGCTGGTGCCGCTGGTGACGAGTACGTCGCGGTCCTGGCCGGGGAAGCGGGCCGCGGCGTCGGCGGCGAGGCGCGTGCGCAGTTCGGCCGCGCCCTGGGTGACGGTGTAGCCGTTGTGACCGGCGTCGATGGCCGCCTTCGCGGCTTCCCGGATCGGCTCCGGGACCGGGAAGTGCGGCTGGCCGATGCTCAGATTAACGGGGTCTTTCAGGGACTTGCCGAGCTCGAACACCTTGCGGATGCCCGACAGCTCGATCTGCCGGGTGCGGTCCGCCAGCCAGGACTCGGGAATCATGCGCGGGCTCAGGGCTTGTCGGACACCTGGTCGAGGTCGCCGAGGCGGGCGACAACCCAGGCGAACACCACGACCACGGCGACGACGCCGGCGATGATGAGCCAGCCGATCATCGGGTCGCCGGCGTTCGCAGCCGGGCCGCCGCCGGTGTAGGTGTAGCCCTCGGCCGGCGGGTCGGCGAACAGACCGGTCAGGATGCGGGTCATGGGTTCCCCTCTCCGGGCGCCCGGACCGACCGGGCCGCCCCTTCACCGACACCTCCGTTTACCCTATTGTTCGCTCCCGGCGGTCACTTTACTCGGAATCCGCGCGGATTCGGCGGAAATCGCGGGCCTGTCACGGCTTCAGCACGGAATCGAACAGCTTGTATGCCGTCTCGCGCATCTCGTTGGGAAAGTCGTGCTCACAGTCCGGGTGCTCGACCCGCAGGCGGTCCGGGTGGCCGTGCAGCCGGAAGCCCGGCCGGGCCGCCGCGACGATGCGGTCCACGCTGTCGGCCCGGAAGTTCGAGTCCTTCGTGGGAGCCACGATCAGCACGTGCCGCGGCGCCAGCGCCCCGATCATCTCGTGGAAGTCGAACGGGATATCGGCGAGGCGCCCCTTGTAGTCGGCGAGCTTGCGCATGTAGCGGGTCTGGCACCAGCCGCGTTCCGCGTCCCAGTTCTTCGGGTCGCCGCGGTAGTAGTCGAGGTACGAGTCGAGACCGCAGCTGCTGACCACCGCGATCAGCCGGGGGTCGAACACCGCGGTGTAGACCGAGTTGTGCCCGCCGAGCGAATGGCCGATGGCGCCGAACCGCTTCCCCTCGACGTAGGGGAGCGATTCGAGTAGGTCGAGGCCGCGGGAGTTGTCCCACACGGCCTTCATTGTGCCGCTCTCGAACCCGAGCGCCTTCAGGTCCGGCTGGTACTTCGCCAGCAGCGGGTAGCTCGGCGCGAGCACGACGTACCCGCGCTCGGCCAGTTCCGCGCCGTAGGCCCGGTTCGCCTTCCCGCCGAGGCCGACCGCCACGTCGTGGCCGATGGTGTTGTCCGTCGGGTGAAGGGCGAGCACCGCGGGCGCCTTCGATTTGCCGTCGAGAACGGCCTTCGGCACGAGCAGCCAGGCCGGCACCCGACCGCCGGGCAAGGCGGTGTAGGTGACAAGCCGGCGGACGTACTTCCCCGCGTCCGACTCTGATTCGACCTTGAGATCGAGTGCTCCGCGGTTGATGTAGGGGGCGGGGAACTTCCCCATCACCGACTCCATGCCGCGAACGACCTCGGCCCGCCGCTTCTCCCAGTCGACCGTCGTCTTCACCTCCGCCGCCTTGCCGTCGGCGCCGCGGTAGACGAGGAGGTTGTCGCGCGGCAGGCGCGGGGCCGGCGGCTGTGCGACGAGGGCGACGGGCACGGCGAACAGGACCACGGCAGCGAGACGGATCACGTCGGTTCCTCCCGAACGAGGCGGCGGAACGGGTCACCGAGGGCGGTCTCAAGGTACGGCGTCACGCCCCAGAACCGGCACAGTGCGCGGTACTCGGCGACGAACGCGGGGTCGCCGGGCGGGAGGCCGCGGGTGGCGCGGATCATCAGGTTGCGGGCGGTGTGCTCGGGGCTGACGAACTCGACCACGTCGGTCCGGTAGCCCACGATCCGCAGGGCGAGCGCCCGCAGTGCGTCGGTCAGGATGTCGGCCGTCCGTTGCTGAAGGATACCATGCCGCAGCACCGGCCGCATCACCCCGGCGGGGCCGTCCGGCTTCACGGACGGGTTCAGCGCCTGGTGGCAGCACGGCACGCTGAGCAGCAGTCGCGCCTCCGACCGCACCGCCTGCGCGACCGCGTCGTCGGTGGCGGTGTCGCAGGCGTGGAGGGCGAGGACCACGTCCGCGGGGCCGTCGTACTTCCCGATCCGGGCGCAGGCGAACCCGGCCCCCTCGGCCGCGAGTTGCCCCGCGGCGGCCGCCGACTTCTGCACGACGTGCGGGTTGGCGTCCACGCCGGTGACGCGGGCCGCGATGCCGAGCACGTCGTTCAGGTAGTGGTGCGCCGCGAGCGTGAGGTGCCCCGAACCCGAGCCGCAGTCGAGAATCGTGACCGGCCGGTCGAGCCCGCGGAGGCCGGCGTCGTCGAGTTTGTGGTCGAGGTGCTTGAGGAACTCGTTCACCTGCGTGAACTTCGCCCGCATCGTCGGCCGGACGCGGCCGTCGGCCGTCATGATGCCGAGGGCTTCGAGCAGGTGGTCGGCGCGGCCCTCGGGGAGCGGCACGTCCTTCACGCGGTTGTGCCCGGGGTCCCCGCTCGCCGGCTTCGCGGCCGCGCGGCCGACCGACACCTTCCCCTTCTTCGAAAAGCGGACGTCCGTCTCGCCGCCGTCGGTGTCGAGGTGGACGGCCGAGATGCCGACCGCCAGCACGTCGTCGAGTCGTGCCGCGGCCTCGGCGGGCGTGGCGTTGTGGGTGCGGCTCTGGCGGGCGTCGTAGTACGCGAACTGTACGTACCGGCCGCCGCGGAGTTCAACCAGGCGGGCGACGACGCGCACCCACCCGTTCGGGTTCGCCCCGCGGGCCACGCCGGCGAACGTGGCCCGGCGGAACCCCGGGCCGAGCACGGCGTCGGCGATGAGGGCGCGGGCCGCGTGCGGGTCGGTCATGGGGTCATGCTATCCGAGCCGGCCGAACTGCTTGTCGAGTTCGTGCCGGGTGAACCGCAGCGACGTCGGCCGGCCGTGCGGGCAGTGGTGGCTGTCCTCGGCCATCTCGCGGAGGTGGAGCAGGTACGAAATCTCCTCCGGCGTCAGCCGGTCGCCGGCCTTCACCGCCGCCTTGCAGGCCATCGTCGCGGTCAGGTCGTGGAGCAGCGCGTCGCGCGTCGGCGGCCGCTCCTTCGTCAGCAGGTAATCGACCACGCCCTGAAAAATTTCGTGCGGCGGGCGGCGGCCCAGGAGCGTCGGGTAGCTCGACAGCAGCACCGTGTTGCCGCCGAACTCGGTCACGTCGAGGCCGAGTTCCCGCAGGGCGTCGGCCGCTTCGAGGACCAGCGCCGCCTGTTCCGCCGGCAGGTCGATGGGCTCCGGGATGAGGAGCCGCTGCACCTCGAGTTTGCCGTCGCGGATGCGGCGGCGGAACTGCTCGAACAGGATGCGTTCGTGGAGCGCGTGCTGGTCGATCACCAGCATCCCGTCGGGGGTTTCGAGGACGAGGTACGAGTCGTGAACCTGCAACGCCGTCCCCGCCGCCGGCAGCGGGAACGGCGGCAACTCGGGGGGTACCGGACGAGGCGGGTCGTGGAGTTCGGGCGTGGTATCGGCATCACCCGCCGGCGGCGCGTCGATCGGCAGGCGTGGGGCCGGCGGCGCGTTCCGCACGAGTCCGGCGAAGGGGTCGGCCGCACGCCCTTCCGGCGGCGCGACCGGCTCCGGACGCCACGCCGCCGGCGGCATCTCCCACGGCGCGACGGTTCGTTCCGACGCCGCCTGCCGCGGCGAGAACAGCCCCGGCGACTCGGCCGGCTCCGGTCTCCTGTCCCCCGCGTCCTGTTCCCCGACCGGCGCCGCCAGGTACGGCACGAGGTTCTCGCGTAGCAGCCGGGCCTTCACCGTGGCGCGGACCAGCGAGTAGACGAGCGAGTTCTCCTGGAACCGAACCTCGGCCTTCGTCGGGTGGACGTTCACGTCCACGCTGTCGGGCGGCACGGTCAGGAACAGGAACCCGACCGCGTACCGGCCGGTCATCAGCAGCCCGCGGTAGCTCTCCTGGAGGGCGTGCGCCAGGCTCCGGTCGCGGAACCAGCGGCCGTTCACGAACAGGTATTGCAGCCGGGCGTTCCCGCGGTCGCACTTCGGGTCGGCGATGAACCCGACGAGCCGCTGCCGGCCCGGGCCGCTGTCGAGGTCGTACAGCGCGTCGCGGACCTCGGCGCCGAAGAACAGGCCGACGCGGTCGGCGAGGCCCGCCGAGGCCGGCACCTCGTAGACGAGCTTGCCGTTGTGGCGCAGCACGAGGTGAAGGGCGGGGTTGCCGAGGGCCAGCCGGGTCACCGTCTCGCAGACGTGGCCGAGCTCGGTCGCCACGCTCTTGAGGAACTTCTTGCGCACCGGCACGTTGTAGAACAGGTGCCGAACCTCGATGCGCGTCCCCGGCGCGCCGTTCCACGGCCGGGCCGCCGTCAGGTCGCCGCCGTCGCAGCGCACCTCGCACCCGCTGGCGAGAGCCGGCGGCCGCGACTGGAGCGTCACCTTGCCGACGCCGGCGATCGACGCCAGCGCCTCCCCGCGGAAGCCCATGGTGCCGATGGCGAACAGGTCGTCGGCCGACTTCAACTTGCTGGTGGCGTGCTGGGCGAAGGCGAGCGGCAGGTCGTCGGGTTCGATGCCGCACCCGTCGTCGGCGACGCGGATGAGCTCGGTGCCGCCGGCCTCCAGGTCGATGTCGATGCGGGTGGCACCTGCGTCGATGGAGTTCTCGACCAGCTCCTTGACGACCGACGACGGCCGTTCGATGACCTCGCCGGCGGCGATCTTGGTGACGACGTGCGGCGGCAACTGCTGGATTCGAGCCATGCGTCTGTTATCGGCCGGCGGCCGGGGGCGGCGGAAGCTCAGTTGCGGCCGAGTCGGCGCTCGATCTCGGCCAGTCGGGCCTCCACCGCCGCGAGCCGGGCCTCGGCCGCCTCTCGTGCCGCCCGCTCCCGAATCAACTCGGCCTCGGCGGGCAGCGGAAGCTCGGCGCCCGATGCCTCGTCGCGGAGAACCAACCGCGTCTCGTCGGCCTCCAGCGTGATCCCGAGTTCGGTACTGGTCAACCGCCCGAGAGTCGGCCGAATCGGCTTGAGCGTGCCGCGGGCGTGTCGGTAGCCGACCAACGCCGGGTCCAGGTAGTCACACGTCGGGTCGAAGTAGTACAGCTCGCGAACCTTCCAAACGTCTCGGTACACGCGGAACTTCTTGCCCGTGTCCTCGGGTTTGGTCTTGCGCGACGTGATCTCGAAAACCACGGCCGGGTAGGTCCCTTCAGCCCAACTCTGAAACGTCCGCCGTCGTCCGGTCGGGACGCCGAACGCGACGAAGCAATCCGGGGCGAGGCACTTTTTCGGGTTTCCCTCGGCGTAATAGACGAGCAGATTTCCACTGACGTACACGTCGTCGCGGCCGGCGTAGCGGGCTTTCAGCCGCTCGATCAGGTCGAGCATCACGTCGCGGTGGATGTCGGTTTCGGCCATCGGCTTACCGTCCGATTCCGGGTACTCAGTCCCCCCCGCCGGCCCCCGCCCGATCAACTTTCCCATCTGCGCCTCCGGTCAGTCGGCCGCGTCCCCAACCCCTTCATTCTTCCACTTCTGCAGGTTGCGGTACAGCGTCCGCTCGCCGATCCCGAGCAGTCGGGCCGCCTCCTCGCGGTTCTGCCCTGTCAGATCCAGAGCCTTCTCCATGTAGTACCGCTCGACCTCCGCCAGCGGCCGGCCGACCAGCGCGTCCGGGCCGCCGGCCGACGGGGCGTCCGGCGCGGCGGGCTTCAGCCCGGAGTCCTCGGGAAGGTCGTCGAGGGTCAGCTCCCCGTCGAGGTCGAGGACGAGCATCGAGTCGAGGAGGTTCCGCAACTCGCGGACGTTCCCCGGCCAGTCGTGCGATTCCAGCGCCTTCCACACCGCCGGGGCCACCTTCGGCACCGGCTTGCCGTGCCGCTTCGCCAGGTCCTTCAGGAAGTGCGAGGCGAGTTGCGGCACGTCCTCGCGCCGCTCGCGCAGGGCCGGGAGCCGCACCACGCCGACCTTGAGCCGGTGGTACAGGTCGAGGCGGAACTTGCCGTCCTTGATCGCCGCCTCCAGGTCGCGGTTCGTGGCGGCCAGGATGCGCACGTCCACGCGGATCGAGTCGTTGGCGCCGATCCGCGTCACCTCGCCGTTCTCCAGCACGCGCAGCAGCTTGGCCTGGAGCGGCAGCGGCATGTCGCCGACTTCGTCGAGGAACAGGGTGCCGCCGTTGGCGTGCTCGAACCGCCCGGCCCGGCGGCCCTTCGCCCCGGTGAAGGCGCCGTCCTCGTGGCCGAACATGTCGTCGTCGAGGAGGTTCTCGTTCAGTGCGGCGCAGTTCATGGCCACGAACGGCCGCCCCTTCCGCGGGCTGTTCGTGTGCAGCGCCCGCGCCGCGAGCTCCTTGCCGGTGCCGTTCTCGCCCAGGATCAGCACCGACGCGGTGGTCGGGGCATACGCCTTCAGCAGTTGCAGCACCCGCTGCATCCGCGGGCTATTGCCGACGACGCCCTCGAAGCCGAACTTCTCGTCGAGCTGCCGGCGCAGGTCGCGGACGGTGTGAACCCGCTCGGCCGACTTGTCCACCACCGCCCGCAACTCGGCCACGTCGAGCGGCTTGGTAAGGTAGTGCGACGCCCCGCGCTTCATCGCCTCGACGGCCGTCTTCACCTCGGCGTACCCGGTGATGACGAACACCTCGGCGTCCGGCAGCACCTTGCGGGCCTTCTCGACGATGGCCAGGCCGTCCACGTCGGCCATGCGCAGGTCCGTGAGGATCACGTCGAACGGCTCGGCGTCGAGTTTGGCAGAGCCGGCCCGGCCGCTGGTCGCGACCGTGACGGCGTGGCCGCGGCGCTCCAGGCTCTCGGCAATCGTCTCGGCCAGGAGCTTGTCGTCGTCGATGACGAGCACCTGCAGCGGCTCGGGCGCGGCGGACATGACTTCCCCGGCGGTGGCGCGTGAACCGGGTTAGTGTACCGGCCCCGGCAGCGCCTTCGGCTCGCCGACCCCGCGGAACGTGCGGAGGAACGCCAGGAACTGATCCAACAGCGAGCCGGCGCCGGGCCGGCCCTCGATCGTGACCGCGGTGCGACTCATTGTCACCCGGCCGGCGAACCCGGCCAGCCGCACCTCGGCCGCGTCCGCGCCGCTGGCGATGTGGACCTTCACGCCCTCGGGCGGGGCGTCCTCGATGCGGTCCACGAACTCGGCGACGTCGACCGGCACCGCGAACTCGAACACGAGCCGGTCGAACCGGCCGCCGAAGACGGCCGCGAAGCCCTCCGAGCGCACGAACGCCGGGTCCACGACGCGGCTGATCTCGCGCCGCCAGACCACCTCCGCCGGGTCGTCGGGGTTCACCTCGACGGTGACCGTGTACTCGAACTGCGGCGTGCGGAGGAAGCCGAGGCCGTCGCGCTCGGCGGAGGCGTCGAGGTCCTTGCGCTTGTAGCCGAACGTCTCGCGGACCGCGTCGAACGTCTGGTCGAGGTCGGCCTTGATGTCCGGCTGGGCGACGCGGTTGACGTACTTCCGCGCCCAGTCGTTGGCCCGGTCCGGCAGGCTGTGCGACTTGCGGAACCCGGCCAGGTCCTTCACCTTCCCGGCGCTCTCCGACCGGAACACGACGCGCTTCATCCGGGCCGGGTCGAGGAGGTCGCCGCCGGGGCCGAGGAGCGCGGCCAGGTCGGCGACGGCGTTCCCGCCGTGGGCCTCGCCGAACAGCAGCGGCGTCTGCTCCTGCGGCGTCTCGTAGGCGCGGCGGAGGGTGCGCGGCACCGCGTCGGCGAGGAAGGCGTGGAGCCCGGCCGCGGTGAGCGTGCCGTCGCGCCCGACGCCGCTGCGCGTCTTGCCGGTGACCGCTTCGAGCAGGTGCGAACGCCAGATGCCGTGCCGCAGCGCCGCCGACTCGTACGACCGCTCCCCCGGCGCCGCCGCGAGGAGTGCGACGCACGAGGGGGAGTCGTCGAACAGCTTCCGCAGTTCGTCCTCGTCGAGCCCGCCGGGGGTGAGTTCGCCGGTGACCGCGAGCGGGTCGATGTCGAGGAGGACGGTCACGTCCGGGCAGCGCGTCTTGTGCAGCGCCGCCACGAGGTCGGCGACGAGAATTGAGGTTCCGCTCAGGTCGGCGGTGAGCGTGTCGGCGCATGTGAGGTAGCCACGGCCCTTGTGGCTGAAGGCACGACCGACGACCAGCACGAGCAAGGAATCCGGCTTGCCGATTAGTTTGCCGAGGCGCCCGAGGTGCGATTCGATGCCGGCCTTCGTGGTGCGGTGTCCGGCGACGAGGACGCACCGGTCGGCGGTGTACCCCGCCGCCGGAAGTGCCCGCAAGAGCTCGGCCGCGTCGGCGGCGGCGTAAGGGACCGGCGGCGCAGCTTCAAAGAACGTCTCAACGGCGATCAGCAGCGCGGCGCGGTCCGGCACGGGGGGCACCTCATGGGTTGGGGGGAGATTGTACCGCAGACGCGACATGAGGATCAAAGTGCGGAGTGCCAGTTCGGTTGCCGCATTCGGCTTAGCGCCCGGGACCGCCCAACCCCAAGCGGCAACCGTACAATCAACCCAGGTGGAGCAGGTGTTCGCGGTGTCGCAGTTGTTGCAACCGCGGGAGCCCGCCGCAGCGATCCAGGTACTCGACGAAATCCTTTACGCCGTAGACGTGGTCGTCGAGGAACTGCCGGAACGCGGCCGGGTCGCGCTCCACGTCCAGCCACAGCCGCAGGTGGTCCTCGTCGGAGAAGTACTCGCCCGGCATGTTCCCCGGGTAGCTGCCGAACGGCACCTCGCACACGGCGTCCACGCACAGGAACGGGATCGTCGTCAGGTGCGGGTTTCGCCGCATCTCCTCGTGCGGCACCAGCCGCTCGCACGTGATGATGACGCGCTTCGCCGCCCGCGCCAGGTCGTTGTCCGCGACCGACGGGCCGATCAGCCGGGCGTTCCCGTAGCGGTCGGCCTCGTGGACGTGGATCGCCGCCACGTCGGGGTAAAGGGCCGGGACCGCGGCGACCGTCTCGCCGGTGAACGGGCACGTCAGGGTCTTCGCGCCGCTGCGGGCGAACGTGTCCGTCCCCAACATGCTCCGCGCCGGCAGGAACGGCACCCCCATCGCGGCCGCGGCGAACCGCAGCGCCAGGGTGTAGTTCGTCCACTCGACGCACCTCAACCCGCCCTCGACCACCCGGCGGGCGTGCGGCGACAGCCCCCGCGCTTCCAGCCCGAGGATGTACGCCACGTCCACCATCGCGAGCGTCTGGCCGCGGCCGGTCAGGTTGCCGGCGCACAGGATCTCGAAGTCGTGCGTGGACGTGTGACCGGCGAAGCCGAGTTGCTGGCGGCCCTGGCGGAGGATTTCGTGCAGGACGGCCGTCGGGATGCGGTTCGTGCCGAACCCGCCGGCCGCAAAGTAGTCGCCGTCGCGGACGAACCGCCGCACCGCGTCGGCGACGGTCATCACCTTGTCGGTCAGCCCGCGCGGCTTCTCGCGGAACGCGGCGCGGGCGGTGTCGGAGGCGGTCATGGGGCGCGACCCGGGAGTGGGGTAGCGTCGTCCTACGCGGCCCGGCGGTATTCGGCCTTCATGAACTCGTGCCAGTTCCCCTCGGCGTCGCGGAACCTTGACCGGAGCAGCCGGCGGTCGTCGGCCGTGAGTTCCCAGATGTCCTGGTAGAGCGCCGAGGCCTTCGGGTCGGTGAAGCTCGGCCCCTCGGCGTCGAGCGTGAGCACGTCGCCCTCCAGGATGCCCTCGTAGACCCAGTGGTGGGTCATGCACGACGCGATGAACGAGCCGACGAACTTGCCGCGGGCGGGGTCGAAGCCGAGGGTCATGCGGCTGGTCATCGGTGTGCCGTCCATGCCGGGCTGCACCCACTCGGACACGACCCACAACCCGCCGAGCGAGATCGTCTTGTCGGTGCCGGTGGCCGTCATCTGCGGCTGGTCCGGCCCCATCGAGCACTCGGTGGTGAACGTCCAGTCGCCGACCATCCGGCCGAGCCACAGGTGTTCGGGCTGCGGGGCGGGCGGTTGCATGGGGAACCTCGGGGTGGAATGAACCCCGCGGCAGCGCGCCGCAGGTGTTCCGGTGTATACCGAGGTATCGGTCGGCGGACGAAGTGAGTTGCTTGAAAAGTCAATGATTGCCACTGGAATTTCGGAGGAAGACTCGCATTTGTATTAACGCGGGGACTCTTGATTTTCTCGGGCGAGCGCGCGTGCCATCGCAGCGGAGGTACGAGAGATGTGGTCCACAAGCTCCTCCCGAATCTCCTTCACGACATCAACTTCTGGATGTGCAAAGTCCCAGTCACTCTTCCGATATTTTTCGTTCAGAATCGCGAACGCCATCCCTCCGATCGCCTCCGGCGACATCGCCGGTCGAATTGGATAGTCTTTCACCCCAGAGGTGAACTTTCTACCGGATGTTGTAACACCCGTTATGTGGGGATCCACCGCGCCGCGGTGCATCCGCAATATCATCCGATCGTAAATTACACCTGGGTTATCCAAGGCTCACCAGCCTTTCGATCTCACTACTTCCGCCGGAATTCCTTCACGAGTTGCCGGAAGCGCGGGTCCTTGCGGATCGACTCCAGGTCGCGGTCCTCCTCCATGTACCGGAAGTCGCGGTAGCCGAGCTCGACCGCCCGGCGGAGCGTCACCAGCGCCAGGTCGGGCTGCTTGAGCAGCGCGTAGCGGCAGGCGAGGTTGTAGTGGGCGGTCGGGTCTTCCGGCCGGGCGGTGACCAGCTTCTTGTCGATCGTCAGGCCGTCGTGGAGGCGGCCCTTCGTCGTCAGGTTGCTGGCCTGCGCCCGCAGTACCTCGTGGAAGTCGGGGTTGCCGGCGAGGATGCGGCCGAAGAAGTCGAGCTCGAAATCGACCTGATTCCGGTCGGCAAGGAACGAGAGCACGGACCCGGGCGGAAAGCCCTCCCCGGACGGCGGGGTGGGGCGCTTACTCGGCGACGGCATGGCGGACCCCTGACGAGAGGTCGAACCGGGAGCGGACACGCGGGCGAGGGGAGAACTCGCTGCCCCGGAGGATTATAACCCCCTCCGGCGTCGGAGCAAACGACCTCGGGCGCCGTTGCCCGGCCGCGGGTGGGGTTGTAGCGGAAACCCCCGACGTTCCCGCGCCGGTGCAGATTACGGCCCGCCCGCAAAATCCGCGGCACTTCAGACAATCCAGGCCGGTGCTGGCGGCGTCGGACGTGGGCGGCAGCTCATCCCGGGCGGCGGGCGGCACCTCCCCAGGTTGCCGAATCCGAACAGCCGGAAACGCTTCCGCACCCGGTCGGGCCAACTCCCCTTGGCCTCGGCCGAACGACCCCCAAGAATGGGGTTGGCCGCGCACCCCGTTCGACCGTCCCGAGGCACCCCCGTGGCCCTCCCGCCGCAACCGGATACTCCCTCCCCCGCCGCACCCGAGGCCACGACCGGGGCCCCGGCCCTGCCGGCCCCCGCCGCCCAAGCCACCCCGCCGACCCGATCGCGGCGGGCGATGGTGCTGACGGGCGGGTTCGTCGGGCTCGTCGCGGGTCTGGCCGCGGGGTACGACCACTTCCGCAAGCAGCCGGCGGAGTATGCGTCTTACGCCGTCGTCTCCGGCCGCGACCCCGCCGCGGTTCTCGCCCCCGTCGTCCTCGACCGCGCCGCCCGCCGACTCGACGCCCTGGAACCGTTCGCCCCGCCGCTCCCCGCCACGACCTCCGAGCGCGTTGCCTACATGAAGGACCGGCTGGCGGTCGAGGCGCTCGACGGCCGGTTCCGCCTCGTGTTCCGCGGCCCGAACCCCGCCGACACCCCGAAGTACCTCAAGGCGGTGACTGACGCCTACGTCGCCGAGGGCACCCCACGCCCCGCGCCGACCCCGCCGCTGCCGCCGACACAGGGTGCGGCTACCTCCGTTCCCACGGCCCCGAGCCCGACGCCGGTCGATCCCGACGGCCGGGTCGCCGCCGAACGTCAGAAGCTCGAACGCGAGCTGGCCGCGGTGACGGCCGAGCCACTACCCGCGGTAGAGACCAGGGCGGCGCAGAACAAGACCGCCCTAGCGACGACACAGGGAAAACTCCGCGACACTGACCGCGACCTGAAGGCGATCGACGCCGCCGGCACTGACCCGAGCCGCCGCCTCGCGCTCATGAAGCAGTTCGGCGTCACCCCCGACGCCGCCGCCCCGGTGCTGCCGACCCCGGAAGAAAAGGCCTACGCGACTCAACTGGTGGAGTTCCAGCGCAAGAAGGTCGAACTCGGCCGCCGGCTCGGGCCGGAACACCGCGACATGCTCGCGGTCGAGGAGCAGATCGTCTACGTCCGCGACCTGTTGGCGAAGGCCACGCCGCCGAAGCCGGCCGAGGACGCGCTCGACCGCCATCGCGAGGCGCTGACCACCCGCTGGGCCAAGCTGAACTCGGACGCGTCCGCGATCGCCGAGGCCGTGCAGCGGGACGAGGCCACGCTGCGGACGGCGGCCCCGATCCGGGTCAAACTCGACCAACTCGCCGCCCGACCGCCCGCCCCGCTGCCCCTCTCCGGCCCGCCGAAACCGCCCGCCGTCGGAGCACCCGCCCCGTCGCCGGCACCAGCCACAGTCGCGGGCGGGCCGGAGGTCGTCAGTTCCCCCGCCGAGGGCGAGCGCGTGTCGCCGCTGCTGGCGGCGTCACTCGTGCCCGGCGGGGCGATCGGGCTCGCGGGCGGGCTCGGGATCGGGTTCCTGGTGTCGCTGGTGTCGGGAGTGGTCGCCGCCCGGCCGAAGCGCGAGCCGCGGCGGAAGGCGGCCCCGCCGAAGCCGGTGGTGCTGTCCGGTACGGTCCGCCGCACCGGCCTGACCCGCGTGGTGAAGTACGACGGCCCGCCGCTCGGCGTTCCGGTGATCGGTCAGATTCCGCCGCTGCGGCTGGACCTGCCGGTGGAGAAAAAGTCGGTGGAGGGCTGGTCGCCGGCGCTGGTGAGCTACGCGCGGCCGAACGGCCCTGAAGCCGAAGCGTACCGTGCGGCGCGCCGGGCGCTCACGGACGCGCTCGGCTCCGCCGGCCACAAGGCGGTGGTCGTGACCAGCCCCGGCGACGGCGACGGCAAGACGACGACCGCCGCGAACCTGGCACTGTCGCTGGCGCAGTCGGGGAAGCGGGTGGTGCTGATCGACTGCGACTACCGCGGCACGAAGCAGCAGGAGTTGTTCCGCCTCGGCCGGCTCGGCGACTCGTTGAAGTCGGTCCTGATGAACGACGTGGACCTCCGCGTGGCGGTGCGGACGTGCGACGTGCCGAACTTCTACATCCTCCCCGCCGGCCGCGGCCCCGTGGACGGCGCCGACCTGCTGACGCGGGCCAAGTTCAAGGACCTGGTGTCCGAACTGAAGGCGCAGTACGAGTACGTCGTGCTCGACGCCCCGCCGACGACCGCGGAGCGGGAGTTGAAGGCGCTGGCCGAGCAGGCCGACGGGATGCTGCTGGTCGTCCGCGGCGGCTCGGACGCGGCCACCCGCGCCGCGACGGCGACGAGCCAGGTGGCCGGGGCGGGAAGCCGCGTGTTGGGGGCGGTGGTGACGTCGGCGCCGGCAAAGCCGACCGCCCCGCAGGCCGACCCGGCGGGCGCGACGGCGGTGTAGTTCCGTTGCCGCTTGCGGCTTCGCGCGGGGCCGCCCGAAGCCCCCCACGGCAACCGAACAAAACCGCCCGCGCGCCCGCCGGGGCGGCCCGCGGGGCGGGCGGCTTTGCCCGCGCCCCCTGCACCACCCCCCCCAAAACCCGGCAGCCCCCCCCCGCCCCCAGGCTCGGTGAACACGCCGCCGCGCATGCAGCAGGAATTCGTGGTCGCGCTCCAGGGCCGTCAGCGCCTCGTCGAGTGTGGCCGGCATTTCCTTGCCCAGGTCCTTAAGCTCCTCGGCGAGCATGTCATAGATGTCCTTGTCGAGCGGCGGGCCGGGGTGCGTCTTGTTGCGGATGCCGTCCAGCATCGCCATCAGCATCCCGGCGAAGGCGAGTACGGGTTCGCCGCGCCCGTCCGGCACCCGGTATTCGAGCCGCTTCGACTTCGCCCGCGCCGAATAAACCGGGATCCGCACGGCCGCGGACCGGTTCCGCTGGCTGTACGCCAGGTTCACCGGCGCCTCGAACCCCGGCACCAGCCGCTTGTAACTGTTCGTCGTCGGATTGGTGATCGCGGCCAGCGCCGGGGCGTGCTTCAACAGCCCCCCGAGGGCGTACATCGCCGCGTCGGACAGGTTCGAGTAGTCGCTGCCGGCGAACAGGTTGGTGCCGTTCTTCCACAGGCTGACGTGGACGTGCATGCCGCTGCCGTAGTCGTCGAACAGCGGCTTCGGCATGAACGTCGCCGTCTTGCCGTGCTTCCGGGCCACGTTCTTGACGACGTACTTGTACTTCAGCACCGCGTCGGCCGCGCTCACCAGGTCGTCGTAGCGCACGTTGATGGCCGACTGCCCGGCCGTCGCCTTCTGGTGGTGGTGGCTCTCGACCGTCAGCCCACACCCCTCCATCGCCAGCATCATCTCGCTGCGCAGGTCGTGCGTCGCGTCGGTCGGCGGGCACGGGAAGTAGCCCTGCCGGTAGGGCACCTTGTAGCCCAGGTTCGGCTTCTCGCGGCGGCCGGTGTTCCACGCGGCTTCCACGCTTGTCGTCGAGCGCGTAGAAGGCCGAGTGCGTGGTCTGGTCGAACCGCACGTCGTCGAACACGAAGAACTCGAGCGACGGGCCGACCATCGCGGCGTCGGCGGTGCCGGTGCTCTTCATGTAGTTGACGGCCTTGCGGGCGACGTTCCGCGGGTCCTTGCTGTAGTCCTCTTTCGTGAGCGGGTCCTGGATGTTGCACAGCATCGCCAGCGTCACGTCCTTGGCGAACGGGTCGATGAACAGCGTGTCCGGCTGCGGCACGAGGAGCATGTCGGACTCGTTGATCGGCATCCACCCGCGGAGGCTGGAGCCGTCGAACCCGATGCCGTCCTCGAACACGTCCTCGGTGACCGCCCCGGCGGGGACGGTGAAGTGCTTCCACAGCCCGGGGAAGTCCATGAACCGGAGGTCCACGGCCTTCACCTCGCGCTCGCGGAGGAAGGCGAGGACTTCGCGCGGCGTCCGAACGGGTTCGCGGGTCGGCACGGGGTCGGTTCCCTGGTCTCGAAGGAGAGGGAGTGGGTGGCGCGGGCGGGGGAGAGGTGCCGGGCGTCTGGTAGTGTTATAGCGACGGGCGCGAACGCGGGGGACGGCCGCCCCGGGGCTTTCGCGCTCACCGCGCCCACTGCCGCGCGAGCAGCAGCAGCAGCAGGGGTATCAACAGCAGTTCGGGCGTCCGCCGCGCCCAGCGCCA
The DNA here is from genome assembly GCA_044220735.1 of Urbifossiella sp. Taxonomy (GTDB): domain Bacteria; phylum Planctomycetota; class Planctomycetia; order Gemmatales; family Gemmataceae; genus Urbifossiella. The sequence continues at coordinate 10,313 of JBGAQM010000003.1, read as the reverse complement.
CGCCGCGTCCGCCCGGCGGCGGACGGCCCGCCGCGTGCGGCCCTGCGCCGACACCCGGCGGAGCCAGGCGTACTCGCGCCGCAGCGCGTCGCGCCCGCGCCGCCAGTCGGCCGCGACGGCGAGCCGCTGGTCCGGCAGCAGTCGGCGGAACGTGTCGAGGAGCAGCGGTTGTCGCACGAGCGCGCCGCAAATCCCGCCGGGCTCGCCGACGCCCCCGACGACGCCGCTGACGGCCGGCAGCAGCGGCCGCAGCGGCCGGACGGCTTCGAGCAGCACCATGACACGCGACGGCGTGTCCGCGGGGTCGTCCGGGTCGCCGAGGACGAGGCCGACGCGGTCCCACGCCCGCGCCGCCCGCCGCACCGCCGCCAGCCGGGCGTACACCCAGCGCCGCCCCGCGGGCAGTTCCACGGCGAGCGGCAGGTCTTCGGACGGTTGTGGACGGTCTTCGGCCGCCACGACCGGCAGCTCGGCCGGACGCGGCGCCGGCGGCTCGGCGATCAACTCGTACCGCGGCGGCGCCGGCGGCGCCTCGCCGAAGGCGATGAGCGCCTGGGCCAGGCGCGTCATTCCTTCCGTGACGAGCTCGGGGTGGAGGAGTTGGTACGGCCGGAGGCGGTCCATCCGGTCGAGTGCCCGCGTCTCGGCCTCGCCGGCGTCCCCGGACCCGGGGGAGAGCCCGAGCAAAACGTGGGGCTCGGGCGGCCACGGCGTCCCGGCCGGAAGGTCGAGCCACGACCGCAAGAGGGCGACGTCCACGGAAGGGTCAATCGGAGCCGCCGAGCGTGTGGATGGCCTCGGCCACGGTGTCGTACAGCGCCCAGTGGTTGTCGAGGTTCGTGATCCGCAGGAGCTCGCGGATGTTCGGGTTCACCCCGGCCAGCACCAGCTCGCTGCCGCGCTCGGCGCAGACGCTGTGGCACCGGAGGAGGAACGTGATGAACGCCGACCCGAAGTACCGGACCGCCGCCAGGTCCACGATGATCTGACCCGGCGGGTCGGCCTTCAGCGGCGCGAGCACGAGCTGGGCGGCCGGCTCCAGCAGCGTCTCCGGCAGGTGCTCGACCTGCGGCGACGGCACGATCACGGCCACGTCGCCGTGCCGGCGCACCTGGAAGAACTCGTTGGCCAGGTCCGCGTCGGACGCCATTCGGGTATCCTTCGGTCGGGGCGACAGACCACCAGCGTACCCCCGCCGGCGCGGGGAATCAAGCAGCCGCGGCGGTTGCCAGCGGGCGCCACCCCGACCACAATTCCAGCGGGCTCCTCCCCCGTACTACGGGACAACTGATGCGCCGGTTCACGCTCGCAGCCGTCGCCCTCGCCGCACTCGGGCAGTCCGGGTGCGTCGACGGCGAACAGACCTTTACCCTCAACCCCGACGGCGGCGGCAAGGTCCGCATCGACGTGGTGATGGCGCCGCCCGGGTTCCTCGACATCGGGCCCCCGGCGAAGGACGGGCTGACGGTCGACGCGATGCGGCTCAAGTCGCTGGGCGCGGTCCTCCGCGGCAAGGGCGTGGCGGCCTGGAAGGACGTGTCGGCGGGCTTCGCGCCGGACGGCCGGTTCAAGTTCGCCGGCACCGCGTACTTCGACCAGCTCGCGGCGTTCGAGATCAAGGAGCTCGGCGTCGGCGAGCGGAACCTGGCGCTCGACCCGGCCCCGGGCGGCGGGCTGGTGTTCGCCCCGAAGCGGCGCGGCCCCGGCGGCTCGCCCGTGCCCGAGCCGGAAGGCCCGTTCACCGGGCCGGGCCGCAAGACGGCCGCCGAGTACGCCCGGATGCCCGACGCCGAGCTCGACCGGCACATTCTCGCCGACCGCGTGCAGTTCCAGGCCGCGCGGCCGCTGTACCGGGCGTTCCTCGGGGGCGTCAAGTTGAAGAACACGTTCCTCCTTCCGGGTGCGGCCAAGGACGTGGTCGGGTACACGGCCGACGGCGCGAAACTGACGCGCGTGATGGACGGGGACAAGGTCCTCGCCGCGATGGACAAGATGTTCGGGCTGTCGGACGCCCAGCTCCGGCCGCTGTTCCGCAAGGCGGGGGCGCTCGAGGCGATGGTGCGCGAGGCGGTCGGCGACCTCGGCGGCGAGAAGGGGAAGGCGCTGGTCCCCGCACCGGGCGGGCCGCAGTTCGACTACGCGGCGGAGGTGCGGGCGGCACGGGCGGCGTACCCGGTGCTCCGGAAGTCGCTGGGGCTGCCGGACGAGTTCTGGCTACCCGACGGCACCCCGCCGCCGCCGGGATTCGGCCCGCCTCGCTGAGCGCGGGGCCGGTTTTCGCTAAGATGACGGACGGTTTTGGGGCGGTAGCGACCTACCGGAAACCGCCCTGCCCGCCGGCCCCGCCCGCGCCCGTCGCGCGGCCGACCGGCGGCGTCAGCCCACCCCCCATGAGCCAATCCCCGGGTCCGCACGCGGAGCCGGCCGGGCACCACCAGTCGTTCTGGCTGTGGGTCATGTGCCTGACCGGCGTCGACTACTTCTCCACCCTCGGCTACCAGCCGTCGATCGCCGTGCAGAACGCCGGCCTCCTCGCCCCGCTGGCGACGGTCGTGCTGGTATTGCTGACGCTGTTCGGCGCGCTCCCCGTCTACGCCTACGTGGCCGGGCGGTCGTTCACCGGGCAGGGCTCCATCGGCATGCTCGCCAAGCTCGTCGCCGGCTGGCCGGGCAAGCTCATGGTGCTGGTGCTACTCGGGTTCGCGGCGACCGGGTTCGTCATCACCAAGACCCTGTCCGCGGCCGACGCGGCGGTCCACGTCGTCGAGAACCCGAACTGGCCGTGGAAGCCCGGGGCGGACCAGGACGACACGCGGCAACTCGTCCTCATCACGATGTTGCTGCTGGTCCTGCTCGGCGGCACGTTCATGCGCGGGTTCCGCGAGGTCATCGGCATCGCGGCCGGGATCGTCGGCGTGTACCTGGCGCTGAACCTCGTCGTCGTCGGCGCCGGCCTCGCGTACCTGACCGACCACCCGGAGTTGTGGCACGCCTGGGTCGCCCGCCTGGAGGCCGGCGAGTGGCACCTGCCGCACAACCCCCTCGGCTCGTGGGAGTTCGCCGGCTGGGGCGGGATGATTGCCGTGAGCCTGCTCCTGTTCCCGAAGCTGGCGCTCGGCCTGAGCGGGTTCGAGACCGGCGTGGCGGTGGCGGCGAACGTCCGCGGCAACCCGGACGACGACCCGGCCCGGCCGGCCGGCCGCATCGCCAACACCCGCAAGCTCCTCGCGGTCGCGGCGCTCGTCATGAGCGTCTACCTGCTCGGGTCGGCGGTCGTCGTGAGCACGATCATCCCGCCGGCGGATATCACCCCGGTCGCGGCCGGGGGCGGCTACCCGCGCGACGCCGCCGGCCGCGAGTTGCACCACGCCGAGGACTGGCCGAAAAAGCCCGCCGCCGGCCGGGCGCTGGCGTACATCGCGCACGGCGAGGGCCCGACGGCGGCCGTGTGCCCGCTGTTCGGCCCCGCGTTCGGCACGGTCTACGACGTCAGCACCATCGTGATCCTGTGGTTCGCCGGGGCCAGCGCCATGGTCGGGCTGCTGAACCTCGTCCCGAAGTACCTGCCGAAGTACGGCATGGCCCCCGAGTGGGCCGGGGCCGTGCGGCCGCTGGTGTTCCTGTTCACCGCCATCAACCTGCTCGTCACCTACGTCTTCAAGGCGAGCGTGGACGCCCAGGGCGGCGCCTACGCCACCGGCGTACTCGTGCTCATCACGAGCGCGTGCGTCGCCGCCGTCATCGACGTGTGGCAGTCGCGCTCCGGCCCGTGGTTCCGCCGGCTGTCGTGGCCGTTCGCCGTCATCACCGCCGTGTTCGTGTACACGACCGTCGCCAACGAGGTCGAGAAGAGCTTCCAGGGGCTCCTCATCTCGCTGTTCTTCATCGCCACCATCCTGCTCACGTCGTTCGTGTCGCGGTACGCCCGCAGCCGCGAGCTGCGGTTCGGCGGGTTCAAGTTCGCCGACGCCGAGTCACAGTTCCTGTGGGACACCATCCGCCACCTGGAGCTGACCGTGCTGGTGCCGCACCGGCCGGGGCGGCGGTCGCTCGCGGACAAGGAGGCGCAGATCCGCGTCGAGCACCGGCTGCCGCCGGAACTGATGGTGGTGTTCGTACAGGTGGAGCTGGCCGACGTGAGCGAGTTCGAGCACGAGCCGGTCCTCCAGGTGGTGCAGGAGGAGGGGCGGTACATCATGCGCATCACCGAGGTGGCGTCGATCTCGCACACGCTGGCGGCACTGGCCCTGGAGATGGGGAAGGTCGGCCGGCCGCCGGAAATCCACTTCGGGTGGACGGACGAGACGCCGGTGAGCGGCACGCTCGGGTTCCTGCTGTTCGGCGAGGGGAACGTGCCGTGGATGGTCCGCGACCTGATCCGCCGGGCCGAGCCGGAGGAGGCGAAGCGGCCGCTCATCATCATCGCCGGGACGGCCTGACCGCCGCCCGCGGCGGCGCGCCCGGTACTACTGCGGGCCGTCCCAGAACGCCAGTTCGCCGCGGCCGCCGGCGGGGGTCGAGGCGGTCAGCAGGAGCGAGCCGCCGGGGGCGAACTCGGCGGCCGTCACCGGGCCGGCGTGCCGTCGGAGGCCGATCAACTCCAGGCCGGTCCGCACGTCCCACAACTTCACCTCGCCCGTGTCGCTGCCGCTCACCAGCGTCCGCCCGTCCGACGTCACCGCGACCGCCGTCACCCGGCCGACGTGCCCCAGGAGCGCCGCCTCCTCGCGGGCCGGGGCCACCGACCACACGCGGAGCGAACTGCCGCGGCCGGCGGTCACGAAGCGGTCGCCGGCCGGGAAGAAGCGGAGCAGCCACAGGCCGTCGCCGTGGCCGGCCACCTCGGCAATCGGGTGCTCGGCGCCCGCCGCCCACACGCCGACCTTGTATCCCGCGGTCGGCGCCGCGACCCGTTCCCCGTCGTCGGATAGTGCCAGGTGCCGGACCGGGGCGGCCGCGGCGGCGGCCGCCAACACCTCGGCCCCGTCGGGCACCGACCGCACGCTCACCCGCCCCCGCTCCCCGCCGACGGCCACCCGCCCGCCGTTCGCCGACAGGGCCACCGACGACACCCCCCCGGGCAGTTCCACCCGCATCACCGCCGTCGGCTCGTTCCCGAACCGCCACACGACCGCGACGCGGCCGCTGAGTTCGACGCCGACCGGCGGACCGTCTGAGGGGAACCGCAGCGCCGCCAACGGCCCGCGACCGCCGGCCGGCACGCGGCGCGGCGCCGCCCCGCGCTGCAACCCGACGTCCACGGACCCGTCGGCGTAGGCGACGGCGTAGCCGCGGCCGTCGGGGTGGGCGGCGACGGCGGTGACGGTGCCGGGCAGGCCGCGGACCGTGGTGCCCTCCGGATCGACGGTCGTGTCCCAGACCTTGAAGACGCCGTCGTCATCGACGGTGACGAGGGTGCGGCCGTCCGGCACGAACCGGACGCCGCGCACGGCCGCGTCGTGCCCGCGCAGGAGCGCCCGCGGCGCGCCGGTCGCCACGTCGTACACGCGCACCGCGGCGTCGGCCCCGCCGCAGGCGACGAGCGACCCGTCGGGGCTCGCGGCGACCGTGGTCGCGTCCACGCCGTAACTCGTCCCGCTGCGCACCTCGCGGCCGGCACGGTCGAACAGGTGAAGGGCGCCGTCGGTCCGGCCGACGGCGGCGAACAACCAGTCGCCGCCCGCCCGGGGGAGCACGCAGAAGGCCCGGGCGCCCTCCGCCCCACGAACCGGGGCTCCCGGCCGGCCGGCGGCCACGTCCCACGTGTACGTCTCGTCGCCGCCGGCGACGGCGACCTTGCCGTCCGGCGACAGCGCGACCGCGGCGACCGGGCCGCCAGCCTCCCAGACGCGCTCGACGCGGTTGTCGGCCGCGTCCCACAGCACGACGACGCCGAGTTCCGTCCCGACCAGCACGCGCCGCCCGTCCGCCGCGACGGCGAATGACGTTGCCGGCCCCGGGACCGCGGACGCTCGCGCCTGCGGGGTCAACCCGCCGTCGGCGCCGACGTTCCAGACACGGAGGTCGCCGTCGCCGCCCGCCGTGAGGAGGCGCCGGCCGCCGTCGAGGTAGCCGAGCTGACGCACCGGGGCGGAATGGGCCGCGGTCGTGCGCAAGAGCTTCCCCGCCGCCCGGTCCCACACGGCGACGGCGCCGTCGGCGTGGCCCGTGGCGACCCGGGCACCGTCGGGGCTGAGCGCGAGCGCCCGCGCGCCCGGCGGCCCCGCGGCGGACACGCGCTCGGCCCGGCCGAGCTGGCCGAGGTAGCCCCACACGAACCCGGGGGCGTCGTTGTTCAGCATCGCGACCGTCTTCGCCGACGCCAGCGACTCGCCCAGCTGTGCGGCGTCGCCGGCGCGCCACGCCAGGAAGGCGTCGCGGAGGTGGCGGGCGTGCTCGCGCTCGCGGTCGGCGCGGGACCGGGCGGCGAGCGTGGAGTCGCGCTCGGTCCGCAGCTGCTCCGTCTCGCGGGCGTGCCACACGCCGATGGTGATGAACACCAGCGCGACCGCGACGACGACGGCGAGGGCGACGGCCTGGTCGTTGCGGCGGAGCCAGCGGGCGGCGCGGCCGGTCCACTTCAGCGGCCGGGCCAGCGTCGGCAGGTCGTCGAGGAACCGTCGCAGGTCGTCGGCGAGGTCGATCGCGGTGCGGTAGCGTTTGGCCGGGGTGCGGCTCATCGCCTTCAGGCAGATGGCCTCCAGGTCGCGCGGCAGGTCGGCCCGGAGTTCCCGCGGCGGGACGAGCCGGCCGTCGATCGCCTGGCGCAGAATCTCCACGTCGGAGGCGCCGTCGAACGGCGGCCGGCCGGCGAGCAACTCGTAGAGGATGACGCCGAGGGCGTACACGTCGGCGCGCACGTCCACGTCCTCGTGGCGGGCTTGCGCCTGCTCGGGGGCCATGTACCGGGGCGTGCCGAGCACCTGCCGGGTGGCGGTCTCGCCGGGGGCCGGGGCAGTGAGCTTGGCGAGGCCGAAGTCGAGGACGCGCGGGACGAAGTGCTCGCCGCGGAGGTTCACCGACCCGGGCGGCGGCCCCTGGTCGAGCGGCAGCCCCTTCGACTCCATCAGCAGGATGTTGTTCGGCTTCAGGTCGCGGTGGAGCACGCCGCGGTCGTGGGCGTGCTGGACGGCGTCGGCGACGGTGGCGACGAGCCGGGCCGCGTGCCGCGGCGGTACCGGGAACGACTGGCGGTCGAGCCAGTCGGCGAGCGTCTTTCCCGGGCAGTAGGCGGTGGCGACGTAGGACAGCGGCCCGATCTCGCCGGACTCGTAGACGGGGACGAGGTTTGGGTGGTCGAACTCGGCCGCGGCACGGGCCTCGCGCGCAAGTCGGCGGCGGGCGTCGGCGCTCATGAGCATCTCGGGCCGCGGCATCTTCAGCGCGACCTCGCGCTTCAACTTCGGGTCGTAGGCGAGGAAGACGATGCCGCAACCGCCCTTCCCGAGCTGGCGGCGGAGTTCGTACCGGCCGAGGCGGTGCGGCCCGGCGGTCAGCGGCGGCGCGGTGCGGGGGTCGGGGATGAGTTCGCTGAGCGACCCCTCGTTGAGCGGCTGGACGCCGATGGTCGGCGCCTTCGCGTCCGCGGGGCCGATGTCCTGGTCGTAGGCGGCGAGAACCCGCGCCAGGTGTTCGTCGAGGTGGAGCGAGTCGCCCGAGCTCATGCGGGTGGCCGTGTGAGTTGGGCGGGGGCGGCGAGTCGCCCACGGCACAGTGTACCATAACGACGACGGCCGGCCCCACCCGATTTCGACGACTGGGAACAGCGGTTGACCGAGCCGGCACGTGAACAGCGATGCGAGCGTTCGTCATCCGCGGCGGGTTCGGGTTCGACAGCCTGACGCACGAAGACCGCCCCGACCCCGTACCGGGTCCGGGTCAGGTGCTGGTACGAGTACGGGCCGCGTCGTTGAACTACCGCGACTTGTTGGTGGCGCGCGGCGAGTACAACCCGAAGCTGCCGCTGCCCCGCGTGCTCGGCTCCGACGCGGCCGGGGAGGTCGTCGCGGTAGGCGAGGGTGAGACGCGATGGAAGCCGGGCGACCGCGTCATCGGCTCGTTCTTTCAGGAGTGGATCGAGGGGCGACTCACCGAGCGCGCGGCGCGGTCCGCACTCGGGGCGGACCGCGATGGCGTACTGGCCGAATACGTCCTGTTCGAGGAGGCAGGACTCGTCCGGATGCCAGAGTACCTGTCGTTCGAAGAAGCCTCGACCCTGCCGTGCGCCGGGTTGACGGCGCACCGTGCGTTCTGGCTGCCGGCTTCGGCTTACCCCGGGACCACGGTCCTGGTACAGGGGACGGGTGGCGTGTCGGTGTTCGCGCTTCAGCTGGCGAAAATGCGCCGGGCGCGGGTGCTGCTGACGACCCGGAGCCGGGAGAAGGCCGCCCGCGCCAGGGAGCTGGGAGCCGACGCGGTTTGTGTGACCACCGACACGCCGGCCTGGGAGAAGTGGGCCTGGGAGGAGACGAAGCAGCGAGGGGTCGATCTGGTCGTCGAGGTCGGGGGCGCGGGAACGATGGAGAAATCCCTCCGAGCCGTCCGACACGGCGGGGCGGTCGCGCTGATCGGCGTGCTGGGCGGCGCGGGGAGTTTCAACCCGATCCTGGCCGTGATGAAGGACGTGACGATCCGCGGCATCTTCGTCGGCAACCGCCACTCTCTGGAAGACCTGTGCTTGACGCTCTCCGCCCACAAGACCCGACCCGTGATCGACCGCGTGTTCCCGTTCGCGGAGGCGCGGGCGGCGTTCGACTACCTCGCGGCCGGCGGGCACGTCGGCAAGGTCGTCGTCGCGCTCTAGCCTCCCGCGGCTCCGGGCCGTATTCAGCCAGTTTCGGCTTTCCCGGAGACACTCGGCATGGGCTTCCGCTGCGGCATCGTCGGCCTCCCGAACGTCGGCAAATCGACCCTGTTCAACGCCCTTCTCTCGACCATGCAGGCGCAGGCGGCGAACTACCCGTTCTGCACCATCGAGCCGAACGTCGGCCGCGTCGAGGTGCCCGACCCGCGGCTCGACACGCTCGCCAAGATCGCCGGCTCCGCGAAGCTCATCCCGACGCAACTGGAGTTCGTGGACATCGCCGGCCTGGTCCGCGGCGCCAGCAAGGGCGAGGGCAAGGGGAACCAGTTCTTGTCGCACATCCGCGAGGTGGACACGATCCTCTACGTCCTCCGCTGCTTCGCCGACGACGAGATCACGCACGTCGAGGGGAGCGTGGACCCGCTCCGCGACGCCGAGGTGGTCGAGCTCGAACTCATCCTCGCCGACCTGGAGAGCCTGGAAAAGCGCGTCCCGGCGACGCAGAAGAAGGCGAAGGCCGGCGACCGCGACGCCCAGGAGGTGATCGGCCTCATGGAGCGCGTGCTGAAGGTCGTGTCCGACGGGAAGCCCGCCCGGGCCACGGCCACCCGCGACGAGGTCGAACGGAAGCAACTGGCGAACATGCAGCTGCTCACCACCAAGCCGGTGATGTTCGTGTGCAACGTGGACGAGGCGTCGGCCGCGACCGGGAACGCGCTGTCGGCGAAGGCCGAGGCGATGGCGAAGGAGCGCGGCGCCCCGTGCGTCGTGGTGTCGGCGAAGATCGAGTCGGAAATCGCGATGCTCCCCGAGGGCGAGAAGGCCGACTTCCTGGCCGCGATCGGGCTGAGCGAGACGGGGCTGGCGCGCGTCATCAACGCGGGCTACGGGCTGCTCGGGCTGGTGACGTTCTTCACCGTCGGCCCGAAGGAGGCGCGGGCGTGGACGATCCCGTCCGGGACGCTCGCCCCGCAGGCGGCGGGCGTGATCCACACCGACTTCGAGCGCGGCTTCATCCGCGCCGAGACGGTGAGTTTTCCGGACTTCGTGGAGCTGGGGGGCGAGGCCGGCGCGAAGAAGGCCGGCCGGTTCCGCCTGGAGGGGAAGGAATACCCCGTCCAGGACGGGGACGTGCTGCACTTCCGGTTCAACGTGTGACCGCCGCCGGTCAGTTCGGCAGTTGCTTGAGGTAGATGTTCTTGAACCACAGCGGGTCGCCGTGGAACTGGAGTTCCACCGGCCCGGCGGCCGGCAGTGCCTTCCCCTTGTCCCAGTAGTTCGGCAGCGCGGCGCGGTCCACGACCAGTTCGTTGTTCAACTTCACCGTCACCTTGTCGCCGACCATCGTGATGTGGAACGTGTTCCACTCGCCGACCGGCTTGTCCGCCTTCTTCAGCGGGATCTTGCCGACCTTCTGCCCGGCCTTGAGCGTCGCCGCGGCGTCCTTCGTGTCGGTGCCGGCCGGGTACGGCGTGTTCCACAGGCCGCCGGAGCCGGTGTGCTTGTCCAC
>JBGAQM010000426.1:0-5332 GCA_044220735.1 Urbifossiella sp. | reverse complement strand
GGGAACGCCATCGCACCGGCGTTCCGCGTGGACGTGTCGGCGGTGATCGAGGGGAAGGCGCGGATGCTGGCGTGCCACGAGAGTCAGCGGGCGTGGCTGCGGAAGCACCACGGCGTCGATAACCTTGTGGACTCGATGAAGGACTGGGGCGCTGCCCAGGGGAAGGCCGCGGGGGTGGCATACGCCGAGGGCTTCCGCCAGCACCTCGGGCACAGCTACCCGCACGACAATCTGATTGCTGCTCTACTCGGGGCGAATTAGGTCCGCGGGCGCGTCGTACACACAACCCGTTGTGGGACAACTTTTTCGGGGCGTTCCAAACACCACGACGAGATCGGACAGGCGTCATTCTTCCCGGATGACATGTTTCCGCGACGTGAAGGCAGGCGCCGCGGAAACAATAATCTTGGCCCGCGTGTCCACATCCCGGTGACTGCTCCGCCCGCGTCGGGTCACCGCCACAGCCAGCGGAGGCTGTCCGGCAGGATGACGCCGCCGTGCCGCCCGTTGTGGGCGCCGTTGCCGTACACGAACCGGTAGTCGTAGTTCATGAACCGCAGGGCGGCGGTCATGCTCTGGTTCGCCAGCGGCCAGTGCCCGTGCGGGTTGTCCAGGTCTCCCGACCCGTCCTGCAGGAACACCCGGATCGGCTTGCGCTCGGTCTTGCGAATCAGGCCGGGGTACACGTCGCCGCCGCGGATGTTGGTGAAACTCCCGACGTGGCTGAGCACCTTCGAGAACAGGTCGGGCCGCTCCCACGCCGCCGTGAAAGCACAGATGCCGCCGGAACTGGCCCCGCAGATCGCACGACCGGCCGCGTCCTGCCGCAGCTTCACGGTTTTTCCCACCTCCGGCAGCACCTCCTTCTCCAGGAAGCCGGCATACTGGTTGGACAGCGTGTCGTACTCGAACGGCCGGTTCTTGCACGTGCCTCGTTCTTCCCCTCGGCCGGAAGACGCCGGGGTTCACGAACACGGCCACCGTGACGGGCATCTCCTTCCGATGGATGAGGTTGTCGAACACGACCGGCACCCGGTACTGGCCCTTCTCGGCCACATAGCTGCCGCCGTCCTGAAACACCATCACGCACGCCGGCGCTTCCGCGCGGTACTGCGCCGGCACGTACACCCAGTAGTCGCGCTCGGTGCCGGCGTAAACGCAATCTCCACCAGGTCGGCCCCGGTGACCGTTCCCTTCAGCACGTCCGGCTGAGGCATCGAGTCGGAGCCGAGGGCGTAGTCGTCGTCCGCGGCGGCGGGCGGGGCGGGAAACGACACCAAGGCGACGACAACGACCACCGCGGGGGCGAGGAAGCGCATCGAATCCACCTATCGCGCGGGGAGGGGACGCGGGCCAGCGTATGGACCCGGCCGCCGCCCCGCCACCGCCGGGGGGGGACGTCGTGACCACCGCCCCGGACGAGCGCTTGCGGCGCGCCCTCGACAAGTTCGTGTCGCAGGGGGCATCCTTCGTCCTCCCCGACGTGCCGCCGATCGCACTGCTCGCCGAGCCGCCCGGCGGTCTGCCGCCGGACACGAAACTGGCCGCCGCGCTGCCGACGCCGCTGCTCATCCCGCGGCCGGCGCCGCGCGAGGCGAACCCTACGCCTACCCCGGGCACGCCGCGCGCCGTCGTGACCGCCGACGCCGTGCTCTCGGGGCTCGATCATGTCGTGTGGTCGGTGTCGCCGGACGGCAGTCTCGTCTATCTGATTGCCGGGCCGGTCGAACGACTCCTAGGACATCCGGCCGAGTATTACCTCGACAAGCCGAATGGCTGGCTCGGCGCCGTCCCCGACGACGAGTGCGTCACTCTACGCGACTCATTCGCCTCCCTCCTAGAGGTCGGTTCGTTCGTCCTCGAGCACACCGCGAGCGGGCGGCGGGTCGTCTCGCGCGGGCGGTTGGTACGCCGCGCCGACGGCCTACCGCTCCGCGTGGACGGGACCACTACCGAACTGACCGAGACGGCCGCCGAACGCGAGTTGCGGGCGAAGTTGGCCCGGGTCGAAGCCGCGCTGCGCGACGCCTCCCGCCTCGGCACCCTGGGCCGACTCGTCACCGGCGTGGCACACGACTTCAACAACTGCCTGACGATCATCTCGGGGCACGCGGAAATGCTCCGCGACCTGCTGCCGCCCGGCGACCCGCTCCGCGACCCGGCGGGCGAGATCGTCGGCCACGTCGCCGGCGCAGCGCTCGTAGCCCGGCAACTGGTTGCGTTCGGGAAGCCGACGCCGACGTGTGCCGGCCCGACAGACCCGAACGCGGAGGTCCGCGGCCTGGAACGTCTGCTCCGCCGCTTCTGCGGCGAGGACATTACGTTCGACCTGTCGTTGGCCGCCGGCGTTCATCCGATCCCGGTCGGTGCCGGGGCGCTGGCGCAGGTCGTTTTGAACCTGGTGGCCAACGCCCGCGACGCGGTCCCGCGCCGTGGCACCGTAACGCTCCGCACCGCGGACACGGTGGTCGATCGATCCCGCGCCGGGTGGCCCGCGTCGGTGCCGGCAGGGCGGTATGTCGCGCTCACGGTCGCGGACAACGGCGTGGGGATGACCGAGGCGGTGCGGGCGCGGATGTTCGAGCCGTACTTCACGACGAAGGGGGCAGCCGGGAACGGCGTTGGACTGGCCACCGTGGCGGATATCGTTCGGGCCGTCGGCGGGCACATTGAGGTGGAGTCGTCGGTAGGGTGGGGGACGAGCGTGCGGGTGTTCTTCCCGCCTGCCGAGTCGACGCCCGCGGTCGTGCCTCCGACGCCACCGGCGACGCCGCCGCGAGCCGCGACGGTGTTGCTAGTTCAGGACGCGACCGGAGTGCGCGACCTGACCGCGACTGCGCTCCAGCAAGCCGGCTATCGCGTGCTGGAGGCCGACGACGGCGCGACCGGCGAGGAGCGGGCGCGGCTGTACGCCGGGCCGATCGACTTGCTGGTGACTGACGTGGGGTTGCCGAGGCAGGACGGCCGCGAGTTGGCGACGGCGCTGAGGCGCGCGCGGCCGGACCTACGGGTGCTGTTCGCGTCCGGTTCTACCGTTGAGGTGCCAGGGCCGCTGCTGCCGAAGCCTTACACGCCGGCCGAGCTCTTGGTTGCCGTGCGGCGGGCACTTGACGGCTGACCCGTCGCATGTGCGCAGCTGGTCCGCTATCATGTCTCTTTCGCTCGCACATCCCCAGGCGGTGAGGCGGTCATGGCGGTGGCGATCGGCCTGGCTATACTTATGTCCGGCGCCGGGAGTCTGCCGCGGCCCGAGCCCGCCTCGGTGCCCGCCGGGCGGGTCCGCGTCGAGTTGTGCGAGCAGGGCGTGCCGGCCGACAACGTGTGGCCCGCGGTTCCCCTACCGCCCGCGGCCGAATACTACGACGCCCCCGCCTTCGCTTTCCCCCGCACACCCCACAAGTACATCGACACTGGCGTCCGCGCCGACCGCCCGAACCCGTACCTCCTGCGGGCGATGTCGCGTGTCTCACTTCCGGCCGGGACGCACCGTCTCCTCCTCCGCGGCCGAGGAGCCGCCCGCCTCGTGATCGACGGCACGGTCGTGATGAACACACCCTTCCCGCCTGGCATCGGGGACGGCTCCGACGGCCGCGATCCGAGCCTCGACCCGTATCTGAACCTCGGCCCCGACTTCCGCTTCGCCCCGCCGGGCAATCGCGAGAAGTGGATAGAGTTCAAATCGGCCGGAGGTGAACACCTCGTCGTGCTCGAAACGATTGTCGGCGGTCGGATCAGCAAGACTGGCATCCGCCGGCCGGACCTGGGCGAGACAGTCGTGGCCGTTTCGCCGGATGGCTCTACGTCGTTCGTGCTTCTCGGCACCTCGGTGCCCTACACGGACGCCGGATGGACTACCTTCGCGGATTCGGAAGAGGCCCGACTCGCGAAGCTCGACACGGAGCGCCGCGCGGCTGTGTTCGCCGCCACACGGCCGCAATGGGACGCACGTCGGGGCGCGGCGCGCGAGTGGCTGGCGAAGTCGCCAGACGTTTCCGTCCCGCCGCTGCCTGCCGCGTTCGCCGCACACAACCCCATCGACTACTTCGTTGCGACGAAGATTGCAGCCGCGGCCCCCGCCGGCCGGGTCGAGGGGAAGCTGAACTACGCGAAGGACGTACGGCCGATCCTGGAGGCGAAGTGCTTCAGTTGCCACCATGGGGCGAAGGCGAAGGGCGACCTGCGGCTCGACCGGCCGTCCGACGCCGTCGTCCCCGGGAAGCCGGCCGAGAGCACACTCATCGAGCGCATCACCGCGGGGGACGACGACGGCCTGATGCCCCCGCAGGGCGGCCGGCTAAGTGCCCGCGACGTGCAGATGCTCCGCGACTGGGTCGCCGAGGGTGGCCGGTACGCAGAGCCGCCCGGCAAGCGCACCGAACTCACCGACGAGCTCACGTTTCTCCGCCGCGTCACGCTCGACACGGTGGGAATGACGCCGACGCCGACCGAAATCACTGCCTTCCTCGCCGACACTTCCCCCGATAAGCGGGCGCGAGCGATCGACCGTCTTCTCGCGGACCCGCGACGGGCGGGGCACTGGGTCGGCTATTGGCAGGACGTGCTGGCCGAGAACCCGAACATTCTCAACCCGACGCTCAACAACACCGGGCCGTTCCGGTGGTGGTTACACGAAGCGTTCCTCGACAACAAGCCGTTCGACGTGGTGGTGACGGAACTGGTGCGGATGCGCGGCAGCGAGCGCGGCGGCGGCCCGGCCGGGTTCGCGACCGCGTCCGGGAACGACGTACCGATGGCCGAGAAGGCGGTGGTAGTGTCCGCGGCGTTCCTCGGCGTGAACATGAAGTGTGCTCGCTGCCACGACGCCCCCGCCCACCGCTCCACGCAGAAGGAACTGTTCCAACTCGCGGGCCTGCTCGGGGCGAAGTCGCTGGCTGTGCCGAAGACGAG
Organism: Urbifossiella sp.; assembly: GCA_044220735.1. Classification (GTDB taxonomy): domain Bacteria; phylum Planctomycetota; class Planctomycetia; order Gemmatales; family Gemmataceae; genus Urbifossiella. The sequence continues at coordinate 424 of JBGAQM010000426.1, read as the reverse complement.
CAGCGTGCCCCCCGACAAGATCGGAGTCGGCGGCCGGCAGCCGCTCATTAAGGTGACGCTGACGCCTGGGACGACCGTGACCGCTGGCTGGCCGTTCGACACACTCCTGAAGACGACGCCGGACAAGACGGTCGAAGCGCGCGACCGGCTGGCCGGGTGGCTGACCGACCCCGCGAACGAGCGGTTCGCGCAGGTGGCGGTGAACCGCGTGTGGGCGCGGCTGATGGGCCGCGGGATCGTCGAGCCAGTGGACGACTGGGAGCGCGGCGAGCCATCGCACCCCGAACTGCTGCGCTGGCTTGCCCGGGAGTTCGTCCGCAGCGGCTACGACCTGCGGCACGTCGAGCGGCTCATCCTCACTTCGCACGCCTACCAGCGCGCCGCCGACCTCTCGCGGGCGGAGCCGGACACGTACTTTTCCGCG
>JBGAQM010000425.1:0-4988 GCA_044220735.1 Urbifossiella sp. | reverse complement strand
CGCGTGCCGCAATCCCCAAACCCTTGCGAAATAAGGGCGTGAAACGCGAACACCCCGGGGCGTCTCTCCCCGGGGTGTCGGTGTGAACTGCTCGGTCGGCGCGAGTTCGCAACCGACTCCTCAGCTCCTCCGGTAGGATTCGAACCTACGACCCGCCGGTTAACAGCCGGCTGCTCTACCGCTGAGCTACAGAGGAATCCGTCGGTGAAATCCTAATCCCGGCCCGCCCGCACGACAAGAGGAGCCGCCGACCGAAATCCGGGTTCGCGCCCGTCGCCGAACCCCTCCAGCTATACTGCCCACACCCCGACCCGGAGCACCTGCCATGCCCGACCGCCGTCAGGTTCTGCAAGGGGGTGGCCCCGCCGCCGCCGGGGTCGCCGCCGCACCCGCCGACGCCGCCGACCCGCCGGCCGTCCGCAACGGCCGCGTCCGGCAGTCGATCGTCTTCTGGTGCTTCAACGCCCGCGCCGAGCGCTGGGACATCGAACGCACCTGCGAGGTCGCCGGGCAACTCGGCGTGCCGTCCGTCGAGGTCGTCGGCCCCGAACACTGGCCGGTGCTGCACAAGCACGGCCTCACCTGCGCCCTCGCCCCCAACGGCATGCCGGGGATGCCCTTCGTGCGCGGGTTCAACAACACCCAGTTCCACGCCGAGAACCTCGAGCGCACCGGCCGCATGATCGACGCCTGCGCCGACGCCCGCTTCCCCGCCGTCATCACCTTCACCGGGTACAAGTGGCGGAACCCCGACGACCCGCATTCGGGCGCCATCCCGCCGGACGAGGCGGCCCGGAACTGCGTCGCCGGCCTGAAGGAACTGGCCCGCCACGCCGAGCGGAAGGGCGTCACCGTGTGCCTCGAACACCTCAACACCCGCGACTCGTCCGACCCCATGAAGGGGCACCCCGGCTACCAGGGCGACGACCTCGACTTCTGCGCCGACGTCGTTCGCAAAGTCGGCTCCCCGCGGGTGAAGCTGCTGTTCGACGTCTACCACGTGCAACTCATGCACGGCGACATCATCCGGCGGATCGAGGCGAACAAGGACGTCATCGGCCACGTCCACACGGCGGGGGTGCCGGGCCGCGGCGAGCTCGACGAGGACCAGGAAATCAACTTCCCGGCGGTGATGCGGAAGCTGGTCGCGGTCGGGTACACCGGCTACGTCGGGCAGGAGTTCATCCCCACGCGCGACCCGCTGGAGGGGCTACGGCAGGCGGTGCGGCTCTGCGACGTTTGACGGCCGCCGCGCGGCGCACCGCTGGACCCGGCGGCGGGGGCGGGGTAGCATGGCGCCCGACCGAACCCCACCCCTCCGCGGCTCCCGCCATGACCCGCCTCGCCGCCCTCGCAACCCTCGTCCTCCCAGTCGCGCTCACCGCCGGCCCGGCCATCGACCCCGCCGCCGGGAAACTCGACCCGACCACCGGTGTCCGGTGGTACGACGTCCGCCCGCTCGGCCTGGAGGGCCAGGGCTGGGCCGACACGAAAGCGCCGTTCGACCGCCTCCCCGCCCGCGCCGAGAAGACCGCCCGCCCTCCCGTTTGGGGTCTGAGTCGGCACTCGACCGGGCTGTGCGTCCGGTTCGTCACCGCCGCGACGACGATCCACGCCCGCTGGACGGTCACCAACAAGAACCTGGCGATGCCGCACATGCCGGCGACCGGGGTGAGCGGGCTCGACCTGTACGTCCGCACGGCGGCCGGGTGGCGGTGGGTGGCGAACGGCCGGCCCGCGGCCGAGACCACCACCGCCCAGCTCGCGTCCGGGCTCGAACCCGGCGAGAAGGAGTTCCTCCTGTACCTGCCGCTGTACAACGGCGTGTCGGCGGTCGAGGTCGGCTTGCCAGACACGGCCGCGCTCAAGAAGGCCGACCCCCGCCCGGCCGACCGTCGCACGCCGGTCGTGTTCTACGGCACGTCCATCACGCAGGGCGGGTGCGCGTCGCGGCCGGGGATGGTTCATACCGCCATCCTCGGCCGCCGCTTCGACCGCCCCGTCGTCAACCTCGGGTTCTCCGGTAGCGGCACCCTCGACCCCGACATCGCCGCCCTCCTCGGCGGGCTGGACGCGGCCGTGTTCGTCCTCGACTGCCTGCCGAACCTCTCCCCCGCGCAGGTCGCCGAGCGGACGGTGCCGTTCGTGAAGGCGCTCCGCGCCGCGAAGCCGACCACGCCGGTCCTGCTGGTCGAGGACCGCACCTACGCGAACGCCGCCGTGCTCCCCGCGCTGGCGAAGCGGAACGCCGACAGCCGGGCCGCGTGTCGCACGGCGTTCGACGCCCTCGTCGCGGCCGGCGACCGGAACCTGCACTACCTCCGCGGCGACGCGCTCATCGGCGACGACGGCGAGGGGACGGTGGACGGCTCGCACCCGACCGACCTCGGGTTCCAGCGGCAGGCCGACGCCTTCGAGGTCGCCCTCCGCCCGCTCCTCGCGCCGCGGCCGCGGTAGACGTCGGCGGCGGAACCCGCCAGCCGCGATCGGGTTTCATGTCGGGGGCCGTTCACTCCGGGCCGGATCATGCGTACCCTCGCCGCCGCCGTCGCACTCGCGCTCCCGACGGCGTGCGCCGCCGCCGACCCCACGCCGCCCGCGAGCGAGCGGTTCGCCGCCGCGGCGGGCGCCGACGTGCCGGGCTTCCAGCGGCACGTCCTTCCGCTGCTGGGGCGACTCGGGTGCAACGGCCGGGCGTGCCACGGGTCGTTCCAGGGGCAGGGCGGGTTCCGGCTGTCGCTGTTCGGCTACGACTTCGCCGCCGACCACAAGGCCATCGCCGACCGCCTCGACGCGACCAACCCGGCCGCGAGCCTGATGCTGCGGAAGCCCACGGCCGCGGTCGCCCACAAGGGCGGGAAGCGGATGCCGGCCGGCGGGTGGGAGCACAACCTCCTCCTCCGCTGGGCGAAGGGCGGCGCCGGCGGCGTGAAAGAAGCGGACGCCGCGTTCGCCGGGCTCGACGTCGAGCCGCGCGAGATCGTCTTCAGCAAGTCCGGCGACACTGCCCGCCTCCGCGTCGTCGCGCGGTGGGCCGACGGCACCCGCGAGGACGTGACCCCGCTGTGCCGGTTCCGCACCAACGACGAGTCGGTCGCGGCGGTCGGCGCGGACGGCGTCGTGACCGCCGCCGGCAAGGGCGACACGGCCGTCGTCGCCTTCTACGACAACGGCGTCGCGCCGGTCACCGTGCTCTACCCCGTCTCCGACCGCGTCGGCCCCCGCTACCCCGCCGTGCCGACGCCCACGAAGCTCGACGAACTCGTCGTCGCCAGGCTGCGGAAGCTCGGGCTCGTGCCCTCGGAGTTGTGTTCCGACGCCGAGTTCCTCCGCCGGCTGAGCCTCGACCTGACCGGCACCCTGCCGGCGCCCGACGAGGTTCGGGCGTTCCTCGCCGACCCGGCCGCGGACCGGCGCGCGAAGAAGGTGGACGAGCTGCTGACGCGGCCGGCCTACGCGGCGTGGTGGGCGACCCGGCTGTGCGACGTGGCCGGCAACGCCGAGCGCAACGGCCCGCTCGGCGGCGAGCAGGGGCTGAACCGCGCGACCGCCGGCCTGTGGTACGACTGGGTGTACCGCCGCGTCGCCGACAACGTGCCGTACGACCGGCTCGTCGAGGGGATCGTGCTGGCGGTCGGGCGCGGGCCGAACCAGAGCTTCGCCGACTACTGCGCCGAGCAGAGCGGGTACTTCCGCCGCGCCGACCCGGCCGACTTCGCGGCGCGGCCGACGATGCCGTACTTCTGGACGCGCCGGGCGCTGGGCAACCCCGGCGAGCGGGCGCTGGCGGTGGCGCACGCGTTCCTCGGGGTGAGCCTCCAGTGCGCCCAGTGCCACAAGCACCCGTACGACCAGTGGACGAAGCAGGACTTCGACCAGTTCACGGCGTTCTTCGGCGGGGTGCGCTACGGCACCGGCAACCGCGCCGACGTGACGGCGATGCTCCAGGGGCTCGGGCTCGGCGGGCTCGACGAGGACTCGGGCGACTACAAGCGGCGCTTCGCGGAGCTGGTCGCGTCCGGCCGCGTCGTGCCGTTCAAGGACCTGCTCGTCCACAACAACCTGGCCGCCCGCCCGCCGGCGCGGCCGGGTCAGCGGGCCGCGGGGCGCGTCCTCACGCCGAAGCTGCTCGGCGGCGAGGAGGTCGTCCGCCGCGACTACCCCGACCCGCGGCAGCCGGTCATGGACTGGATGCGCGACCCCGGCAACCCGTACTTCGCGCGGGCGTTCGTCAACCGCGTGTGGGCGGCGTACTTCGGCGCCGGGCTGATCGACCCGCCGGACGACCTGAACCTCGCCAACCCGCCGACGAACGCCGAGCTGCTCGACGACCTGGCCGACGGGTTCGTCCGCAGCGGGTTCGACATGAAGTGGCTGCACCGCACGATCGCCACGAGCCACACGTATCAGCGCAGCTGGCGGCCGAACGACACGAACCGGCACGACGAGCGGAACGGCAGCCGGGCGCCCCTGCGGCGGCTGCCGGCGGAAGTGGTGTACGACGCCGTGGTGATGGCGACCGCGTCGGACGACGAGCGGAAGCGGCTGACGGCCGACCCGGCCGGGCTGCGGGCGATCGGCCGGTCGAGCGGGTACGCCGGCAAGCGCGGCGACGACGGGTACGCGACGACGCTGTTCGGCAAGCCGCCGCGGGCGATCAACTGCGACTGCGAGCGGTCGAACGAGCCGGCGCTGTTGCAGACGGTCTACCTGCGGAACGATCCGGAGGTGTACGCGCTGCTCGACCGGCCGGCCGGGTGGCTCCGGCAGGCGGCCAAGGGGAAGGGCCGCGCCCCCGACGAGTTGATCCGCGAGGCGTACCTGCGGGTGCTGTCGCGGCCGCCGGACGAGCGGGAGTTGGACGTGGGGCGCCGCCACCTCGCCGCCGCGCGGACGCCGGCGGTGGGGTTGCGCGACTTCGTGTGGGCGCTGCTGAACACGAAAGAGTTCGTCGTGAACCGGTGACCGACGTGGGGCCGGCTTCCCGC
>JBGAQM010000424.1:0-5007 GCA_044220735.1 Urbifossiella sp. | reverse complement strand
GATCCTGGCCAAGCACACGAAGCAGCCGCTGGAGGCGATCGCCCGCGAGACGGACCGCGACAAGTACTACTCGGCCCAGGAAGCGAAGGCGTTCGGCCTCGTGGACGAGGTGCTGGAGAAGCCGGCGGACGCGGCGAAGAAGTAGCCGGCCGGCTCGCCGGAACCCGCAGCACCCGCAAGTCCGGCCGGCGCCCCCCGAAAGCCGCCCGGCCCGTTCCCATACCCTGATACGCCGCCGCCCCGCCGCCCGATACCAGACGGCGCGGCGGGCCGCCCGGAGGACCGACCATGCCGCTCGTACCGATCGTGGTGGAGAGCCGGGGCCGCGAGGAGCGCGCCTACGACATCTACAGCCGGCTGCTGAAGGACCGCATCATCTTCCTGCAGGGCGTCGTGCAGGACGACATGGCGAACCTGATCGTCGCCCAGATGCTGTTCCTCCAGTTCGACGACCCGAAGCGCGATATCCACCTGTACATCAACAGCCCGGGCGGGAGCGTGACGGCGGGGATGGCGATCTACGACACCATGCAGTTCGTCACCTGCGACGTGGCGACGTACTGCATGGGCCAGGCGGCCAGCATGGGTGCCATGCTGCTGACCGCTGGCACGAAGGGGAAGCGGTTCGCCCTGCCGAACGCCCGGGTGATGATCCACCAGCCGCTCGCCGGCAGCGAGGGGACGACCGAGGAAATCCTGATCCACGCGAAGGAGTTCCTGCGGACGAAGAAGACGTTGAACCAGTTGCTGGCGAAGCACTCGGGGCAGCCGCTGGAGGTGATCGAGAAGGGGACCGACCGCGACAACTTCATGTCGGCGATGGAGGCCCGCGAGTTCGGCCTGATCGACAAGGTGCTGGAGCGGATGCCGGCCGACCAGATGGGCGCCCGGCCTTCGGAGTAACGAGGGCGAAGCCCGCCGGCCGCGGCCGGCGGGCGTTCAAGGGGGTTGTTTGAGGACGGAGCCACGACCCGCCGGCGCAGGACGTGCCCTCCGGATCGGGCTCGCGCTCGCCCTCGCGCTGCCCGGCTGCAAGCCGAACAAGCGCTACGACCTCATCGAGGCCGAGCTCCGCACCCGGGACCGCGAACTGGCCGCCACCCGCCAGCAGCTCGACGCCAGCCGTAACCTCAACCGCGCCTACGAGTTCCAGCACCCGGCCGCCCACCCCGGCGCGCCGCCGGGCGTGCCCACGGGCGCGGCGCCGGCGGTGTTCGTCCGCGAGATCGCCGTCGGCCGCGGCACCGGGGGTGTGGACGACGACGGCGTCCCCGGCGACGAGGCGCTGATGGTCGTCATCGTGCCGTCGGACGAGGACCGGTCGGCGATCAAGATTCCCGGCCGGGTGACGATCGGAGCGTGGGAAATCACGCCGCAGGGGCTCAAGCAGCCGATCGGCACCTGGGAGCTGACGCCCGAGCAGTTGCGGCCGACGTGGCGCAACGGGCTGATTTCGACGGGCTACTTCGTCCGCCTGCCGTGGCAGACGACCCCGACGACCGGCAAGGTGCGCGTGGCGGTGCGACTGACGACGACCGACAACCGCGCCTTCGAGGCCGACCGCGACGTGACCGTGCGCCCGATGCTCGGGGCGCGGCCGGCGCCGGGTCGGGAGTTATTGCTGCCGGGGACGCCGCCGCCGGGCGCCGTCGAGGAGCTGCCGCCGCCCGCGGGCCTCGGCGCCCCCGGGGCGCGACTGCTGCCGCCGCGGTGATCGTACTGGTTCCGTTGCCGCTTGCGGCTTCGCGTCGCCCAACGCGAAGCCGCAAGCGGCAACGGAACTCACCCACACCCTCACTTTCCCATGCCGTCCCCCCTCACCCACTTCGACGACACCGGCGCCGCCCGAATGGTGGACGTGAGCGCCAAGCCCGAGACGCACCGCACCGCCCGCGCGTCGGCGCTCGTGCGCATGGCCCCCGCGACGCTCGCCCTCATCCGCGACCGTAAGCTCAGCAAGGGCGACGTGTTAGAGATCGCCCGCATCGCCGGCATCATGGCCGCGAAGAAGACCGCCGACCTCATCCCGCTGTGCCACCCGCTGCCGCTCACGTCGGTGAAGCTGACGCTCACCCCCGTGGAGCCGGACGCGGTGCGGGTCGAGGCCACGGCGACGGTTTTCGCGCGCACGGGTGTTGAAATGGAAGCCCTCACTGCGGTTAGCGTGGCGGCCCTGACGGTGTACGACATGTGCAAGGCGGTCGACCGCGGCATGACCGTGGAAGCGATCCGCCTGGACGAGAAGGACGGCGGGGCGAGCGGCCACTATTCGCGGCCGCCCGCATGACGCCGCCGCACACCGAGGGCCGCTCCCGCGAGGAGGGCCGCGCCGTGACTTCGACCATCGCCCCACCCGTCGCCGGCTTCGTCCCCCGCGTCGCGGGCTCGTTGTTCGCCCCCGTCGCCGCGGACATCGACGAAGCCGACCGCGTCTTCGCCGCGACCCTCGCCCCGTACCAGGGGCCGTTCGGGCCGCTCGTCCAACACCTCCGCCACTACCGCGGCAAGCGCCTCCGGCCGGCGCTGCTGCTTCTCGCCGGCAAGGCGTGCGGCGGTGTCGTGCCGGCGCACCACACCCTCGCCGCGGCCGTGGAGATGATCCACACCGCGACGCTCGTCCACGACGACGTGCTCGACGAGGCCGAGGTGCGGCGGCACGTCAGCACGGTGAACGCCGGCTGGGGGAACAAGGTCAGCATCCTCCTAGGCGACATGCTGTTCACGCACGCCTTCCACCTGACGAGCACGGTGGACGGCCGCGCCTGCGGCATCATCGGCGCCGCGACCAACCGCGTGTGCGCCGGCGAACTGCGGCAGGTGACCGAACGCGGCAACCTGGATCTGTCCGAAGCCGACTACTTCGCCGTGATCGACGGCAAGACGGCGGCGCTGACCGAGTGTTGCGGCCGCCTCGGGGCGCTGTACGCCGGCGCTTCGGAGGAGACGGCCGAGCGGCTGGCGAACTACGGCCGGGCGCTCGGCCGCGCGTTCCAGATCGCCGACGACCTGCTCGACCTCGTCGGCGACGAGGCCGCCGCCGGGAAGACGCTCGGCACCGACCTCGAACAGCAGAAGCTGACGCTCCCCGTGATTCACTGCCTGGGGCGGCTCCCGGCCGCGGAGGCGGAGCGGCTCCGCGATGTGATCCGCGCCGGCGATGGCCCCGCGGTGTTGGCGGCGCTACGGCGGACGGAGTCGCTGGCGTTCGCCCGCGGCCGCGCCGACGAGCTGGCCCGCGCCGCGCGGGCGGAACTGGCGGCGCTGCCGCGCTCCGAGGCGCGAGCCGTGCTGGAAGCGCTCCCCGAGTGGGCGGTACGGCGAGAGAAGTAATTGGATCCGTTGCCGCTTGCGGCTTCGCGTTTCCCCGCGCGCAGCCGCAAGCGGTGTCATTTCTTCTTCGGCGCCGCCCCTCGCCGGCCGCCTATCATATCCCCCGGTCCCACCACCCACTCGCCTCTCTCGTAAAGGGTCTCCCCATGCTGGAGCGCGGAAACCTTTCCCGCCGCGGGTTCATGAGCCGGTCCGTCGGCGCCCTCACCGCCGCCGGCCTGCCGGCGTGGTACGCCACCGACGTGTTCGGCGCCGCCGCGGCCGCCCAGGAGGCCGCCGCCCGGCCCGTCCAGGCCAACGCCCGGCTCAACGTCGCCGTCATCGGCGTCGGCCCCCAGCCGCGCCGCAGCAACGCCCTGTACGGCGCCGCCAAGGCGTTCCGCCACGTCCAGTTCACCGACGTGTGCGACGTGGACGCCCGCCACGTCGCCTTCGCCGTGGACCAGTACAAGAAGGACGGCTACGAGGTCCGCGGCCACAAGGACTTCCGCGAGGTCACGTCGCGCCGCGACGTGGACGCCGTCATCGTCGCCGTGCCCGACCACTGGCACGCCCTGATCGCCATGAACGTGCTGCGCAACGGCAAGGACATTTATTGCGAGAAGCCGCTGACGCTGACGATCGCCGAGGCGGTGGCGCTGCGGAAGGCCGTGAAGGACACGAACAAGGTGCTGCAAACGGGCAGCCAGCAGCGGACCGAGATGGGCGGCAAGTTCCGCCTCGCGGCCGAGCTCGTGCGCATCGGGCGGATCGGGTCGGTGCGGAGCATCGAGTGCCGCGTCGGCGCCAACCCGGCGAGCGGGCCGATCAAGGAGGCGCCGGTGCCGAAGGGGCTCGACTGGGACATGTGGCTCGGGCCGACCGCCGCGGTGCCGTACCGGCAGGACGGGGGCAAGACGAACTGCCACTACGAGTTCCGCTGGTGGTACGAGTACAGCGGCGGGAAGATGACCGACTGGGGCGCCCACCACATCGACATCGCCCAGTGGGCGCTCGGCATGGACGGCAGCGGCCCGACCGGCGTGGAGCTGGTGGCGGCGAAGGCGCCGCTCGCCAGCGGCGACGGGTACAACTGCCACGAGCACTTCAAGGTGAAGTACACCTACCCGAACGGCGTGACGATGCTGGTGATGAGCGGGTCCGGCCCCGAGGGCACGGGCGAGACGGTGGGCGGACTGGTCGGCGCCGACGGGATGCCGCGCCGCGACAAGGGCGGCCGGGCGATCGACGGCGTGGACGGCACGGAGAACGGCATCCTGATCCGCGGCGAGCGGGGGACGATCTTCGTGAGCCGCGGGCTGCTGCTGGCGAGCAACGCGGCGATCCTGTCGGAGCCGATCAAGGACGACCCGAAGCTGTACCCGTCGCGGCCGACGAACCACATGGGGAACTTCCTGGACTGCGTGACGAGCCGGGCGACGCCGATCACGGGCGTGGAGGTGGGGGCGAGTTCGGTGACGGTGTGCCACCTCGGCGTGATCGCGCTGCAGACGGGGAAGAAGCTGACGTGGGACGCGGCGACGAACCGCTTCACCGGCCCGGACGCGGCGATCGGCAACGCGAAGCTGTCGCGCCCTAGGCGCGGCCCGGGGCGGATGGTGGCTTATGTTTATTGGGCCGCCGGTGTGGGGCCGTTTTCCACCCGCCCGGACCTGACACGGCCGGTTGGAAACCGGC
>JBGAQM010000423.1:0-5031 GCA_044220735.1 Urbifossiella sp. | reverse complement strand
CCTCGGCCGCGAGGGCCGGCCCCGGCCGATCGGCCGCGGGCTGCGGGGCGCGCGGCGGCTTGGGGGGCGGCTTCGGCTTCGCGGCCGGCGGCTTCGCGGGTGCCGCCGGGGTCGCGCTCTTCACCTCCACCATCCCGCTGTCGAGTTGCACGTGCTTCCCGACCTTCAGCCGGCGGGCCACGTCCGTCTCGACCTGCTGGCCGACGCGGACGTGCCGGTTCTCGATCATCCGCTTGGCGTGCGCCCACGACAGCCCGTAGCGCGTCTTCAGGACGGCGGCGAGCGTCTTGCCGTTCTCCCGGCGGTCCACCACGAACACGATCGGGGGCATGGGTCACTCCACCGCGAACAATTTCTCGTCGATCGCTTCCAGCGGCCGGTACTCGGCGACCGTGATTTCGAGGAACGCCTTGCCGTCGTGGCTCACCCTCGACCGCATCGGCACCATCATCCCGCCGACCGACTTGTACTCCGAGAAGACGGTGTACTCGTCCACCTTCTTCTGCTCGGGGTTGAGCCCCTCGCGCCGCATCGCCGCCAGCAGGCCGGTCTTCTGGTCGAAGTACAGCCGGGCGTCCTTGAGCCCCTTCGACTTCACCAGCAGCACCGACGCGGGCCGGCCGTCCACCGCCCCGGGGGCCTCGGGCGCGAGCGTGTACTTGGCCGCGTCCAGCAGCGGGTACAGGAGCGACATCTCCTGAATGACGGCCGACTCCTTCAGTTCCGCCTGCATGGCCGGGTCGAGCTTGCTCGGCAGGCCGGCCTCCGTCTGCTTCACCTTGTCGCCGTTCACCAACTGCACCAGCGACGTCTTCTGGCCGAACGCCTCCACGAGCATCTCGAGGCGGGCCTTGCCGGGTACGGCGAACGACAGCGAGCCGGTAAACGGGAACTCGGTACGGTTGATGGTCACCTTGCCGGCGATCTTCGACGACCCGGCCGGGTACTTCTTCAGCACGTCGATCCCGCCGTGGGCGTCGATGGCGCGGCGGACGACGTCCGCGGGCGCCGGCCCCGCCGGTTGCGCCGCCGCGACCGACACGACCGCCACGACCAGTAGCCCCGCCCGCGTCATGACCGCTCCCCCTCGTGGACGCCGAGATGCCGGTCGGCACCCGCGCTAGAATACGGGTGGGGGCGTGGGGCCGCAACGACCCGGGGGACGGCATGCGGACGATCGACGTGCGGACCGACAAGCGGACCGAGTTCGTGGACATCACCGCCGACGTCCGCCGCGCGATCCGCGAGGACGGGCTGACCGACGGCGCCGTCGTGGTGTACTGCCCGCACACGACTGCGGCCGTGACGGTGCAGGAGAACGCCGACCCGGACGTGGTTCACGACCTGCTCCTCTGGCTGAACCGGCACGTCCCGAAGGACGTGGCCGGGTTCCGCCACGCCGAGGGGAACAGCGACGCGCACCTGAAGAGCTGCCTCGTCGGCCCGTCGGTCCTGGTGCCGGTCGCGGGCGGCGATCTGGCGCTCGGCACGTGGCAGGGCGTCTACTTCTGCGAGTTCGACGGCCCCCGCCGGCGCGAGGTGCGGGTGCAAACCATCGGGAACAAATCGTAAACCCCGCCGCAATCCGCGTTCCCGGGCGGCGGGAGTGGGGCCGATCGTCCTTGACGCCCCCGCGGCCGCGCCGGTAAGGTCCGTTACCCCCTCCTCGCGCCGGACCGTCCGATGCACCTGATCGCCCCCGACATCCTGGCCGAGGCCCGCGGCGTGAGTGGCGCCCTGGCCGGGACGGCGTGGGTGTTCGGCTTCGCGCTGTGGCTGTTCGGCTGGCGCTGGCACCGCTTCTGGGTCGTGGCGGGCGTGACGCTCGGCGCCGGGCTGATTGGTCTGAACGCCGGCAAGACCAGCGGCGGGCAGGTGATGGCCGTCGGCATCCTGCTGGCCGTTGCCGCCGGGATGATGGCCCTGGAACTGGCGAAGGTGCTGGCGTTCGTCGCGGGCGGTATTGGGGCGTGGTTGGCGGTACAGTGGGTACTCCCGCAGGCGCAAGAGTTGTGGGCCGTGTTCCTGTCCGGTGGCCTGTTCGGGCTGCTGCTGTACCGCCTCTGGACGATGCTGTTGACGAGTCTGATCGGCACGCTGATCGGCGGGCACGCCGCGCTGCTGCTGCTGGAAGGGGTCCTGAAGTTCGACGCCGTCGCGTGGAGCAGCAGCCACCTGGTCGCGCTCAACGGCGTGGTGGTGGCGCTGACGGTGCTGGGGATTGTGGTGCAGGCGAAGCAGGCGCCGGACGACTCGCCGACGAAGGCGGAGGAGAAGCCGGCCGAGGAGGAGTCCGCCGACGAGCCCGAGGAGAAGCCGGCCGGCGGGTGGCGGGGCCGGCTCAATTCGCTCACGCGGTTGAAGTGACGCCCGCCGCTCGCCCGGTCAACGTACCACGCCCGGGATGTCGAGGACGTGGGCCGCGGCGAGGTCGTTGCCGAACACCTGCCGGTTGCGGAACGTCCAGACGACCTTCTTGTCCCGCGTCACCTCGAACAGCTGAGGCTGGTCCGGCCCGGCGTGGCAGTTGCCGACGATCAGGTTGCCGTTGGGGAGCGCGTGCAGCGTCGTCACCCACGCCAGCGTGATGCCGGGCAATTCTTTCTGGTCGAGGCTCCACACCACCTTGCCGGCGCGGTCCACCTCCAACACGCGGTGGTTGTTGCCGCCGGCGATCACGGTGTTCCCGTTCGCGAGCCGCACAGCCCCGAACACGCTCGTGCCGTACCCCTCGGGGCCGTGGCCGGGTGCCTCCTTCTTGCCCCCCAGGTCCAGGGCGTACTCCCAAACCGTCTTCCCGGCCTGGTCGTACTCGCGGACCAGGCCATCGCCTTCCTGGCATACGAGATAGTTGCCCGTCGGCAGTTTCCGCACCAGCCGGGTGTCGCGGTGCGCGTCCGGCCGCTTCACCGAGAGCGCCACCTGGCGGACGATCTTGCCGTCCCGGTCTACCTCGACGATGCGGCGGTTGCCGCTCTCGGCGACCATCGTGGTGCCGTCCGGCAACCGCTGAAAGGCATGCACCTCGACGCGGCCCTTGTTGTCGCCGGCCGGCTTCGCGTCGTACCGCCACACGACCTTTTTGTCCGGCGTCATCTCGGCGACGGTCGCCGGGCCGGTATGGAGGAGGAAGTTGCCGTTCGGCAGGAGGTGGACGTCGTGCGAGTTGTACTTACACTCCACCTCCCACTCGACCTTGCCGTCCTTGCCGACGAGCGCGACGTGCCCCTTGTCCTGCGCCAGGACGCGGTACGCGGGCGGCTCGGCCGCGGCGGTCGCGGCGAGTGACAGGGCAACGAGTCCAGCAAAGATCGAACGCATCAGGCACCCCGGGAGGTGGAACTACGTCAGGGAATCGTATTCGGCCCGGAGCTTCGCTCCCACGTCGGGGCGGACCATCGCCACGAACGAAATCGTGCCGTCGAGCCAGGCGCGATAGTTCTCGCGGCCGTCGCGGTTCTGGGCGTCCAGCCCTTCCGTCTTAGCCCGGTGCAGGATCGCCCGCAACTGCCGCACGAGTTCCCGCGACACCGACGGCTTGTCGTTCACGACCACGCCGGTCACCGTCTGCGCCGCGTTCCGCCGCATCACCCGCGTCTTGTTCTCGTTGACGGTAAAGCCCTCCTCCGCGGCGAGGTGCCGGACGCGGGCCAGGAGGTAGCCGACCTTCTCGGCCTGCTCCGGGCCGCCGGAGAAAGTCAGGTCGTCGGCGTAGCGGGTGTACGCCATGCCGAGTTTCGCGGCGAGCCCGGCCAGCCGCTTGTCGAACCGGCGCGCCACCTGGTTCGAGAGGCCTGGACTCGTCGGCGCGCCCTGCGGCAGGCACCGCGGGCCGACCGCGACCTCGTAGGTCGTGCCGGCGTAGGTCGCGGTCGTGCGCGGGCACTCGGTGCACAACAGCGCGAACACCGTCGCCACGCTGCCGGAATAGCCGTGCCGCTCGAACACCGCCCGGACCCGCGGGAACGTCACGCTCGGGAAGAAGTCGGCGAGGTCGAGGTTCACCACCACGGCCTTGCCGACGTGCGGCGTCGCGTTCGACAGGATACCGCGGCCGGGGACGAACCCGTGCGCCTGGTCCGTAACCGGGAACTTGCCGACGACGTGTTCGAGAATCCAGTGCTGGGCCCGCTTGAGCGTGGCGTGCGGGGCGGACAGCGTGCGGACGCCGCCGGACCGCTTCGGCACCTGGAACTTCACGTAATGCGTCCGCGTCGCGGCCTCGGTGTGGAATGCCAGCCAGCGAAGTTGTTTGACGCTCAGCCCGAGAGCGGCCGCGGCGTCGGCGGGGGCGTGGAGCACGGGGAGACCGAACTCGGCGAGCCGGTCGGCGTCGCTCAGTCGCAGGTGAAGCCGGCCGGACACGCCGGGACCCAGGAAAATCACGTCCGTGTCGCGGCGTCGCTGAACGGCCTCGGCGTGCTCCTTCTTGCGGCGGGCCGACTCCTCGCGCTTCTGCTGCTTCAGCCGCTCCTTCGCCTCGCGGTACGCCTGAACCGCGGCCTCCCCGGCGAACCCGGACTGAAGGGCGACGTTTTCCAGGCTCGGCTTCACCCGCGCGTACTCGTCGCCGACGCGGTGAATCTCGGCGAGGTCCTCGGGCGTAAGTAACCCGTGCGAGACGAGGGCGCGGTCGATGAGCCGCGTGCGCGGGTCGTCGGCGGGCGGGATGATGCTGGTGCGCCCGGTCTGCCACGCGTTCGCCATCAGGTTCTTGCCGGCCGCCGCGCTCACGACCTCGTCGCGCGAGATCGGCAGGAAGTCCGGGGCGGCGTAGAGGTCGGCCGGTGGCGCGTGCGTTTGGGCCGCCGCTTGCGGCGGCGGCGGAACGGGAGAAGCGGCCGCCTGCGGCGGGGCAACCGGGGGCACGACTGGTCCCGGTTCGGGCGGCGGCGGGCGGCGGGCCATCCAGTCGTACAGGCTCATCGCTCACCGCACCGTTGAGTTCCCGGGTCGTCGCGCCCGACGTCTGTCGAGGACCCGAGACGTTCACGACGCCGGGTGGAGCACCTCCACGCCGGAGACGCAGGT
>JBGAQM010000422.1:0-4882 GCA_044220735.1 Urbifossiella sp. | reverse complement strand
GGGAAGCGCGAAGCCGCGAGCGTTCGCGCGGGTGGTTCCGTCGCCGCCCGCGGCGTCGCGCCGCGGGGGCCGGACGGCCGCGGCCGAAGACGATCTGGCCTGAGTCGTGAGTTCCGCCGCTCGCGGCGAGCGGCTCCCCCGAATTGAGGTATACCGATGCGCCTGTTCCGACACGCCCCGCGGGCGGCGGTGGCCGCCGTCCTGTTCGCCGGCCTCGTCGTCGTCGGCCCCGGCGCCGGCGGGCAGCCCCCGAAGAAGGCCGACAAGGAGTTCAGCGCCCAGGGCCAGGTGAAGGCCGGCGTCCACAAGGTCCGCATGGACGTCGGCAAGCTGTACCTCGTCCGCGTGGACGCCACCGCCGGGTTCACCCCGAGCGTCACCATCCGCCCCGGCAACTTCCTCAGCACCGGCGAGAGCTTCGTCAACGGCGACCAGTTCACCGCCTACGTGCTGCCGAAGGAGAGCCGCGACTACCGCCTCACCGTGCTCCCGAGCGTGGACGACGACGAGCTCGACGGCCAGCCGCTCGACTACTCGCTGACGGTGACGCCGATCCCGATGGCGAAGGAGCCGCTGGTGAACGAGGCGTCGAAGCTGACGTTCAACGACCCGCCGTACCAGAACCCGGGCGGCGGCGGCGGCAACCGCGGCCCGCACAAGGCGTTCACCGCCAACTTCAAGGCCGGGCAGATCTACATCGTCACCGTGGACGCCGCCGACGGCGGGAACTTCGACCCGTACCTGCAGATCGAGGGGGCCGGCGGCAAGGTGGTGGCCCAGGACGACGACGGCGGCGGCTACCCGAACTGCCGCATCGTGTACAAGCCGAAGCGCGGCGGCGAGCACCGCATGATCGTCACGTCCGTCGGCAAGGGGGCGGGGGCGTTCAACCTGAAGGTGATCACGACGGTGGCCGGCGCCAAGGTCGATCCGCCCGCCGGCAAGGACGTGGACCCGGGGAAGGAGTAACCCGGTCGGGCGGTCGGGGTTCGTTGCCGCTCACGGCTTCGCGCTTTCGCGGCAGCGGACCCGCCACGGGGAAGCGCGAAGCCGCAAGCGGCAACGGAACCACCCGGGCACCGGTCAGGCGCACGTCGTCGCGGGGTCCGGCAGCGGCGCCCCGCCGAACTCGTCGCTCGACGGCGTGTGCCGGTCCAGTTCGCGCAGCGCCGCCGCGGCGGCGTCCAGTTCGTGCCCCAGGCACTCCACGCTGATCACCAGCTCCGTCAGCCCCGCGAACGGCAGCCCGGCGCTCGCCGCCACCCACCGCGCCACGTCGGCGGCCGGCAGGTGCGGCAGCTTCCTGGCGAAGAACGCCCCGCGCAGCCCCGCGTCCGGCGGGTCGATCCGCAGCAGCCGGTCGAACCGCCGCGGCCGGGCGATGATCCGCCGGTCGAGCCGCTCCGGGTAGTTCGTGCTCGCCAGGTTCACCACCTTGTCGATCTGCGCGTTCCCGTCCAGCACCTGGAGCAGTTCGGCGTCGCCGTAGTCCTTGATGATGGCGTCCACGTCCTCGAACACGCACACCGCCGGGCGGTCCGGCTCGACCTCACGGAACCGGGCCATCCCGTACCGGAACGCGGTCGGACACGTGCAGAAGAAGGCGACGTGGTCGGCGTCCACGACGCGGCTCACGAGCTGGTGGATGAGCGACGACTTGCCGCACCCCTGCTTGCCGTAGAAGAGGTAGCCGCGGCGGTGGGCGAAGCCGAGGCGGGCGAAGCGGTCGCCCGTCGCCCAGAACGTGCCGACCTCGGCGAGGACGTTCGCCCACACGCTGTCGGGGAAGGAGATCAGGTCGTCGGTGTGGAGCGGGTGCGGGCGGAAGTGCGACTCGCCGCAGTGGTCGAGGGTGACGGAGTACGCCCCGGGCGGGAGCCGCGGGCTGGACCGGCCGCAGGTGATGTACGACCCGCCGCGGGTCAGGGTCCATTGGAGGTCGGAGACGACGGGGAGCCGGGTGGGTTGGGTCATGCCCACCCGGACACGCGCCCGGCGCGGCGGGTTCGCAAGAAAGCCCACACGCCGCGGCGGGCGTGCTTCTTCGGCGATGCTGCACGATCGAGACCCGCGGGTGCTAGCCCGGAGGGCGTCGGCGTGTAGCCCCGGGTGGAACCCGGGGCGGGCGTGGGCGCGGATTCGAGGCCCTCAACCGTTCGGTCCCCGTCGCAGGCCGCCCCGGGTTCCACCCCGGGCTACACGCCGTCGCCCTCCGGGCTCAAAACCCCAGCCCGCGACCCGGGTCCGCGGGCCGCCGGTTCCACCGGGTTGAGTCAGTACCGGTGCTTCGTGCCCCCTACCCGCGGCCCACGAACGGCATCCCGGTCGCCATCACGGTCATGAACAACACGTTCGCGTCGGCCGGCAGCCCCGCCATGTACACCACCGCCCGCGCGACGTGCTCCACGTCCATCGTCGGCTCGACCGCCACTGAGCCGTTCGCCTGCGGCACGCCCGCCGCCATCCGCCCGGTCATGTCGGTGCCGGCGTTGCCGACGTCGATCTGACCGACCGCGATGCCGAACGCCCGGCCGTCGAGCGCCGCCGCCTTCGTCAGCCCGGTGACGGCGTGCTTCGTGGCCGTGTACGGCGCCGAGTTCGGCCGCGGCGCGTGCGCCGAGATCGACCCGTTGTTGATGACCCGCCCGCCGCCCTGCCCCTTCATCACCCGGAACGCCTGCTGGAGGCACAGGAACACGCCCGTCAGGTTCACGTCCACGACCGCCCGCCAGCGCTCGACCGTCAACTCTTCCAGCGGCACGCCGGGGGCGGTGACGCCGGCGTTGTTGAACAGCAGATCGACCCGGCCGAACGCCGCGACGGCCCGGTCGAACAGGGCGCGCACCGCGGCCGGGTCGGTCACGTCGGTCGGCACGGCGAGGAGCCGGTCGGCGGTGCCGGCGCGGGCGACGGTGTCGGCGAGCGCGTCGGGCCGCCGCCCGGCGATGACCACGGCCCACCCCTCGCGGTGGAGCGCCAGCGCCGACGCGCGGCCGATGCCCGACCCGCCCCCGGTCACGACCGCCACCTTCGCCGGTGTAATTTCCTTTTCGCCATCGTGGGGCCGGTTACCACCCGGCCGGGCCGAACCCGGCCGGCTGTAACCCGGCCCCACACCAGACGCGAGATCGCTCAATCCGTGTCCGGTGGTCGAACGGGCATCCCCGTTGCTTGGCCTTCAACCACCGGACACGGGTGTCCAGGAACCGTCCGACGCCGGAGGACCGATCAATGGCCGCCGTTCACCCCGCCGAGCCGCCGGCGGTCACGTACACGTCGCCGGCGGCCGTGCGTCGGGCGCACCTGCCGTTCCTTCACCTACGGGTGCTCGTCGTGGACGACAACCGGGACGCGGCCGACTCGCTCGCCGACCTGCTCCGCCTGTGCGGCGCCGACGTGCGGGTGTGCTACGACGGCCGCACGGCCCTGGCGGCGTTCGCCGAGTTCGGGCCCGACGCCGGGCTGTTCGACGTGAACATGCCGGGGATGGACGGGTGCGAGCTGGCGGCCCGGCTGCGGGAGCGGGCGGGCGACAAGCCGCTGTTCCTCGCGGCGATCACGGCCGTCGACGGGCCGGAGGAGGCGATGCGGGAGGCGCGCGCCGGGTTCGACCTGCACCTGACCAAGCCGGCCGACCCGGCGCGGGTGGTGACGGCGCTGGCGACGTTCGGGTGACGACCAAAGCCGAGCGGCGGGCTAACGCCCGCCGCTCGCCCGAACACAATCACCTCACCTCACCTCACCAGCGGTAGTTGTACCACGAGCCGGCGAGCGGGCTGGCGCCGAACCCGGGGTACGTGTAGCCGCGGTTGAACCCGCCGTAGTAGGGGTTGAACCCCTGGTTGCGGTAGACGTTCGTGCCCCAGGCGTTCTGGTACGAGTAGCGCTGCGCCTGGGCGCCGGTGTACGGGTTGAAGTACTGCACGCCCTGCTGGCTGCTGAACGGCGTCACCACGCCGCCCTGCTGCACCACGCCGCCGGTCCACGGGTTCACCGTCTGGTACCGGTACACGTACTGGGCGTCGGCGGGGCTCGTGAGCGCCAGCGTGCCGCCGGCGGCGAGGGCGGCGGCGAGGAGGAAGCGGGTCATGGTGGAGTCTCCTGTGAAGGGCTCGTCAGGAGATACTACCGCAACCGGCGTGCCTTACCGGGAATCGCCGGCGGCGACGGCGGCGACGGCCCGGCGGGCGGGGGCCCCGGCCTCGGCCGGCGGCGGGCCGCGCCACCCGCCGCGGACCAGGAGCACGCGCTGCCGCGGCTGGCCGTCGGCCTCGGCGGTGAACGCCGCCTCGCCGAGCGTCCCCCCGGCCCCGGCCGGCGCGCCGATCACGAGGTGGTCGTCCGGCCCGAGGGTGACGTGGAAGCCGAGGCCGGGGTACCGCTCGGTCGGAATCTCGCCGACGACCGTGAGGCCGGTGCCGTCGCCGGTCGGGCGGTACACGTCGGCGCGCTCGCCGTGCTGGAGTTGCGGCTCGCAGTACACCTTCAGCCGGCCGTCGCCGCCCCACGTCGGCCGCACCAGGATGCCGCAGCGGGCGCCCTTCAGCGTCACCTCGCGGCGGCCGCCGGCGAGGTCCGGGAGGACGCGGTACACGCACGGGTCGGGCGGGGTGGCGGTGGGGAGAACGACGTCGGGGCGGGAGCCGAAGGTGAACCCGTGCGGGTCCACGGCGTCGGCCTCGAGGAGGCGGCGGAAGCTCGCCGGCAGGGTGCCGCCGACGACGCGGACGCGCAGGCCGTTCTCCGCCAGGAGCACGTCGGTCTCGGCCGGCAGGTCCGGCTTGGCGGTGGTCCACAGTTCGCGGTCGAGCACGTCGTCGCCGAGCGGCCGTTCGACGAGCACGGACTCGACGTAGGCGCCGTCGGGGGCGGCGGGGGGGAG
>JBGAQM010000421.1:0-5307 GCA_044220735.1 Urbifossiella sp. | reverse complement strand
GCTCGTAGACCCCGAGGAACGACTTCTCCCGCTTCGCCGGGAACGCCGCCCCGAACGCGTCCAGCTGGCGGAGGGGGCCGGTCGGGTCGATCGTCAACTTCCCCGTGCCCAGGTCCTTGTTCCCGTTCTTCAGGTCCACCGCGGACATCGTCTGACCCGCGACCGTCAGCCGGAGGTGAAACGGCCCGCGGTCCGACTTCTCCCCCCGCCCCTCGACCACGTAGCCCTCCCACACCCCTTCCAGCCGCTTCCACTCGGCCTTGACCGGGTCCGGCCGCCCGGCCTGCTGCCCGAGCGCGACCGGGGCGACGAAGAATCCCACGGCGATCGCGATACGCATCACGGCCTCCCAACACGCGGAACGCTCGACACGCGACGCAGGTGAGATGGCGAGTCGGGCGAAGACCTTTCTGCCGTTCCGCGAAATCGTGATTCCATTCCTCATTCCGGACACGCTCCCGCAAGCGCCGCGCCCTCATCCGGCGGCAGCGCCCGTCGCATCCTCGGCGTGGGGCGGAGCGGCGATCCGGCCGACGGCGCCGGCCGCCAACTCGGCGAGCCCGCAGAAGAGGAGCGCGCTCCATACCGCGAACAGACCCCGCAGCAGGATTGCCGACGGCCCCGGCCGCGGGACGATCACGCCGTAGGCGGCGTCGGCCGCGGCGTACGCGGCGGTCGCGGCCCCGACGCACGCCGGCAGCGACAGCAGGACGAGAACGCCGGCGACGAACGGGTTCGGGCGCATGACGAACTCACTCGGGAGGGGCGGTCGACCGGCTCGTCCGGGTCCCGCCTACCCCCTGAGCGAGAGCGGCGGCACGTTCCTGCCAGCGGGTTTCGAATTCGTCCCGCGACCCGCCGGCGTCACCGCCGGCAGGGGAGAGCCGACGCGGCGGACGCCTGGGCCGGCGGGGCGCCCGGCTCCCCGTTGTTCGTCCGCAGGAAGCTCACGACGGCCTGCCGGAACTCGGCCGTGTCGTACGTGGTGAAATGGTCCCGTTCATCGACGACCACGACCCTGGCCCCCGGCGTCAGCCGACTCGCCCGGTCGATGCCGTCCATCAACCCGGGCACCTCGCGGCTGCCGTGGACGAACTGCGCCGGCACCCGGTTCGCCTTCAACTGGTCCGCGGTCACGTGCCAGCCCGCCTGCCCCCGGAGCACCGCCGCCAGGGCCTTCTGGTCCTTCCCGAACAGGTGCAGCCGGCTGAAGTCCGAGGCCTGCTGGAGGGTCGGCTTCTTCGGCCCGTCCGGGAGCAGGGCGAGAAGGAGCGCCCCGAGCCCCTCGCCCTTCGCCAGTGACTCGGCCGTTGCGTCGAGCGTGGCGACGAACTCCGGCGGCGGCTGGCACAGCGGCCCGCCCCCGCCGAACGTCACGCTCCGCAGCCGGTCGGGGTGGCTGGCGAGCAGTTTGCCGGCGACGAACGCCCCCATCGAGTACCCGACGACGTGGGCCTTCTCGACCTTCGCGTGGTCGAGGAGCCGAACCACGTCCTCCGCCATCTCCCGGCCGTACCGGTCGGCGTCGTGTGGCTTCCCACTCAGCCCGTGGCCCCGCTGGTCGGGGGCGAGCACCCGGTAGCCCTTCAGGGCGGAGACGACCTGGGCGCTCGCCGTCTCCCCGGCCGACCCGGTGAACCCGTGGAGGAGCACGACGGCCTCGCCCTCGCCCTGGTCGAGGTAGGCGATCCGCACCCCGCCCGAGTCGAAGGACTTCTGCTGGGCCTGGAGCGGCGGGAGGAGGAGAACGGCGACGGCGAGCGAGGCGGCGAATCTCATGGCGGGCTCCGGGGGCGGGGGACGCGCCCCGCCCCCGATGCCGCCGGGGTCGGACTCGTCCGCACCTACCCCCCCGAGCGAGAGACGCCACCCGGACACGACAGAATTGTTGACGGACGTGCAGGTCGTCCGGGGTGCGGGGCCGTACTCCCGGTCGCCGCGATCGTGGTTCGCCCCCTCACCCCGCGTGCTTCGCCGCGACCCTCTCCCCCGAGGGAGGCAGGCGGGTCGCGGCGAAGCACGCGTCCGCGGGGGATGCGAGGCGAAGTCCCACCTCTCCCTCGGGGAAGGTCGCGGCGTGAAGCACGCGGGGTGAGGGGCGAACCAGCACCCCGCACCGGGTTCCACAACCTGCGGGTCCGTCTTTCGCTCCACGGCCGCGGCCGCCGCCGCACGCCGCGGCCGTAATGCTCTCCCCACGGAGCGGCACGAGCAGCGCGTCGAGCGCGTCCACACCGACACCCGGGACGTGAAGCGCGCACCCGCCGGATGTATTCCTGCTCGCGCGGGGTGCCGAAGTCGAAGTCGTGGGCGTGCCACTCGGGGTAAAGCCACCAGTACACCGTGAGCCACGGAAGCAGGACCACCAGTGCGATCGGCGCGACCATCCACAAGACCGGCTGGAGGAGCCAGAGCCACCGGGGCATCGGTGCCGGCTCCCAGTCGTTCGGCGCGTCCCCGCTCACACCATCCCCCAGTACCGCCGCAGCCCCCACTCGACGCCCAGCAGCGCCACGAACAGCACCAGCCACCCCGGCAGGAAGCCCTTCGAGTGGGTCCGTCGCCAGTCCGGCACGTAGCGAGGTTTCGGCTTCAGCACGTCGTTCGGCTGCCCCTTCAGCTCGCGCAGGTACGCCGACAGGTCTTCGAGCCGCAGCGCCTTGCCGCCGCCGGCGGTCGCCAGCCGCTCCAGGAAGCGGTGGTCCGCCGCCACGTTCAGCATCTCGTCGCTCACCTCCGGGTACGCCAGGAACCGCGCCGTCCCGCGCAGCTTCTGGCCCGGCACCACGTTGCCGTCCTTGTCCTTCAGCGGGGCGGTGACGACCACCGTGTACTCGCCCGGCAGCGACGGGCGGAACAGCACCTTCGCCCCCTTCGCGTCGCGCAGCACCGTCTGCCGCGGTGCCTTGTCGTCGTCCGTCGCCCCCGGCGGCAGCACCTTCACCTCCACCTCCGGGTTCGGCTCCTCGCCGCCCAGCGCCGACTTCACCCCGACGCGGATCGTCTGGTCGCCGGCGACCGCGAGTCGGCGGAACTCCGGCCGGGCGTACACCTGGCCCTCCTCCTCCTCCTGGTGGGCGAGCCACAGCACGCACTGCCGCCAGAACCGGTGGTGCAGCTCCGTCCCCTGCCGCGCCTTCGGCTGGCCGAGCCGCTCCCACAGGTAGCTGTCGTACCCGGCGAACGCCAGCACCCGCCCCTTCGCCCCCTCGCCGATCTGGTGACCCACCAGCAGCGCGTCCCCCTTCTCCTTCCCCTTCTCGATGTGAATCGAACCCGCGGGCACGGTGGCGTCGTCGTTCGTGGCCCAGGCGTAAAGCGTCGCCCCGGGCTTCTTCTCCATCTTCACCAGCCCACTGACCCGCGGCCGCGGCGGGCGGCCGCCGGCGTTCAGCTGGTCCCACAGCTCGCGCGACTTCGCCGGGTCGCGGTCGAGTGTCAGCACGCTGTCGTCGAGCCCCTTCGCGGTCGGCACCGTCTGGTACGTCTTCAGCGACCGGCCGCCCTTGTCCGCCGTCTCGATGATGCTGCCGGGCGACGGTAGCACCGGGAGGAGGTCGCCGAACGCCCACGGCCGCATCCCCGGCGCGCCGCCCGGCGCCGCCGGGTAGCCGGTGAAGGCGACCTCGCCGCCGAGGAACAACAGCCCCGCCCCCTTCTTGGTCACGCGGTCGATCAGCTGCTGCGGCAGGTTCGGGTCGGCGCTCGCCAGCAACTCGTAGGACACGTTGCCGACGACCACCACGTCGTAGTTCTGGGCCTCCAGGTCGAGGAGCGAGCGGTCCTCGGGCGACGCCGGGAACGCCGCCTGCCGCCACACCGCCACCACGTCGAACCGCTTCTCGCTCCGCAGGGCGTCGAGCAGCCGGGCGTTCTCCGGCCGGTACTGGTCGATGACCAGGACGCGGACGCCCTCCTTGGTGACCGTCAGGTACGTCTCCGAGTGGTTGTTCAGCCCCGACACCTCGCCCGGCAGCGGCTCGACCTTGCCGTCGGCGTCGCGGCCGACCTCGACGCGCACCTTCACCTCGCCGTGCTTCTCGGGCGCCTTCACGACGAGCTTCACCTCGTTGTCGCGCTCCTTCGGGAGCGACACGTCCTCGGCGGCGACCTCCTTGTCGTCGAACAGGACGCGGGCGCGGGCGCGGGTGCCGGCGAAGCCGTAGGCGTGGACGCGGGCGGTCACCGTCACCTCGGTCTTCACCGGGGCCGGCGACGGGTCGAGGCTGAGGGCGGCAACCGACAGGTCGCGGGCGGTGCCGGTGGTGGCGTCCGAGCCGACGGTGAACGTGGTGAGCGCGGTCGGGGGGCTGCGGCGGCCCCAGCGGGCGGCCTCGGCGGCGGCGGACGCGGTGCCGTTGTCGGCCCCGTCGCCGATGAGCAGGTGGGCGCGGATGAAGCGCTCCGGGTGGGGGTGGTCGAACGTCTTGCCCAGGTAGGTGCCGTAGTCGGAGCGCTTCCCGAGGCTCGGCGTGTCGGCCTCGTAGGGGCTGGCGCCCGGCGAGAAGTCCGGGGCGCCGAACGCGTACAGTTCCACCCGCACGTTGTGGTCGGCGGTCAGCTCGTCGAGTTGCGGCTTGGCCCGGTCGAGCGCCCGGCGGACGGCCTCGGCGCGCGACTGGTTGTTCACCTCGTCCTTCATCGTCATGCTCTCGGACGTGTCGACGCCGATGAGGAGCAGTGACGGAACCTTGGGTTCTTCCTGAAAGCCGACGCTGGGCCGGAGGGCGGTGAGAAGAGTGACGGCGAGCGCGCCGAGGCGCAGCAGCATGACGGTGACGACGCGGCGACGGGTGGCGGCGGGGTGGCCGAGGTACGTCCAGAGGGTGAGGAGGACGAGCAGCAGCGCGACGACGCCGAGGGCCGGGAGGCCGACGGGGTAGACCGACCACGGGTACGCCGGCCGGGTGGAGAAGAACAAGGTCGTGTCAGACATGCGGGTATTATCCGCGACCGGGCGGGAGAAGGCGAGCCGCACCCCGCGGCGGTCACCACCCCTCGTCGGGTGGCTCGGCGGCGCGGCGGAGTTGCGCCACGATGTTCGCCTTCGCGGCCGCGGCCAGGATCGCCAGCCCGCACAGCACCACGAGCAGCGCCGCCGGCACGGCCCAGCTCCACGGGCCGAACACCAGCACCGCCGCGGCGACGGCCACCGCCAGCGGGCCGCCCATCGCCACCAGATCGACCCGCCCCGACCGCGCCGCCGGGTACAGCGTGGACGGCCCGGCGTGCCGCTCGGTCGCGTCCAGCAGTGTCCGCAGCGACAGGTCGGGGTCGCGGCGGCGGCCGGTCGCCGCGCGGGCGGCC
>JBGAQM010000420.1:0-5145 GCA_044220735.1 Urbifossiella sp. | reverse complement strand
CGCCGCGATCGTCCCCGGGTGCGGGCCGTGCGGGATGCCGTGCGGGTGCAGCGTGATCGACGCCTCCTCCACCCCGCGGCGGCTGCCGAACTTCCCGCGGACGTAGTACAGCACCTCGTCGCTCTCCACGTTCGAGTGCGCGTAGGGCACCTTGACCGCGTCCGGGTGGGTGTCGAGCACCCGCGGCGCGAACGTGCACACCACGAACCCCGGCGTCTCGAACGTCTGGTGGATCGGCGGCGGCTGGTGGACGGTGCCGGTGATCGGCTCGAAGTCGTCGGCGTTGAACGTGAACGGGTAGACGCAGCCGTCCCAGCCGACCACGTCGAACGGGTGGTGCGCCAGCGTGTAGCGCGTGAGCCGCGAACCGTCCTTCACCAGCACCGTGGTGTCGCGGTCGTCGTCGAGCGTGAGGAGTTCGCCGGGGCCGTGCAGGTCGCGCTCGCCGAACGGGGCGCCGAGGCGGAACTGGCCGTCGGGGTTCAGGTAGCGCTTCGGGAAGCCGACCGTGCCGGCCGACTCGATGACGAGCAGGTCGGTCGGGCCGGGGTCGAATTCGAGCTTGTAGGTCGTGCAGCGCGGGACCACGACGTAGTCGAACGGGCGGAACGGCAGGACGCCGAAGTGCGTCAGCAGGCGGCCCGCGCCGCGGTGGACGAACAGAACCTTCAAGCGCGGCGTCATGCACAACTCCGTCTTGCGCGTCCGCGGGTCGGCTGCGCCACAGGGTCACGTCGGCGTTCGTCAGCAGTGGGACGCGGCCGGTCACTTGTTCGCGCGCGGCGAGGAGGCCGGTCTTGAGGTGGCGGTGCGCCGCAGTTCGGGCACGTCGGCTCGACGCGCTGGTGCCGCCACGCTCGACCTCGTGCACCTGCGTCGGCGGCGGAGGTGGCGATCGAGTAGGCGCGCGAGAAGCCTTCGGTGGAGACGACTTCCTCGTAGAAGAGGCCTTCGTTGCGGTAGCCGGGGCTGGTGCGGAGGGCGGTGCGGCGCTTCGGCGGGAGCGTGCCGCGGGACAGGTAGCGCATGACACCTCCGAAGCGGAGGAATGACGACGAATGAAGAATGACCCGCGACGAAGGAAGACGAAGCACGAATGACGAAGCGCGGCGTGTCGTCATTCGGGGTTCGTCATTCGGATTTCCTTCGTCATTGGGGGCATTCGTCATTCGTCATTCCGGGATACGATCGGCGTTCGCAGCACGCCGAGCCGCCGATTTCGAGCTCGACCACGTCGCCGGGCTTCAGCCAGCCGCCGACGGCCTCCGGCGTTAGCTCCAGGATGCAGCCGGTGCCGACGGTGCCGCTGCGGAGCACGTCGCCGGGGCGCAGGTCGGCGTCGCGGCTGGCGTGCGC
This sequence comes from Urbifossiella sp., assembly GCA_044220735.1. Taxonomy (GTDB): domain Bacteria; phylum Planctomycetota; class Planctomycetia; order Gemmatales; family Gemmataceae; genus Urbifossiella. The sequence continues at coordinate 3,789 of JBGAQM010000420.1, read as the reverse complement.
CAAGCAGCTGCGGCCACGTCCAGTACATACTGCCGCGTCGCCGCGGCTGTACTCCTTACCGTTCACCCGGGCCGTCATCGACAGGTGGAATCGGCCGTCGCGGTAGCAGGGCTGCAACGCCGCGAGCGGCGTCAGGGTCGGGCCGAGGGACGTGGCGAAGTCCTTGCTCTTGCTCGGGCCGAGGCCCACGGCCATCTCGGCGCGCTGGACGTCGCGGGCGCTCCAGTCGTTCATGATGGTGAAGCCCGCGACGCACGCCAGCGCCGAGTCGTCGGCGGGCAGGTTCAGCGCCGCGGTGCCGATCACGCAGGCCAGTTCCAGTTCGTAGTCGAGGGCGCGCGTTGCCGGCGCCCACACCGGGTCGCCGTCGCCGACGACCGCAGCCGGGTTCGAGAAGTAGAAGACGGGCACGTCGTACCACTGCGGGACCATGCCGAGCCCGCGGTGGGCCCGGCACGTCTTCACGTGCTGCTCGAAGGCGTAGAAGTCGCGGACGGACGCGACCGGGAACGGCACCGGCATCGGCACTCTCGGCGTGGGGGCCGGCTTCCAGCCGGCCGGGTTGACATGGCCGGCTGGCCGGCCCCACGGAAACCGTCTCGCAGCTTGTAGCAGCCGGGGCCGCCGGCGGCGGCGTCCAGGGTGAACTCGACCACCGCCTCGCGGTCGCTCGACTCCTGCCGGACGTGGACGTTCACCGCCCCCTCCCGGGCGTCGGCCGGCACGTCCACCGCCAGCATCAGCACCCCCGACGACAGCCGGTGCCAGCGGCCGTCGGTCAGCGGGTCGTGCCGGGCCGCCTCCATCACGGCGAGGTTCGGGAAGCTGTCGTACAGGCGCGGGTTCCAGGCGGTGCCGGTGCCGGTCAGTTCGAGCTTGTACCGGTCGGCCGGGCCGGTGCCGACGATGAACATCGCCAGGTTCGTGCGGCCGGGGTAGACGCGGAGGGCCATCGCGGTGTGCCGCTCCACGTCCACCTTCGGGAAGAACAGGTTGATGTTACCGGCCCAGTGGAGCGAGCCGAGGCCGAACACGCCCAGCGCGTCCGGCGCGGCGACCCGCGGGGCCGGGCGGCGCGGGCGGTCGGGTTCGCCGAGGCCGAGCGCCACCAGGGCGCGGCTCGGCGGGATGCGGTCGGCGCCGCCGAGCGCGACCGGCGTCGGCAGCGCGTACTCGCCGCGCAACACCGTCGAGCGGCCGGGGAGGAGCGGCGGGATCACGATCGTGTCGAGCGGCGCCCACGGCACGAACGCGCCGAGCGGCGCCGACCGCAGCAGCGCCGGCGTCGGCAGGGTGGGGGCGCGGCCGACGTTGCGGACGGTGACGGCGACGCTCAGCACGCCGGGCCGCGGGGTGGTGAAGCTGATGTCTTCGCGGTCGAGGTCGAGGCGGCCGAAGCCGGGGGACAGCGCGGAGCGGGCCGGAGCGGTCGTCGTCATGGAAGCCTCCCGGAGACGCGACACGGGGGATCGGACGGGGGCGAAGGTGGCCGTACAGACGCCCCCCCCAGCATAACCGGTCCGCGGCCGGGGCGACACGGGAAGGGGTGGAATTCGACGGGTCAGTTCCGTTGCCGCTTGCGGCTTCGCGTTCCGCGGCAGCGAGAACACCACGCGGAAGCGCGAAGCCGCAAGCGGGAACGCGGCTACAGCGTCCCCCGCAGCGCCTGCTCGCGCTCGATCGCCTCGAACAGCGCCTTGAAGTTCCCCTTCCCGAAGCTCTTCCCGCCCACCCGCTGGATGATCTCGAAGAACAGCGTCGGCCGGTCCTGCACCGGCTTCGTGAAGATTTGCAGCATGTACCCCTCGTCGTCCCGGTCCACCAGGATGCCGAGCTCGGCCAGCTCCGCGATGTCCTCGTTGATCGCGCCCACCCGGTCGGCCAGCGTGTCGTAGTACGCCTTCGGCACCCGCAGGAACGACACGTCGTTCGCCCGCAGCGCCTTCACCGTGGCGACGATGTCGTTCGTCGCCAGCGCCACGTGCTGCACCCCGGCGCCGCCGTAGAAGTCGATGTACTCCTCGATCTGGCTCCGCCGCCGCCCCTTCGCCGGCTCGTTGATCGGGAACTTGATCCGCCCCCGCCCGCCCTGCACCACCTTGCTCATCAGCGCCGAGTACTCGGTGCTGATGTCCTTGTCGTCGAAGCTCACCAGCTGCTCGAACCCGAGCACCTTGCGGTAGAACTCCACCCACTCGTCCATCTTCCCTTCCTCGACGTTCCCGACGACGTGGTCGATGGCGAGGAGGCCGGCCGGGTGGTAGGTGCCGGGGCTGTAGCGGGCGGGGTCGATGGACTGGAAGCCGGGGGCGAACGTGCCGTGGTACTTGTCGCGGTTCACGAACGTGTGCGTCGTGTCGCCGTAGGCGCGGATCGTGGCGTACTCGTACACGCCGTGCTCGTCCTCCAGCTTCGTCGGCCCCTTGACGCCGTGGGCGCCGCGCTCGACCGCCAGGTTGTAGGCGTCGCGCACGTCGTCCACCTGGAGGGCGATGTCGGAGACGCCGTCGCCGTGGAGGACCAGCCGCTGCACCTCGGGGTGTTGGGGCCGCAGCGGGGAGACGATGACGAACGTGATGCCGCCCTGCTTCACGACGTACCCGGCCTCGTGCCGCACCTTCGTTTCGAGCCCGGCGTAGGCGACCACGTCGAACCCGAAGGCGTTGCGGTAGAAGAACGCGCTCTGCCGGGCGTTGCCGACGAAGAACCGGAGGTGGTCGATCTTCCGCAGCGGCAGGTCGGTCATAGGGGCTCCACCGGAGGACGGATTGGCCGCAAAAAGGCACAAAAGACACAAAATAATACAGATAGTAGATTAAGAGAAAGAACTGTTTTAAATTCTGTCTATTTTGTGTCTTTTGTGCCTTTTTGCGGCCAAGTGGTCTTGATGCCGAGCCGCTTCACGAGGGCCTCGGCCTCGCGGCGCAGGAACGGCAGCGACGGCGCCACGAACAGCGTCGTCTGCATGTACGTCGGGTCGTAGTCGGTGTTCACCACCACGTCGGTGGCGAACGGCCGGCGCGTCACGTCCCGCGAGAACAGGCTGTTCGGGATCTCGCCCGTGCTCGACAGGATGCCGGCGCCGAACACCTTCACGCCGCCGGCCTCCTCGATCAGCCCGAACTCGATGCTGAACCAGCTGAACCGCTTCAGCATCAGGACGTGCCCGCCGTCGGTCGCGGCGGCGGCGGCCTTCCCGAGCAGCGTGATGAGCTCGGCGTAGTCGCGGTCCATGAACGGCGGCACGTGCCCGAGGCAGTCGTGGATCATGTCGGGTTCGGGCGTGAACTCCGGGTGCGACGGGTGCCGGAGGAACTGCGTGACGGGGAAGCCGCGGGCGGCGATGTACTTGTAGAAGGTGCGGTACGCCAGCGACCCCTCCGCGGGAATCAGGTGCGTCTGCGTCGCGGCGCGGAGGCGGTCGCTGAGGTGGCGCATCTGCGGCACCTCGGCCGACGTGATCGCCAGGTCGTGCTTCCCCTTGCGGTACAGGGCGCAGGCGTGGGCGTCGTGGAGCGGGGCGAGTTGCGCCGACACGTCGGCCCACAGCCGGGCTTCCTCCGGCGTGTACTCGAACACCGGCGGGCCGAGGTGTTCCAGGCGGTGCTTGCGGGCGAGCGCGAAGATCCAGCGCCGCCGGGCCATGTAGTCGGGGTCGTCGATGCCGGGCGTCTTGGGGTCCACCTCCAGCTCGTCCGGGTCCGGCGGCTCGACCATCGCCCGAGGGTCCACTGGGGCGCCGTACTGGATGAGGGTGTCCTTCAAGGCGCCTCCGAAACCGGGGCGAGG
>JBGAQM010000419.1:0-5123 GCA_044220735.1 Urbifossiella sp. | reverse complement strand
GCTTTCGCCACTTCCAGAGATCAGGGAGTGAGCCCGTGAGCGCCCACGTCGAAGCCGCCTTCGCCGAAGCCGTCCGCCTCCACCAGGCCGGCGACCTCGCCGCCGCCGAACCCGGCTACCGCCGCGTTCTGGAGATGAACCCCGCTCACCCCGGGGCGCTGGTCAACCTCGGCGTGCTCGCCGCCAAGCGTGGCGACCTCGTCGCGGCCACGCAGCTGTACCAGGACGCCATCGCGATCAACCCCGGGCAGCTCGACGCCCACTTCAACCTCGGCAACCTCTTCCGCAAGCTCGGCAAGCCGCTCGACGCCGCGGCCGCGTACCAGGCCGCCGTCCGCATCGACCCGAACCACCCACGCGCGTACCTGAACCTCGGCCTCGCCGTCTCCGACGCCGGCGACTGGCCGACGGCCGTCGAGTGCTTCCGTCGGTCGGTCGCGATCGACCCCGGCCTCGCCGACGCCTACAACCTGCTCGGCGACGCCCTCTACCGCCTCGGCCGCCCGGCGGAGGCGGTGACGGTGTTCCGCGAGTACGTCGCCCGCTGCCCCGACGACCCGCGCGGGCACCACAACCTGGGCCTCGCGCTCGCCGGAACGGGTACGTACGAGGACGCCGTCCCCGAGCTGGAGCTCGCGGTCAAGCTCCGCCCGGACTACCCCGACGCCTGCAACTCGCTCGGCGTCGCGCTGGAAGCACTCGGCCGCGCCGACGAGGCGCAGGAGCAGTACCGCCGGGCAATCGCGTTGCGCGACAACTTCCCCGACGCCTGGAGCAACCTCGGGACCAGCCTCACGGAACAGGGGCGCGTGCCGGAAGCCGTCGAGGCGCTGACCAAATCACTCGCCTTCCGGGCCGACGCCCGGACCGGCAGCAACCTTCTCCTGGCCCTCTGCTACAGTTCCGGCCACGACGCGAACGACCTGTTCCACGCCCACACCGACTGGGCGGCCCGCCACGCCGACGCCCTGCTCGGCCCCGCGCCCCGCATCGCCGACCCGGCGCCGGAGCGGCGGTTGAAGGTCGGCTACGTCTCGGCCGACTTCCGCCAGCACACGGCCGCCGGGTTCATCGAGCGGCTGCTGACGCACCACGACCGCAACCGCTTCCACGTCACCGGATACGCAAACGTCACCCGCCCCGACGAGACGACCGACCGCCTCCGCCGCCTCGCCGACGGCTGGCGGCCGATCACCCACCTGACGGACGCCCAGGTCGCCGAGCAGCTCGCGGCCGACGAGATCGACATCCTCGTGGACCTGAGCGGCCACACCGCCGGGAACCGACTGCTGACCTTCGCCCGCCGCCCGGCCGCGATCCAGATGACGCTCTTCGGCTACCCGTCGACGACCGGTCTGAAGGCGATCGACTACAAGATTTCGGACCCCGTCGCGGACCCGCCGACCGAGTCCGGCGAGCAGTACGCCGAGGCCGTGCTGCGGTTGCCGGAGGTGGCCTGGGTCTACCGGCCGCCGGAGAACGCCCCGGAACCCAACACCCTCCCGGGCCTGTCCGGCCGGTCGTTCACGTTCGGCTGTCTCAACAACCCCGCGAAGTTGTCCGACGCCTGCGTAGCCGCGTGGTCGCGCGTCCTGAAGGCGGTGCCGAAGTCGCGGCTCGTGCTGCTGGGCGGCCGGTCGTCGGAAGCGGCCCGCGGGATTACCGACCGCTTCACCCAGCACGGCGTCGCGTCCGACCGGTTGGAGGTGGTGTACCGCCTCCCCCCGACCGAGTACTTCGAGGCGTATCAGCCGATCGACCTGGCGCTCGACCCGTTCCCGTACAACGGCGGCGTCACGACGTGCGACGCCCTGTGGATGGGCGTGCCCGTGCTCACCGTGACGGGCACCGACTACCGCAGCCGGCAGGGCGCGAGCATCCTGACGAACCTGGGGTTGGCGGAATTCGTCGCTGACTCGCCCGACAAGATGATTGATCTGGCCGCGAGCTGGGCCGACCAGCGGGCCGGGCTCGCCGACCTGCGCGGGTCGCTGCGGGAGATGCTGAAGGACAGCCCGCTGACGGACGCGCCGCGCTACGTGCGGCACCTGGAGGCGGCGTACCGCGAGGTGTGGAAGAAGCGGATTTGATCCGCCGCTAGCGGCGACGCGTCACCCCGCCCGCTGCTGCCGCTCTTCCTCGTACTTGTGCAGCTTGTTGTACAGCGTCTTGAGGCTGATCCCCAGTTCGGCCGCGGTCGCCTGCTTGTTCGAGTTGTTCTTCGCGTACACCTGCAGGATGTACTCCATCTCAATGTCCGCGAGCGTCCGCCCGCCGCCGGTCGGGGCGTGCGCCGGGTGGGGGTGATACCCCGCCACGAGCGCACCCGCCGTACGTCGGGAACGGCACCGCTGCCGGTGCCTCGTAGGCCGCGGGGCGGGCCGGCGCGGCCGTCCGCGGGGTGCGGTTCGCCAGTGGCAGGTGCGTCGGCGTGATCGGCTGGCCGCCGGACATGATCCAGGCGTATTCCATCGCGTTCGCCAGCTCGCGGACGTTCCCCTGCCAGTAGTCGTCCATCAGCACGCCGAGCACGTCCGGGCTGAGCAGGTGGGCCACTGCCTCGACGGGCCGCTTCGCCGCCCGCGCCAGCAGGTGTCGGGCCAGGTCCGGCACGTCCGGCTTGCGGTCGCGTAGCGGTGGCAGGTGGATGTGGAACATGTTCAGGCGGAACAGCAAGTCTTCGCGGAACGTCCCCTCCGCCACCATCTGCCGCAGGTCGCGGTTCGTCGCCGAGATGACGCGCACGTCGGCGATGATCGGCTCGTTCGACCCCACCGGCCGAATCTCGCCCGCCTCCAGGAAGCGGAGCAGCTTCACCTGAATGTTCTTGTCGAGTTCGCCGAGTTCGTCGAGGAACAGGGTGCCGCCGTTGGCGACCTCGAACAGCCCCTTGCGGTCCTTCTCCGCGCCGCTGAACGACCCCCGCTTGTGGCCGAACAGTTCGCTCTCGGCGAGCGTCTGCGTGAGCGCCCCGCAGTTGACCGGCACGAACGGCATGTCCGCCCGCTGGCTCTGCGAGAAGATCGCCCGCGCCACCACTTCCTTACCCGTGCCCGTCTCGCCGGTGATGAGGACGCGGCCCTCGGTCGGCCCGATGCGCTCGACGAACTGCCGCACCGGCAGCATCGCCGGGCTGTTGCCGATGAGGCCGCCCGGCCCTTCCGCGGCCTGCACCCGCGTCTCGAGGGCCGCGGCCTTGTGCTTTAGCTTCCGCTTCTCCTGGATGCGGAGAAGGAGGGCCTCGATGTCGGCCAGCTTGCACGGCTTGGTCAGGTAGTCGAACGCCCCGAGCCGCAGCGCCTCGACGGCCGTCTCGGTGCTGCCGTAGCCGGTCATGATGACCGCTTCGGTGTCCGGCGCGGCCTGCTTCAGCGCCGCGAGGACCGTGAGCCCGGCCTTGTCGTGCTCCATCCGCATGTCGAGGATGGCGGCGTCGAACGTGGCTTTCTTGATGACTTCGAGCGCGGTCTTGCTGTCCGGGCAGACGGTGACCTCGTGCCCGAGCCGCGGCAGTTCGGTCCGCATGAACTCCCGCAGGTGCTGTTCGTCGTCGACGAACAGCAACCGGAGCCGGTGGTGTGCGGGAGTCGAAATCGCCACAAGCCATCTCCTGATTCGCCGTCCGCCCCCGTAGCCAGGGGCATGCTGTCACGTCAAGGTGTGTTCGGTCACGCCGCGCGCTTGCCGGGGAACGGCAGGATCGCCGCCGGGTCCGTTTCGCCCGGGTGGCCGGGCTCCGACGCCGCGCCGGAGTCGGCCAGCGGCACCCGCACGGTGAACGTGCTCCCCTTCCCCGGCCCGGCGCTCGTCGCCTGAATCTGGCCGCCGTGCTGGTCCACGATCTGGTGGCTGATGAACAGTCCCAGCCCGGTCCCCTTCCCCGTCCGGCTGCGGGTGTAGAACGGCTCGAAGATGTTCTGCAACGTCTCCGCCGTCATCCCGCAACCCGTGTCGGTGAAAGACAGCTCCGCGTACCCGTCGGCGGTGCCGAGGTGGATGGCGAGCGAGCCGGTTTCGTCCATGCTGTCGAGGGCGTTTACCACCAGGTTGAGGATGACGCTCTTGAGGTCCTGGGCGTTGACCGGGGCCACGACGTAGCCCTGCGGGTCGAACGTGACCGCCTTGCCGCGACAGTTCGGCAGGTGGCGCGCGACCTCCAGCACGCCGCGGACGAGACCCGCCAGGTCGGTCGGCTCCAGCTTCCGCTCGCCAGTGCGGCTGAAATCGAGGAGCTTCTGCGTGATGTCCTTACACCGCAGCGCCTCCTGCTGGATCATCTTCAGGTAGCGCGTCAGCACCTCGGCGTCGGCCGGCGGGGCGTGTGCGACGGCATCCTGGAGGCGGCGCTCAAGCGCCTCCGAGCAGAACAGAATGCTCGCCAGCGGGTTGTTGATCTCGTGGGCGACGCCCGCGGCGAGGAACCCGACCGACACCATCCGCTCGCTGCGGACGAGCTGCCGGCTCCGCTCGTTGACCTGCTGGATGAGGTCGCGGTGGACGGCCCCGAGGCGGGCGGTCATGGCGTTAAACTCGGTCGCGAGTTCTTCCAACTCGTCGCGGGTGTGCAGCACGATGGGGTGGGCGAAGTCCTGGGCGTGAACGCGCTGCACGCCGGCCTGGAGTTCGCGGATCGGGGTGTAAAACCACTCGCGGAAGTAAATCATCAGGGCGGCGACGATGATGAGCAGCCAGACGGTCGCCAGGCCGATCACCCACATGCTGCGGCGGACGGCGGCGTTCGAGTTGACGATCGCCACGCCGATGTCGTCGGTGATGGCGTGGCACAGGTTCTGGCCGAGGAGGTTGGCCTCCTCGTAGGCGGCGCGGACCTCCGGGTCGTCGCGCACCTGCCGCGTCGCGGCCTCGCCGTGGTTAGGCCCCGCGGCCTTCCTCAGCGCGACCGACAGTCGTTGCAGCGACGTTTCGAACCGCCCGAGGAGGTTGGTTTCCGTGTCGCCGCCCTCGGGGTCGAGCCCCATCTCCAGTGTCTTGTTCAGCTCCGATCGATACGCGATGGCGAAGTTGGTCGCCATCGCGACCTTTTCCGACAGTTCGCGGTACTCGCTCGCCGGGTCGGTTGCGGGGGTCGAGACCTGCCCGGACAGGTGGAACATGACCACCGT
>JBGAQM010000418.1:0-5109 GCA_044220735.1 Urbifossiella sp. | reverse complement strand
CGGGCGTCCGGCCGGTCCCGATACCACGCGATGATGCCCGTGGTGATCGTCACCTCCAGCGGCTCGCCCTTCCGGCTGTGCAGGGCGTACTCCGCCGGCCGCTGGAACCGCTGGGTGAGCCCGACGGACTTCGCGGCCGGGAACGCGACCGGGACGAGGTCGGCCGAGAACGTCACCTGCTCGACGGGCGTGGGGCGGAAGAACTCCAGCCCCTCGCGGAACCACGCGTCGGTCTCCTCGCGGGTCACGGCGCGGTCGACCGCCCACGGCTTCGGCGACTTGTCGTTCGGCACCCAGGTCGGCTCGTCGAACTCCTTCGCCGCCTGCGTCGCCCAGGTGTTCCGCATCGCGGCCCAGTGCGTCATGTACTCGTACCGCGTGCGGTAGCCGAGCGTCAGGGCCGCGACCGTGAGTTCCTTACGCTTCTCCTTGTCCCGCTCGTGGTCGAGCAGCCAGCGGAGGTGGACGTACCGCAGGTAGTGCTTGACCTGGTCGACCCGGGCGAGCACGTCCGGCCGGTCCTTCGCCAGCGTCGCGGCCTCCCCGATGTCGCGGAACGCCTCGCCGACCAGCCCGCGGCTCAGCAGTGGCTCCGCGTCCGGGGCGAGCCGCTCGTAGTACCGCCTCATCGCGGGTGCCGCCGGGCCGAACGCCTGGTCGTAGAAGTCGGCGAGGACCGCGGTCACGTCCGCGTCGGGGTTCCACAGGAGCTTGTTGGCGGCGTAGTACCCGCGGCCGTGCGGCCCCCAGTTGTTGCCGCTCTCGGCGTCCACGCTCGTCGCCCCGGCCGCGACGTACCGCTTGATCATGTCCCGGGTGCGGGTCAGGTTCGCCCCGTTGCCGCCGGGGAGCCGGTCGAAGTCCCAGAGCCAGACCGAGAAGTATTCGTAGAACCCGAGGTTCTTGCACTTCGTCGGCCACAGGGCGAGGAGTTCGTCGTGCGTGTACCGGCCGCGGGTGAACCCGGCCGTCAGCTGCACGTACACGTTCGGTTCGAGGGCGAAGCCCGGCGGCTCGCTGTGCTCGCTGTAGGCCAGCACGCCGACCAGCTTGCCCGGGTACGCCTTACCCACGTCTTTCGCCACGTCGTTGGCGAGGCCGAAGACGCGGTCGGAAACGCTCCCGAGCTTCCGGCAGTGCTCGCACTCGCACTGCCCGCCGCCGTCGGCGCACTCCATCGACACCATCTCGGCGGCCGGGTTCTTCGCCAGCCAGCCGAGGGCGTAGTCGGACGCCAACTTCCGCACCGCCGGGTTGCTCACGCACAGCTGCTCGCCCTTCCGCTCGCCCTTCACCAGGGCGAGGTACTCGGGGTGCTCCGCGAAGAGCGGCTTGTTCGCCCCGATGATCGCCTGCCAGGCGTGCCCGGCCGACACGCGGAACGAACTCGCCATCCGGTTGTGCCGCGCCCACGCCTCGTAGTCGCCGCGGGTGCTCCCGCCCGCGGGGTGCCCGCCGTCGGCGAAGAAGCCGTAGCCGTACCAGATGCGGCGGGCCAGGATCTTCGGCCGGTCGGTTTCCTCGACCGAAACCGTGAGAGTCCGCCGGGCGGGGACGACCTCCCACTCCTTGGCCGGGAAGAACCAGCGGCAGCCGAGCGATTCGAGGAAGCGGAACGCGGCGTGCGACGCCCCGAGGTCGGTCGCCCCGACGAGCCGCACCCGCGCCGGCTCGGTGCGGACCGCGAACGCCTCGCGGCCGTCGAACGCGCCGCGGACCGCCAGCGCGTCGGCGAGGGCCGGGTCGGGGAACTCGGCGAGCGTGCCGAGCACGACCCCCTTCGAGCCGTCGCCCGTCACGACCTCGAACTTCGCCCCAGCGATCCGCCCCAGGTAGTCCGCCAACTCGGCGGCGACCTGCTTCGTCGCCGGCGACGCCGCCGCGGAGATCACCACCGGGACGAGGGCCTTCCCGTCCGCCGCGAGGGGCATCTCGGTAGGCTTTGCCACGGCCGGATTGGCGAGGAGCGCGACTGCGAACAGGGCGAGCACACGGCGTCGGGCCATCGGGCAACTCCTGCACGCGGGGGTGGTTTTCACCGTGCCTGCTCGCCGCGACCCGGGCTGGGTCACGGCCGTCGGCCGAGCCCGAACTGGTCCCCGGCGGCGACCGGCACCCCGCCCCGGAAGTGGATCTCGACCACCTTCTCGCTGTGGACCGGCCGGCCCGTCTCGTCGGTCAGGGCCGCCACCACCCGCCGCGTCGCCGTGTCGATCACCTCGCCGGTGGACGGGTACGCATACCGGCCGTCCAGGCTGAACGTGACCCACCCCGGCTGGTCGCGGAGTCTCACGCTCGCGGCGTACCGCGGCGGCATCACCGTGGCGTCGAACACGTGCACCCGCTCGTTGAACGCGTCGACCACCCAGACTTCCTTCTCGTCCGGCGTCAGCCCGACCCCGTGGCTCGGGCACCCGTGCCGCTTCACCGGCCCCGGCTTGAACCCCGGCACCTCGACCCGGTGCAGCTTCTTGCCGGTCGCCAGGTCGCCGACCTCGAAGCCGAGCAACTCGTTCACGTTCACGAAGCACAGGGTCTGCGAGCCGTTCACGGTGAACGGGCGGATCGGCGCGGCGAACGGGCCGACCTTGCCGACGACGGCGTTCGACTTCGCGTCGGCGACGAACAGGAACGGCGACTTCAGGCCCGCGAGGTAGACCCGCTTCCCATCGGGGCCGCAGATGGTGTTGTGCGCCCCGCTCTTCGTCTCGATCGTCGCGGTCACCCGCCCGCTCGCGGCCTCGACCACGTTCCACGTGTCCTTCTCGAACGAGGGCACGAACAGGGTCTTCCCGTCGGGCGTCACCGCGAGCCGGTCGCACCCCTGCGGCAATTCCTTGCCCCAGTCGGTCTTCTCGGTCACCAGGTCGACGCTGTAGAGGGCTTCCGGGGTCGTGAAGTGGAGCTTCCGGGTGGCCGCGCTGGCGACCACGCCCTTGATGTTCCGCGGCTTCGCGGCCGTGCTGGCGTCGGTGGCGATCCGCTTCACGAACTTGTGGCCGTTGTCGATGTCGAAGACCAGGACGCCGGCCCCGCCGAGCTCCAGGTAGTCGCGGACCCCGGGGCAGACGACGTACAGCAGCCGCGACGCGGGGGGTTCGGCCCGCGCGGGGGCCGCGAGCAGGAGGACGAGGCCGGCGGCGAGGAGGGTGCGGCGGTCCATGGCGATGCCGGGAGAGGGGGAGGGAGGGGGTGAGGCCAGTCTCGGCATTCCCGATCGCCCGGTCAAGTCGGCAAGTCGCCGCCCGTCCGGCGGTCGGACCGATGACCGCCGGCCGCGGCGGCCGACGGTACGTGATACACCCGCGCGGATCAGCGGCGTCGACGCCGCCGGCCCGACCACGGGATCGAGTGAGGGCCGCTCCTCTCGTTCAAGGCTGGAACCACGGGTCGTCGCGGACGGACGCCAGGCACTCATCGAGCGTCAGCCCGCTGAACAGCTCGTGCCACTTCCCGGTGTGCCGCAGGTAGGCCAGGTTGAACCGCCCCATCGCGGTGGGTTCCAGTCGGGCGAAGTTCACCTCGAACGTCGGCGAGACGGCGGTCGGCCCCGGGCAGGCGTAGGTGGCGACCAGGTAGAAGTACCAGCCGTGCAACTTCGTCGAGAGGCCGGTCACGTAATTGAACTGCGCGTCCTTCGGCGGCGGCTCGACGTACTTCGCCTTCAGGGCCGTTTCGATCAACTCCGCCGCCTTCCGGTCGACCTCGGCCTTGTGGGCGTCGGAGCGTTTCGCCCCGGGGTCGTTGGCCGGCGAGTACACCCACGTCCGCTGCGGCTTCCGCGCCTTGCCCATGGTTCGCACCCGCCGCAAGAGCGATCGAAGCCGGCTCGTTGCCGGGTTCTGAAATGGTATCCTGGTCGTGATGACGGAGCCACGCCTCGTATCATCCCGCGTCCCGCACGGGTCGGGTGCGATTGCCGGACTGGCGGCGAGCGGCGGGGGGCTGATCAACACGAAGAGTGCTCCGCCCGAGTGAAACGGCGTCACCCGACGGCCACGTCGATCGACGGGCGTGTGAGCCCCGGGCGAACCGTCGCCACACCACGGAGAGACCGCCCGTGAGGAAGCCCGTTGACCTGCACCTGACCCGGATCGAAGCCTACATCGCCGAGAAGGGCGGCGGGGTCGTCGTCCGCAAAGCCGGCGGCGGGTACTCCCTGCTCCGCGAGTCGTCCGGCCGGCCCGTGGCCCGGTTCCGCCCGACCGGGGCCGGGGACGCGGTCGAGGTGAAGTGGTGGAGCCACCGCGAGCGGTGGGACGACATCGGCGATTTCGGCCCGATGGTCCTGCCGCTCGACCGGGCGTTGGCCTACCTCGCCGACGACCCGATGGGCTGCTTCTGGCACTGATCGCCACGACCCCGGACCTGCCGTCAGTCGCCCGAAACCACCTGTGCTTCGCTACCCGGCGTTCGGACCGCCCGGCCCGAACACCCACTTCAACTCGCTCCGGGCGGGGCAGCGGCACCGCCACACACCAGTCTTCGGCCGTCTCGCACGCTTGTGAATGGTGCCGCAGCCGGCACAGTTCGCTTTCCACTGGGCGGGGGCCGGTTCCGACACAGTGGGCACCGTGGGCTCGCGGGCCGGGTCTCCGGCGTAGGCGAACACGAGTGGAGTTCGTGCCGGACACTTGCAGCGGTAGCCGGACAACGAGCGGGGGCGTTTGTACCGATGGTGGGTCCGGTTGCAGGACGGGCAGGTGGTCCGCCAGTCGCCGGGCTCCACCACCGTGTCGGGCGAGTCGTCGCACGCCCGCGGGGTCGCCCCGAGGCGGGCGGCGACCGCCTGCCACACCGGGCCGTGCTTGGCCGCCGGGCCGGCGAGGGCGTGGGCGATCTCGTGCAAGAGGGTGTCGAGGACGGTCGCGTCCGGGTTGTGCCGGGCGTAGTATTCGCTGATCTCGATCCGCTTCCGGCGGTACTTGCACACGCCCAGCCGCCGCTTCGAGGCGGCCAGCCCGAACGTCCACCCGGCCAGTCGGTGTTCGGCGAACAGCACGGCGGCGGTCTCACTCAGTATCTTCGGGTCCATGCCCTTCACCCCGAACCACGCTGCGGATTGATGCCCATTTTAGCCGCGCTCGCGGCGGGCGGGTGCGGTCGGGG
>JBGAQM010000417.1:0-5118 GCA_044220735.1 Urbifossiella sp. | reverse complement strand
CGTGGGGTCGTTAGCGCAGGCTCATGAAGTAGTTCATGTCCACGTGGTATGGGGTGGTGTAACCACGGTTCCGGCTGATCATGTTCACCCGGTCCTTCTGGCGGGCCTTCAGGTACTCCACGATCTTCGCCACGACGTTCACGTCCATCGTGCCGAGCATTTTGACCCCGCACAGCGTGGTCTTGGCCACGAACCGGAAGGTCTGCTCGACCGCCGACACCTGCGGGGCCTTGCTCCCGCCGGCCACCAGTACCTGGTCGTAGAAGAACTTGGCCTCCTTGGTGGACGCCGCGTCGGTGCCGTGGATGAAAAGCATCTTGTTGTTGTCGCGGAGCTTGATCGCCGACTTGGCCCACCCCATGATCGCCGCGTCAGGGATGTTCGCCCGGGAGTTCCGGCTGCCGCCGAGCCAGACGGCGCCGGCGACGTCGCCGCCCGCCGGCTGCACGACGGCGACCCCGCGCATCGGGGTGGACATGTACTGCACGCCGAACCCGAGCATCGGGGCCACGTCCGGCCGCTGCCACTCGGCCGCCAGCCACATCATCCCCAGCGTGGCCGAGTCGCCCGCGCCGATGACGTAGACCGAACTGGAGTTCAACTCCTTGTTGTCGTTCTTGAGGTCGAGGTGGAGCCGGGCGGCGGCCAGGTCGTTCACGTACACGGGGAAGTACAGCGGGCTGGTGATGCCGCCGGCCTTCACCTTGATCTCGTTCGGCGCCTTCTTGAGGTTGTTCCCGCCCTTCACGTACTGCTGGTTCCACCGGCCGGTGATGTTGTTCGTGAAGAAGCCGTTGTAGAGCACGCCGGCGATGGGCACCCCGTTGCCGAGCGGGTCCACGATGTCGGTGCTGCCGCCGTGGCCGCGCCAGTCGAACCGGAAGACGTGGAAGCCCTCGCCGTTCAGGGCGTCGATGAGCGGGTCCCAGTTCCCCTTGAGCATCGTGTTCTCGGCCCCCGGCGAGTACAGCAGCATGACGACCGCGTCGCCCTGCTTGTTCCCGTTCGGGCTCTTGTGGAACAGCCCCTTCAGCCGCACGCCGTCGGCCGTGTTGAACGCCTCCTCGGTCGGCTTCACGGCGGTCTGGGCGTCGGCCGGCGGCGGGTCGAGCGCCAGCGCCAGCAGGCCGGCGAGGAGGAAGGGGGCGGTCCACAGACGGCGCATGACGTGTCCTCGGGGAGGGATTGACTGGATCATACTCCCGCCCGCGGGCGGAAGCAACGCGGCGGGATTTGCCCGCACGCGACGCGGGCTACGGGGCCACCGTGTTGCCGGACCCGCCGACCACCCGGACCGGTTCGCCCGCGGCCCCCGGGCGGTCGTCGCGGACGACGTACCCGGTCACCCGGCTGCGGGTGAGCTGCTCCAGCAGGAGGCCGCCGTCGCAGTCGAGTACGGTCAGCCCGGTGGCGTGCATCCGGTCGCACTTCACGAGCGCCACGCCGGCGGGGGCGGTCCGCGTTCCTTTCACGAACAGGCCAGTCAGTGTGCAGTCCGAACAGTCCCTGAACAGCACCGCGTTCGCCGCCCCGTCCTCCTCGCGGAAGTAGCGCGGGTTGCGGTCCATCGCGTTCGGCCCGACCACCACGCCCGTACTGTTCTCGACCAGCAGGTTGTGCTCGACCCCGGTCCAGAACGTGTTGCCGGTGATGACGACGCCCCGGGCGTGGTCGAGGTGGACGTTCACCTTCGTGTCGCTGAGCACGTTCCCCGTAATCGTAACGTGCCCGTCGCGCGTCTCGTTGGTCCCCTTGTCCGGCGTGCTCGGCCCCTTGATTCGGACGTTCGCCGACCCCGGCGCGTTCCGCGTGTGTTGGACGGTGCAGCCGGTCACGGCGACCTCGGCGTTCGACCCGCCGGTGCTGTCGATCAACACGTTCGCGGTCGGCGGACCGTCCTTGTCGTGGTTCGCTTCGACGTCGCAGCCGGTGATTTGCAAGTTGCGTACCTCGCCCGCCTTCACCACGACGCCGCCGCCGCCGTTGTAGCTGACGTGGCTGCCGGTCACGTTCGCCTGGTGGAGGTTGACGCGGTCGAAGAACACGCCGACGCCGCGGTTGTGGTAGACGTGGCTGTCGGACATCGCGAAGTTGCGGTTCCGGCCGGTCAGGTGGACGCCGTGCAGGCACTTGCGGATCAGGACCCGGCGGACGGTCAGCATGTGCGTGCCGGTCGCCTCCACGCCGACCGCTTCCGCGTGGTCGCCGACGATCTCGACGCCGTCGAGGCACGGCATCCGCTGGCGGTCCCAGACGGATTCCTTGACGCTGGCCGGGGCCGCGGTGCCGGCGTGCGTGCCGACGAACTTGAACGCCGGGCCGGGGCCGGACATCACCACGCGGGCCGTGCCGCTCCCGGAGATCGAAGCCGGGCCGGCCTTGTCGAGATCGACGACGATGGACTTCGTGACGCGGTAGGTCCCGGGCGGTAGGTGAACGGCGCCGGCGGCGCGGTCCACGGCGTCCTGGAGGGCGGCGGTGTCGTCGGCGACGCCGTCGCCCTTCGCGCCGTGGTCGCGGACGTTGCCCGTAGCCGGCCGGGCCGCTTGCTGGCGGGCGGCGATCAGGGCACAGCCGAGGGCGGCGATGCCGGCGGCGATCAGCAGACGACGCATGACGTTCCTCCGGGCGGGGCGGGTGGTGTAGGCGCCGCGTGGCCGGCGGTCGAGCGGCGGCCTACGCTGGACGGCATGTCGTACCGCTTCCCACTCGCCAAAAAGCTCCTCGCGTTCGCCGGCCGGGCGCGGCGGAACTGGCTCCTCCGCCACCAGAACGGCTTCAACTTCGCCATTCACATGGTCGGTATCCCGCTGGCGTTCGCGGGCGTGCCCCTCTTGTTCATCGCCAACTGGTACTGGGGCGTGTCCGCGATCGCGGGCGGCTACTTCCTTCAGTGGGTCGGGCACCGGGTGGAGGGGAACGACGTCGGCGAACTGATCCCGCTCAAGCGCGCGCTCGGGCTCCCGGTCGTCGCCATCGCCCCGCAGTACGCCACCGCCGCGGAGCGCCCCGCCGACGCAACTTGAGCCGAAGCGGCCAGTTTCCCCAGAATCCGCGCCGGCGCGGCCGCACGACCGCTTCCGCCGGCAAAGTCGCTGAATTCTTCCTCACGCACGGGCCGATAGCATCCCGGACGCCCCGCCGTGGCGGCCGCGCACCCCCGTCCGTTTACCCGGACGCGGAGGGCACGGCCGCCGGGGGACGGCGGCGGCGCACGGCCGACGGACGGGGGGAACGATGAGCCGGTACCGCTGGACAACGCTGGTTCTCCGCATCTGCGTGCTGGCCGGTCTCGGCGGGGTCGTCGGCTGCAAGCAGCAGATCTTCCTCGAACCGGGCGACTACACCAAGGCCATTACCGCCGGGCTGCCGGCGAACATCGAGTCGAACCCGCACGGGGCCATCATGCCCGCGGTGGTGGACCGGCTCGCCGGCGGGATCGGGCCGGCGACGGTCCTCGACCCGTCCCGCCCGCCGCGGTTCATGACCCTCCGCGAGTGCATCGCGCTGGCGCTGGAGCAGGGGAACGTCGGGAGCACGTTCGCCGGCAGCTTCGGCACCGCGAGCGAGACCCTGCCGCAGTTCAACGCCCTCGGCGGGCTGAACAACACCACCGACTCGATCCGGGCGTACGCCCTCGACCCCGGGTTCAGCCAGGCGAGCGTCGAGCGGGCGCTGTCGCGGTTCGACGCCCGGTGGGTGACGAGCATGTCGTGGCAGAAGGTGGACCAGCCGGTCGCGGCGCAGTTCCTGTCGTTCCAGCAGCAGCGCGACGCGGCGTCGTTCAGCACGTCGCTGCTGAAGCCGCTCCCGACCGGCGGGTTCACGCAGGTGTCGTTCGGCGTGGACTACTCGAAGTTCGCCGCGGGCTCGACCCAGGCCGGGTTCGTGAACCCGAACTACACGCCGCGGGTGCAGTTCTCGTTCGAGCAGCCGCTCCTCCAGATGTTCGGCGTCGAGGTGAACCAGATCGCCGGGCTGAACGCGGCCCCGCGCGGGCAGTTCATCCAGGGGGCGGGGGCGACGGTCGGCACGCAGGTCGTCCAGGGCGGCGGCGACGGCATCCTGATCTCCCGCATCCGGTCCGACCAGTCGCGGGCGCAGTTCGAGAACGCGGTGAACTACCTGCTCGTGAACGTGGAGTCGGCGTACTGGAACCTGTACGCCGAGTACTACAACCTGTACGCCCGGGAGGAGGGGCTGCGGCAGTCCTACGAGGGCTACCGGTTCACCGCCGCCCGGGTGCCGAACATCGACCCGCCGCAGCAGCTGGACCAGGCCCGGGCGCAGCTGGAGTTGTTCCGCGGCCAGGTGTACACGGCCCGCGGCCGCGTCCTCTCCGCGGAGCGGAACCTGCGCCGGCTGATCGGCCTGCGGAGCGACGACGGCACCCGCCTCGTGCCCGCCGACGAGCCGAACCTCGCCCCGTTCCGCCCGGACTTCTACGAGGCCGCGCAGGAGGCCATGACCTACCGGCCGGAACTGATGCTGGTCCGGCAGGAGGTGAAGATTCAGCAGCTGACCCTGGAACTGGCGCGGAACGCCCGCCGCCCGGACCTGCGGAGCTTCGCCCAGTACGACATCGCCGGCCTCGGCACCCGGCTCGACGGGTCCGAGCTGATCGGCACCGGCGGCACCACGCCGGGGAACGCCTTCGCCAGCCTCGGCAACAACCAGTTCAACAGCTGGACGCTCGGCCTCCGGCTCGACATGCCCATCGGGTTCCGCGACGCCAACGCCCAGGTCCGGCAGCAGCAACTGGTCCTGACGCGGAACTACATCCAGCTGAAGGACTCGGAACTGCGGGTGGCCGAGTCGGTGGTCGAGCAACTCCGCCGGGTGGTGGAGACGCACTCGCTGATCGGGCCGGCGCGGGCCCGCCGCGAGGCGCTGCAGCAGTACGTGGCCCGGGTCCGCATCCGCATCGAGATCGGGTCGTTCCGGTCGGAGGAGTACTTCAACTTCCTGCAGGTCCAGCGCGACCTCGCGGACTCGGTCTCGGCCGAGTTCCAGGCGGTCGCCCAGTACAACTCGGCGCTGGCGGCGTTCGAGTTCGCGAAGGGGACGATCCAGCGGTACAACAGCATCACGATGGCCGAGGGGCCGCTGCCGCAGTTC
>JBGAQM010000416.1:0-5263 GCA_044220735.1 Urbifossiella sp. | reverse complement strand
GGCGCCGTCCTTCACCCACTTCTCGAAGACGGCGACCTGCGCCGGCCGCAACTTCCCCTTCGGCGGCATCTGTAGTTCGGCGCGGGTGCCGTGGACGGCGGTCACCAGCAGGCTCTTGTCCGGCTGCCCGGGCACGACGGCGGGGCCGGTCTCGCCGCCCTTCAAGATCGCGTCGCGGCTGTCGATCGTGAGCCCGCCGCGGGCCTTGTTCGCCTTCGCGGAGTGGCACGAGTGACAGTGCTCGGCCAGGAGCGGCCGCACCTGCTTTTCGAAGAAGGCGACGGCGGTCGCGTCCTGGCCGTCGGCGCGAACGGCGGCGAGGAAGAGAGCCGCGAGTGCGATCGGGCCACGCATTCGCACCACCGGGAGGAGTTGCGGGACGGCAGGATTGTGATTCTACCCGACGCGGGGCGGGCGAGTAAACACTTCACGCGGTGGCGTGCATCAGGCCGCGGATGTAGCCGAACGCGAACAGCCGGCCGAGCATCGTGTACCCTGGCTCGCCGTCGTCCTCGCCGACCAGCTGCGGCACGTGGTCCGGCCGCATCGGGCCGTCGAACCCGACCTCGCGGTACGCCCGCATCGCCGCGGCCATGTCGGTCGGGCCGTTGTCGTGGAACGTCTCGGCGAACGATTCGGCGGTGCCGCGCACGTCGCGGAAGTGGACGTACTTGATGTGCGGCCCCAGCCGGCGGATCGCGGCCGGGATGTCCACGCCCATCGCCGCGAACGAGCCCTGGCAGAAGCACACGGCGCTGGCCGGGCTCGGCGCCAGCCGCACCAGCCGCTCGAACGCCTCGACCGTGTGCATGATGCGCGGCTTGCCCAGCAGCGCCGGCAGCGGCGGGTCGTCGGGGTGCATCGCCAGCGTGATACCGCATTCTTCCGCGACCGGAAGCAGCCCGTTCAGGAGCCGTTCGAGGTTGTCCCACAGTTTCGCCGGCGTGAGTCGCCGGGCGAGTTCGTCGGCGCGGGCGTCGGCGGGCTTGTAGCCGAGACGAACGGCCGCGTCCGCCGCCGCCAGGTCGAACGCCGTGACCTTCGCCCCGCCGCGCTCCGGGGCGTCGAGCCGGGTGCGGACCCAGTCGGTGCCGGCCATGAAGTTGTAACAGAGCAGCCGCACGTCGAGCTCGGCCATGTGGCGGATCAGCGTCTTCAGCAGCTCCAGCTCGCGGCCGTCGTCGGCGCCGAGCTTGATGGCCTCGATCGGCAGATACCCCTCGACGACGGACAGCGACATGCCGAACGACGCGATCCGCTGCTTCGCCGCGCGGAGCACGGCGATGTCGGCGCCCGGGTAGCGGTGGACGACGTCCGTGACGCCGCACTGCGCGGCGAGTTGCAGGTTCTCGTCCGAGATCGGCGTGAGCACCGTCGCCAGCCGCATGGGCGTCGCTCCGCGAGTTGGCGTCCATGATAGGGCGTAGAACAACGCCGCCCGTACCTCCTACCCCGGAGCCTCCCCGTGACACCCCGCCTCGTCGCCGTGTTCCTGCTGTCGTCGGTCGGCACCGTGCTCGCGCAAGACCCGCCGGTCGCCGGCGTCGGGCCGGCCGGCCCGGTCAAGAAGCACGACGGCACGTACAAGTTCACCGAAGGCCCGGCCCCCGACGCCGACGGCAACGTCTACTTCAGCGACATCCCGAACAAGACGATCCACAAAATCGACGCCGCCGGGAAGGTGAGCGTGTTCCGCCCCGAGTCGAACTCGGCGAACGGGCTGATGGTCAACGCGAAGGGCGAGGTCGTGGCGTGCGAGATGGAGGGCGCCATCGTCGCCCTGTCGGCCGACGGCAAGGCCCGCCGGGTGGTCGCCGACAAGCACGACGGCAAGCGGTTCAACGCGCCGAACGACCTGGTGCTCGACCGCGCCGGCGGCGTGTACTTCACCGATCCGATGTTCCGCGCCCCGACGCCGCTGCCCCAGGGGAAGACGTGCGTGTACTACGCCGACGCCGCCGGCAAGGTGACGCGGCTGATCGACGACCTGCCGAACCCGAACGGCGTGCTCCTGTCGCCGGACGAGAAGACGCTGTACGTGTTCCCGAGCGGTCAGAAGCAGATGATGGCGTACCCGGTGGAGGCGGCCGGGAAGCTCGGCAAGGGGCGGGTGTTCTGCGAACTGGAGCAGGCGAAGGCCGGCGGCAACGGCGGCGGCGACGGCGGCACGGTGGACGCGAAGGGGAACGTGTACATCACGTCCGCGACCGGGCTCCAGGTGTTCGACCCGGCCGGGAAGGCGCTCGGCACGATCAAGTTCCCGGAGCAGCCGTCGAACGCGACGTTCGGCGGGAAGGATACAAGGAAGACGCTGTACGTGACGGCCCGCGTCGGTGTACAGCTGCCCGATCGCAGGGCACCGCTACCCGGCGAAGTGGGTTATCGTGGGGCCGGTTTCCAGCCGACCGGCGTACCAGGCCGGTTGGAAGCCGACTTCGCCACCAGCGCCAGCGGCCGCAGCGGCGAGCCTGTCGCGCCGGTGAACTTCAGCGGCACGGCGACGAACGCGAACTCGTACCGGCGGTCGGCGGCGAGCGCCTCCAGCGTCAGGTTCTCGATGATGTACACGCCGCGCTTCGGCAGCAGGTAGACGTGCGCGAACAGCGTCGCCCCGGTCTCGGGGTCGCGCACGCCGGGCACGTCCCACGCCATGTTGTCGGCGCCGACCGCGACCACCCCGCGGTCGGCGGCCCACAGCGTGCCGCACTTCGCCACCCCGGCCGCGTCGAGGTACGCCGGCTCGTCGCCCCACAAGGTGGCGAACCCGGTGCGCACCAGCAACGTGTCCCCGGCCCGCACTTCGACGCCCTGCGCGGCCGCGCACGCCGTCAGGTCGTCGGCGGTGATCCCGTACAGCGGCGGCAGTCGCGGCACGCCCTTCCACCCGGCCACGTCCAGCAGCACGCCGCGGGTCAGCAGCGGCGGGACGGTCTCGACGCCCAGCGCGGTGAACCCCGCCGGCGTCTGCGTCCCGGCGACCGGAACGTCGCCGTACATCGTCAGGTCGCACGCCTGGTGGCAGAGGGCGTCGATGTGGGTGCCGCTGTGTTCCATCATCGTGAGGGTTCCCGACGCCCCGGACCGCGGACCATCCTCGGCGGGTCGGTGCGTGTCCTCGTGGCGGCGGTGGAGGGCATAGAAGTACCCCGGCCGGTGGCTCGGGTGGATCGGCATCCCGGCGAAGCGGGGTTGTTCCAGGTCGTACACCCGGGCCGCGCTGAGGCGGGCGATGAGGTCGGCGGACATGTTGCGCCCGGGGTAGGAGAATGTGAAATGGTTGTATTGTCGAAACGCCCGCCGGGCTCAAGACCCGAGCCACCCGCCCGCCCGGCCGCGCTTTCTGATTGCTTCACCGCCGCCGGCAGGGTACTCTCACATCAAATCGTGTCGCCGACCGTTCCCGCCACGCGACACGCCCCGCCTCCCCGCCTCCCCGCCTGCCTTCGGGGTGTCAAATGGACCAGAAGTACGACGGCCCCGCGCCGATGGCCGAGCTCACGCTCCGCGGCCGCCGCGTCACCCGCTCCACGGTCGTAAACGACTGGGGGCTC
Source organism: Urbifossiella sp. (assembly GCA_044220735.1). Taxonomy (GTDB): domain Bacteria; phylum Planctomycetota; class Planctomycetia; order Gemmatales; family Gemmataceae; genus Urbifossiella. The sequence goes on along the minus strand of JBGAQM010000416.1, from coordinate 1,712 downwards.
CAGCTCCGCTGGCTCGTCACGAAGGACGGCAAGCCGGCCGCCACCGTCCCGGCGCCGCGGTCCGGCGACAGCTACGAGCACCCGGACGCGACGCCCGGCACCTACGAGATCGTGCTGCAAACGTGGCGGTACGTGAGCTACGCGAAGGGCGCCGACGGCGAGTTCACGGCCAGCAAGTTCATCCCGATCTCGAACACCGTCCGCTACACGATCTAACTCTCCGAGCGGAGCCGCCCATGCTGAACGTCGGCAACGTCCGCGTGCCGGTCTGCCACGGCGCCACCCGCCGCAGTTTCCTCACCGCCGGCTCGGCGGGGCTGGCCGGGCTCGCCCTCCCCGACCTGTTCCGCCTCGAAGCCAAAGGCCAGGTCGCCGACACGAGCCGGTCGCAGATCAAGAACTGCATCACCATCTTCCTCGTCGGCTCGCCCGGCCACCTCGACACCTGGGACATGAAGCCCGACGCCCCGGACAACGTCCGCGGCAAGTTCAAGCCGATCGCCACGAACGTCAACGGCGTCCGCATCTGCGAGCACTTCCCGCTGATGGCGCGGATGATGGACAAGGTGGCGCTCATCCGCAGTCTCCACCACAAGACCGGCGCGACGCACGAGAACGGCCAGCGCTGGATGATGACCGGCCACGACTTCAACCCGGACGCGGTGAAGCCGCACGCCGGGAGCGTCGTCAGCCGGGTGTTCGGGCCGAAGGGCGACCTGCCGCCGAACGTCATCCTCCCCGGCCCGATCGGGAACACCGGCGCCGGCCCGTTCCACGGCCAGACCGCCGGCTACCTCGGCAGCGCGCACGAGCCGTTCTTCCTGAACGCCGACCCGAGCCGCCGCGACTTCAAGGTCGGCGACCTGGAGGTGCCGGCCGGCGACTCGGCGAGCCGGTTCGACAACCGCCGCCGCCTCCTCGACCAGATCGACGAGTTGCAGCGCCGCACCGAGACGCGCACGACGACGGCCCACGACAGCAGCTACGAGCGGGCGTTCCGGCTGCTCACGTCGAGCGCCGCGAAGCAGGCGTTCGCCATCGGCACGGAGTCGGACGCCGTCCGCGACCGCTACGGCCGGAACACGTTCGGCCAGAGCTGCCTGATGGCCCGGCGACTGGTCGAATCCGGCGTGCGGTACGTCACGGTGAACCACTTCGACACGGTGTTCAACCTGTCGTGCTGGGACATGCACGCCGACGGCGGCGGGCTGAACAACACGTACCTCGACTACGAGCGCCACCTGTGCCCGCAGTTCGACTGGGCGTTTACGGCACTCATCGAGGACTTGCAGCAGCGCGGCCTGCTGGAGAACACGGTGGTGGCGGTGCTGAGCGAGATGGGCCGCACGCCGCAGGTGAACGGCCGCGGCGGCCGCGACCACTACCCGCCGGCGTGGACGAACTTCCTGTGCGGGGCGAACATCCGCGGCGGGCAGGTCGTGGGCGCGACGGACAAGACGGGCTCGCGCCCGGTGGACAGCCCGGTGGAACCGCCGCAGGTGCTGGCGTCGATCTACAAGGGGATGGGGATCGACCTGGACAGCACGATGATGCCCGGCCCCGGCGACCGCCCGATCCGGCTGGTGGAGGCCGAGCCGATCCACCAGCTGTTCCGGTGACTCGGGATGAATGGCCGCAAAAAGGCACAAAAAGCACAAAATAAAGCATGGTTTTGAATTATGGATCGAGTTTTGGTCCGTCCTTTTTGTGAT
>JBGAQM010000415.1:0-5053 GCA_044220735.1 Urbifossiella sp. | reverse complement strand
CGCCGCCAGCGGCACCGCCACCACGCCGTCGTGGTCGGCCAGCACCAGGTCGCCGGGGTGGATCGGCACGCCGCCGCACACGACCGGGATGTTGTGCCCCACCACGTCCAGCCGGCCCAAACTGTCCGCCGGGTGGAAGCCGTGGTGGAACACCGGGAAGCCCATGTCGCGGATTGCCAGCGAGTCGCGGGTCGGGCCGTCGAGCACGACGCCGCGGCAGCCGCGGTACTTCGCCGCAGTGCTCAGCAGCTCGCCCCAGAAGCTGCACGCCGACTCGCTCACCACCAGCACGTCGCCGGCGGCGAGCGAGTCGACCGCGGCGAGCTCGCCGGCGTAGGGGTGGGCGGGGTCGATGTCGCGGGCCGGGCACGTCTGCACGGTCAGCGCGAACCCGGCGGCCTTCGCCTCCGGCCACAGCGGGCGGAGGCGGGTGGAGGCTCTGGTTGCGGTAGCCGAGCTTGTCGAGCACGTCGGCGACGACGGGGGTGTAGAGCTTGCCGAGGCGGTCGGCCCAGGCGAGGGGGCGGGGGTCGGGCATGGACGTGTCTCGCGGCGGGGGAGGGGGTTACACTACACCCCGCCGTCGGACCGACCACGCGCTACCGCTTCCCCGCCGGGGCGGGGGGCAGGTCGGGCAGTCCCGCGGGGACGACCACCGGCTCCAGTGCGGGGGTCGTCGGCACGGCCGGCGGCGCCACCACGCCCAGCCGCTTCACCCGCTCGTCCTGCTTGTCCAGCACCTTGCGGATGTCCTTCATCAGCTCCTGCTCCTGCTTCTCCAGGTCCGCCTTCTTCGCCCGCAGCCCCTCCAGCTGGTCCAGCATCTTCTCCAGCGACTTCTCCGGCACCGTCGGGATCGGCGGGACCGTCGGCGGGGCGGGCGGCACCACCTGCGACCGCACGTCGGGGATCAGCGGCGGGGGCGGGGGCGGCTGCGTGTGGGCCACCGCCGCCGCGGCGGCGAACACGGCCGAGACGATCAGCAGACGGGCGCGCACGGGGCACCTCCTTGTCGGGGGACGCGGGAACTTACCCCGACGGCCGTGCGGGCGTCAACGCCATCGGGATGCCACCGCGCGGCCCTCGCGCTTCCCAACGCGAAGCCGCAAGCGGCACGAACTACCTGAGTTGCCGCTTGCGGCGTCGCGGCTTTCCCCGCGCGCCGCAAGCGGCGTCCCACTTCCGCGGCCGGTAGAACCGGTTCGCCACCAGCCCCTCGGCGCTCAGCAGCAGCAGCACCAGGATCAGCAGCCACGGGAACAGCTCGACCGGCGCCCGCAGCGCGTCCGTCTTCCCGAACACCTCCTTCAGGTCCACGTCGCGGCCGACCTGCACCACGCTCCCGGCGCCCGTCACCTCCTCGATGCCCTCGACGGGCACCTTGTCCAGCGTGCTCTCGTCGGCCGGAACGTTCAGCGAGAAGCCCTCGCGCCAGTCGGGGTTCGGGCCGGCCAGCGAGAAGTTCCCCGGGGCGTTCGTCCGCGGCGGGCCGAACGTCAGCTCCGTCTGCTTCTCCGCCAGCTTCACCGCCGCCTCCGCCACCGCCACCCCCGGGCCGTCCAGCACCAGGTTACCCGCCTTGCCCGCCACCAGTTTCCCCACCGGCAGCCGCACCGACGCGCCCGTGTCGAAGTTGAACCGCTCGTCGTCCCGGCTCCCCGCCGCCGACCGCAGCAGCAGCGCGGGGAACACCACCGTCCACGAGTTCTGGTAGTCCCAGTAGTCGTTGAACAGCGTGCCCGTGTCCATCGGGCTGGTCAGCTGGATCACCTTCCCCTTGCCGCCGCGGGCGCGCTCCAGCACCGCCGGGCGGCGCGCCTTCGGGTCGTCGGCGTCGTCGTACCGCACCACCACCACGCCCTCGGGCAGCGGCTCGACCTCCCAGTAGCCGGCGGCGCGGCGCGGGGCGCGGAAGAAGTCCACGTTCCCCTTCTGCCGCCACCCGCGCAGCGGCGCCAGCAGCGGGTGCTCGAAGGCGCGGTCGCCGGCGTCGGCGAACACGTCCCACGTCACGCCGCGGCGGCGGTTCTTCGCCTTCGCGTCCTTCGGCTCCGGGAACTCCTCCGCGGCGTCGATGAAGCGCTTGAACGCCCCCGGCAGCAGCTTGTTCGCCGCCTCCACCTTCGTGGGGTCGTAGCCGCCCAGGTCGCCCATCCGCTCCGGGCCGCCGGGGACGATGAGGAGCTTGCCGCCGCCCTCGACGTAGCGCTGGAGCTTGCCCCACAGCGGGTCGTCGGCCGGCTCCGCGGGGTTGGGCACGCCGAACAGCACCACCGCCTCGAAGCCCGGCAGCTCCTTCGTGCCCGCCTGCTGCGGCGTGACCACTTCCGTGGCGAACTCTTTCCCCTCGTTCACCGCCAGGCCCCAGAACGCGGCGTCCTCGGGGTCGGCGGCGATCGTCAGCACGCGCCGCGGCTCGCCGACGCGGAACGTGAGGTAGCGCACGTTGTCGGCGGCGAGCGCGTCCTTCGTCGGCAGCTCGAACCGCACCTGGTGCAGCCCCGGCTTCAGGTCGCGGAACTCGAACGCCACCGTCCGCGTCTGCCCGCGCGGCACGGTCACTTCCTTGCGCACGGGCTTCGCGTCGCCCAGCACCGCGTTCACGGGAACGGTGAGGTCGTCGGGGCCGACCACGGCGACGGTCGCGGTGACGCTCACCGGCGGCCCGGCGGGAACGACCTGCGCCTTGCCCTCCGTCATGCCGGCGGCCAGCAGCGCCACGTTCGTCGGCGCCTCGACGCCGACATCGACGACGGCGTGGGCGGGTTTGGGGTCGGGGAGGGCGTCGCGGGTCTTCTTCAGCTGGTCGGCGCGGGCGGGGTCCCAGCTGGCGGCGGCGCGGTCGGTGAACACGGCGACGAGCTTCTGGTACGGGCCGCTCCCCTCGCTCTCGGCGTCCACCGTGCGGAGGAGCTTGTACGCGGTGTCGAGGCCGGCGCCGACGGGCTGGCTGGGGCCGGCGGGCGCGCCGGTGGCGGCGGCCTTCTTGCCGCGCTCGGCGAGGTCGCGCAGGCGGGTGCGGGCGTCGCCCTCGCTCGGCAGCCAGTCGCCGGACGCGTCGCCCGACTCCACGACCGCGACGCGCGAGTTCGCCGGCAGCGCGGTCAGCAACTCGCCGGCGCGGCGGGCGGCTTCTTCGAGGCGCGTCTTCCCCTCGCCGTCGGCGTAGCCCATGCTCGGGCTGGTGTCGATAACGAGGACGACGGCGACGGGCTGCTGGCTGCTGAAGTCGATGAACCCGGTGCTGAGGACGGTGGGCTGGTAGAGGGTGACGGCGAACAGGGCGATGAGGAGCATCCGCAGCGCGAGCAGCAGGAAGTGGCGGAGGCGGAGCTTGCGCTGGTTGGTCTTGAGCTTCTGGACGAGGAAGCGGAACGCGGGGAAGGGGAGCCGCTTGGGCTCCTGCTTCATGATGAGGTGCAGGAGCACGGGGAGGCCGACGAGGGCGGCCCCCACGATCAGGATCGGGTGCATGAGGGGATTGTACCGGCGGACCGCTACCGCTTCACCGGGCGCGGCGGCGGGGCGGTCGGCACCTCGCCGCGCAGGACGCGGAGGCAGAAGTCGAGCCCGTCGCGGGCGGGGGCGAGGTTCGGCTGGGCGGCCAGCGCCGCCCGGTACGCGTCGGCGGCGTCGGCCGGCCGCCCCCGGCGGCGGCAGAGGTCGCCCAGGATCGCGTGGGCGACCGCGAGCCCGGGGTCGTGCCGGACGGCCTCCCGGTACGCCGCCTCGGCCTCGTCGAAGTCGAGCGCCAGTTCGCGCACGGCCCCGAGGTTGGCGTGCGCCATGGCGTGCCGCGGGTTGAGCCGGACGGCCTCCCGGAAGGCGGCCGCGGCGGCGTCCAACTCCCCGCCCCCGCCCAGGACGAGCCCCAGGTTGAAGTGGACGGACGCCACCTTCCCGTCGAGCCGGATGGACTCGCGGAAGGCGGCCACCGCCCCGGCCGCGTCGCCCTTGTCCCGCAGGGCGTTCCCGAGGTTGAAGTGGGCGGCCGCGAACCGGGGGTCGAGCCGGATCGCCTCCCGGCAGTGGGCGACGGCCGCGGCCGGGTCCCCCTTGCTCTGGGCGACGAGGCCGAGGTTGTTGTGCGCCCACGGGTGCTTCGGGTCGAGCCGGATCGCCTCCCGGAAGCACGCCGCGGCCCCGTCCGCGTCGCCCCGGTCGCGGAGCGTGGCCCCCAGGTTGTTGTGGGCGAGGACGTTCGTCGGGTCGAGCCGGACGGCCTCCCGCAGACTGGGCACGGCCGCGTCCAGGTCCCCCAGGTCGCGGAGGGCGTTGCCCAGGTTGTTGTGGGCGGGGCCGCTGGCCGGGTTCAGCCGGGCCGCCTCCTTGTAGCCGGCGACGGCCCCGCGCAGGTCGCCCTTCTCGGCCAGGACGGCGGCGAGGTTGTAGTGGCCGGTGAAGTCGGTCGGGTCGAGCCGGACGGCTTCGCGGAAGCAGGCCTCGGCCCCGGCCCGGTCGCCGGCCGCCCCGAGCAGCTCGCCCAGGTTGAGGTGGGCCTGGGCGAACCCGGAGTCGAGCCGGATGGCTTCGCGGAAGGCGGCCTCGGCCCCGGCCCGGTCCCCGTTCTGGCGGAGGAGGCTGCCGAGGTTGTACCGGGGGAGGACGTACCCCGGGTCGAGGCCGATGGCGGTGCGGTACGCGGCCTCGGCCGCGGCCGGGTCTCCGGACTTCTTGAGGGCGACGCCGAGGCTGTTGTGGGCGGGGGCGCTCTTCGGGTCGAACCGGACCGCGGTCCGGTGGGCGGCCAGGGCGGTGGCCGGGTGCCCGGCATCGCCGAGGGCGGTGCCGAGGCCGCCGTGGGCGGCCGCGTTGGCCGGCCGGAGGGCGACCGCGGCCTGGAACCAGCGGAGCCGGTCGCCGGCCCCGGCCGGGGTGTTGATCGGGTAGGTGGCCCCGAGCTCCATGACCAGCCCGAAGTCGTTCTGCCGCGCCGCGTACGCCGGGGTTAGGACGGCCCGGCGGGCGTCCGGGGAAAGGTCCGCCGACTGGAGTTCCCCACGGAAAGTGGACAGCGTTTAGCGGTGAGTCTGGTTGTGCGTCCGCTCATACT
>JBGAQM010000414.1:0-5139 GCA_044220735.1 Urbifossiella sp. | reverse complement strand
GAAGCCGCAAGCGGCAACGGAACCACCCCAGCGAACGCTTGCGGCTTCGCGCTTCCCGACGCGAAACAGTCGCGGGTAGAAGACGACTCACCACTGCGGCCCCAGCACCCGCTCCACCTCCGTCGCCGTTGTGAGCCCCGCCGCAACCGCCGCGTCCGCCGCTTCACGGATCGTGCGCCACCCGGTCCGACGCGCCACCGCCTCCAGCTCCTCCTCGTCGGCGCGGCGCAGCACCGCCTGCCGGAACTCCGCCGTCGGCAGCAGCAACTCGGCCGTGAGGATGCGCCCGCGGTAGCCGCTGCCGCCGCACTCGCCGCACCCCGGCCCGCCGCACGCCGCGCACGCCCGCCGCAGCAGCCGCTGGTTCAGGATGCCGCGCACCCCGGCCGTCAGCAGGTACGGCTCCACCCCCATCTCCAGCAGCCGGCCGACCACCCCGCACGCGGACCCGGCGTGTAGCGTCGTGAACAGCAGGTGCCCCGTCAGCGCCGCCTCGACCGCCACCCCCGCCGTCTCGCGGTCGCGCACCTCGCCCACCATGATGACCTCCGGGTCCTGCCGCAGCAGGCTCCGCAGCCCGCGGGCGAAGTCGAACTCGGACCCCGGCCGGGCCTGCGACTGCGTCACCCCCGGCAGCGCCCGCTCCACCGGATCCTCGATCGTGACGACGTGCCGGCCGGCGTCGTCGGCCACAACCTTCCGCAGGCAGGCGTAGATGGTCGTGGTCTTGCCGCTGCCGCTCGGCCCGGTCAGGAACACCGCCCCGGACCGCGCCCGCAGCAGCCCGTCGAGCCCGGCACGCACGTCGGCGGGGAGGCCGAGCTGATCCAGGTCCAGCAGCCCGGCCGACGGGTCGAACACGCGGACGACGGCGCACTCGCCATGAACCGTCGGGAACGTGCTGACGCGGCGCTCGGCGCCGCCGGCCGTGCGGGTGCTTCCTTCCTGCGGGATGTCGGTGCGGTACGTCAGCAGCTCGGCCATCACCTTCAGCCGCGCCACGACGTTCGGCGCCACCTCGCGCGGCAGCGCCGCCAGCGGCCGCAGCACGCCGTCGACCCGCACCCGCACGGCGAGGGCGTCGGCGGTCGGCTGGAAGTGAACGTCGCTCGCCCCGAGCCGGTCGGCCTCGGCGAGCAGCAGGTCGACGGCGCGGACGACGCCGTCGGGGCCGGACCGGAGGGCGGTGGCGGGGTCGGCGGTCACGGCGGCGCTCCGGCGGACGGGGTCAGCGTCATCCTACCGGGCCGGGTGTGGTAAAACGGACGGAGGGTTTCCGCCCGCCGGCCGTCTTACCAACGGACCCCGGAGGACGACCGATGCTCACCATTTTGGCCCGCCGGTTCGTCGCCGACGCCGCCGTCGCCGACGCCGACCTGCTCGACCGCTACGCCCGCGCCGCCGACCCGGCCGCGTTCGAGCTGCTGGTGTGGCGGCACGGCGCGATGGTGTGGGCGGCGTGCCGGCGCGTCCTCGGGGCCGACGCGGCCGCGGCGGAAGACGCCTCGCAGGCGGCGTTCGCGGCGCTCGCCCGCCACGCCGGCCGCGTCCGCAACGCCGCCGCGGTCGGCCCGTGGCTCCACCGCGTCGCCGTCCGCGCGGCGCTCGACCTCCTCGCCGCCGGCCGCGGGCGGTGCGAGCTGCCCGCGACCCTCCCGGACCCGCGCCCCGGGCCCGAGCGGGTCGCCGTCGAGCGAGAGGAACGCGCCGCCATCGACGCCGCGGTGAACGCACTGCCGGAGAAGCTACGCGCGGCGTTCGTGCTGTGCGAACTCGAAGGCCGCTCCAACGCCGAGGCGGCGGCCGCGCTCGGGTGCCCGGTCGGAACCGTCGAGTCGCGGCTGACGCGCGCCCGTCAGCGACTCCGCGCCCGTCTCGCCGCCGGCGGGGTCGCGCCGGCGCTGGCCGTGGCAGCGCTGCCGGCGTCGGTTCGCGCCGCGCTGCTGCGGCCGCCCACGGCCACGGTGCGGGCGCTGGCGGCGCGCGCGGCCGAATCGCCGGGCGCGTTCCGATACACCCTCGCGGCCGGACTCGTGCTCGCGGCCAGCGCCGTTGGGTTCAGTTTGTCGGCGTCCGAGCCGCCGGCGCCGCCGCCGCCCGAGGTCGCACCGCCCGCGGCAAAGGCCGAGCCGCCGACCGCCGCGAAGGTGATCGCCCGCTTCGGCTCGACGGGGATGCGCCACGCCGGCCCTGTGACCGACGTGGCCTTCGCGCCGGACGGTGCCCGCATCGCTTCGGCCGGCGCCGACAGGGCCGTTCGCGTGTGGGACGCGAGGACCGGCGCCGCCGAGTTCGCCGTCACCCGCACCGACGGCACGTTCGGGCGCGTGCGGTACACCGCCGACGGGAAGGAACTGCGGGCCGTCGCCCTCAACACCCCCGGCAAGGGCGGCGAGGTGTGGCACATCGACCCCGTGAAGGGCGCCGTGACGAAGAAGGTGCCGCTCCGGGGCGCCGGCGGCGGCCCGTTCGACGCCCGGTTCAGCGACGACGGCCGGCTCGTCGCGCTGCACACCCCCGGCGACCGCAACATCGCCGTCGCCGACGCCGCCACCGGCGGGACGCGGTGGGACTGCGACCTGCCGCGCGGCGACAGCCCCGCGTCGGTCGCCTTCTCGCGCGACAACGACCTGCTGCTCGTCGGCACCGCCGGCGGCGCCGTGATGACGATGAAGGCCGACACCGGCGGCGACCCGAAGTCGTATTACGGCGCGATCAAGCCCGTCACCGCGGTCGCGCTGTCGCCGGGCGGCCGCACGGTGGTCGGGGCGTTCGCGAAGACGGGCATCACCGCCTGGGACCGCGCGACCGGCGACTGGAAGTGGGGCACCAGCGCCCGCGGCGACGACGGGTTGCGGTTCACCCGGGACGGCAAGCTGCTGTTCCGCACCGCGGTCGGCGCACACGCCTCCACCGTGGACCCCGACGACGGCCGGCTGCCGAACACCTGCGGCGTGCTCGGCACGTTCTTCGACGGCATGATGCAGGGCACCTGCGTGGCGCTGTACACCGCCCCGCACCACCACGGCGACGACCGCGTCGCGTTCGGCACCGCCGGCGGCGCCGTCGTGATCTACGGCGTGACCGAGGAGGCGGGGAAGCCGACGGGCGGGTCGCCGGAGCCGGCGGCGCCGCCCGAGCGGCTGTGGTTCACGCCGGACGGCAAGACGCTCCGCGGCTGGGCCGGCGACTGGTTCGCGTGGGACGTGGCGACCGGGAAGCAGTCGCGCCTGACGCACGCGGCGTGGAACCGCGCCGCGCTGTCGCCGGACGGCCGGACTACCGCCGAGCAGACCGAGTCGAGCTGGCTGCGCGAGCGGAACGACCCACACGAGGGCGTGCGCGTCGTCCTCGCCGACGCGGCGACGGGCCGGGCGGGGTACTTCCTGGCCGGGGTGAAGTACCGGGTCGCGTGGCTCGACTACACGCCCGACGGGGCGCTGTTGGGCGCGGGGCGCGACGGCACCCTGCGCGTGTGGGAGTCGCCGACCGGGGAGGAGCGCGGGAAGCTGGCCGGCCACGCCGCGCCGCCGCGGGCGCACGCCTTCTCCCGCGACGCGAAAGTGCTCGTGACCGCCGCCGCCGACGGCGTCCGCGTGTGGAGCCTCACCAGCGGTAAGGAGACGGCCCGATTCGCCACGCCGACACCGGCGACGCACGCGGCGGCGTCCGCGGACGGGTCGCGGGTGGCGGTCGCGGCCGGCGGGTGGGTGACGCTATGGGCCGCCGCCGGCGGCAACGAGTTGGCGCGGGTGTCGGCGTCGGGGCCGGTGGCGCTGAGCCCGGACGGCTCGCGACTGGCGGCGGCGGTGATGGGCGGTGAGGTGAAACTGTGGTCGGCCGACGGCACCGAGCGCGCCGTGCTGCGGCACACGGGGACGGTCAGGGGGCTGGCGTTCGCGCCGGACGGGCGGACGCTCGCGGCCGCGAGCCACGACGTGCCGGTGACGCTGTGGGAGGTGAACTGAAGAAGCGCGACCGCTTGCGGCTTCGCGCTTCCCCGCGCGAAGCCGCAAGCGGCAAATCAACCGCTCAGTCGGTCAGGTTGGCGAGGTAGTCCTCGAACGCCTTCTGGGCGGTGAACTCGGCGGCCATGAGCGTCCGCTCCCGCGCCGTCAGCCCGTCGATCTCGCGCTCCTGCGTCGCCAGCCGGGTGAGGTACGTCTGGTACACCTCGGCCTCGCGCGGCGTCGCGGCCAGGTTCTTGCGGATGCGGTCCTGGTCCGTCGCGAGGCGCGCCAGGTCGGCCTTCACCTGCGCCAGGTCGCGGACCTGCCCGTCCCACGACCCCTTCAGCTTCAGCGCCTCGGCCAGCTTCACCTTCAGCGCCGGCGTCGCCTCGTTCAGGCTCATCACGAACCGGATCGTCTGGTCCGGGTTGTTCGTCAGCACGACCTGCGACGCCACGTCGCGTTCCTCGGTCACCGGGAACGTCTTCTCCTCGGCGGCCTTCACCGCGATCTGGAACCGGTACACGCCGGCCGTGTCCTCGACGGGCACGGCCGTCTCGACCAGCTTGAACTGCTGGTTCGTGCGGTTCGGGTGCTCGATGACGACCGTGCGGTCGGTCTGGCTGCGGTTGGCGATGCGGTACTTCTTCTCCTCCCGCACCTTCGTCGTGGTGGTCACGATCCCCTTCACCGCCCGCACGTTCGTGATGCGGGACGTACCCGGGCCGTTCTGCGGATCGACTTCGGTGCCCAGGTCGATGGCGTAGGACACGAGCCGCTCCTCGCCCGGCTGCACGTCGAGGACGCGGGTGTCGCCGGCGTAGGTGCTCCCCTCGAACACGGTGATCGGCCCCTGCGAGAGGTGCACGCCGGAGGTGTTCTTGAACCGCAGCCCGAGGAGCGGGTGCTTCGGCTGCACGGCCGGGTTGTAGATGCTGACGCGCGTCCCCTCCACCTCCTTGCCGACGATCGGGAGTAGCGCCGACTTCTGGCGGGCGAGCGACACCGGGTGGTCGATGGCGTACTGGAAGAAGTCGCCGAGCTTGCCGGCGGTCGCCGCGCTGCCGACGGCGGTGCGGCCGAGCTGGCTGGCGAGCTCGCGCTCGAGTTGCCGGGCATCCGCGCCCCGGCCGTCGTTGGCCTGCACGGACCGGCGGAAGGCATCCGCCTTCGCGTCCGCCCCCGGGGC
>JBGAQM010000413.1:0-5149 GCA_044220735.1 Urbifossiella sp. | reverse complement strand
TCGGCGGAGGCGGTGATGGCGGGTGACGGGCTGACCAGCGCCGAGGCCCGCGACCGGCTCGACCGCCACGGGCCGAACGAGGTCGCGGCGAACGGGTCGCGGCCGCTCCTGCGCGAACTCCTCGCCCCCTTCCTCAACCCGCTGGCGGTGGTGCTCCTCGCCGCGGCGGTCGTCTCGGCCGTGGTCGGCGACGCCACCGGGGCGGGGCTCATCGTCGTCATCGTCGTGGCCGGCGCGGCGCTGAACCTGGCGCAGACGTGGCGGTCGGCCCGCGCCGTGCGCCAGCTCCGCGAGGGGATCGCGCCCACCGCCACCGTTCTGCGCGACGGGCAGTGGGTCGAACTTCCCACGCGCGCGGTCGTGCCCGGCGACGTGATCCGCCTCGGCGCCGGCGACCTCGTCCCGGCCGACGCCTGGCTCGTCACCGCCCGCGACGTCCACGTCCAGCAGGCGGCGCTGACCGGCGAGTCGCTCCCGGCCGAGAAGGAGGCCCACCCCGACCCGCCCGACCGCCCGGCGCGGCCGGACGACGCCGGGGCGGTGTTCCTGGGCACGTCGGTCGTCAGCGGCACGGCCACGGCCCGGGTCGTCGCCACCGGCCGGGCGACCGCCTTCGGCGAGGTCGCGGCGCGGCTCGCCGAGCGCGCGCCCGAGACGGAGTTCGACCGCGGCACCCGCCGCTTCGGCGTGTTCATCACGCAGACGGTGTTCGTCCTCGTCCTGGGCGTCCTGCTGGTCAACGCCGTGCAGGGACGCGACGCGCTCCAGTCGCTCTTGTTCGCCGTCGCGCTCGCGGTCGGCCTCACGCCCGAGTTCCTCCCGCTCATCACGGCCGTGACGCTCGCCCGCGGCGCGGTGCGGATGGCGCGGCAGAAGGTCGTCGTGAAGCACCTCGCGGCGATCCAGAACCTCGGGAGCATGGACGTCCTGTGCAGCGACAAGACGGGCACGCTGACCGCCGGCGAGATGACGCTCGGCCGCTCCACCGGCCCGTTCGGCGAGCCGTGCGACCGGGCGGTGGCGCTGGCCGCGGTGAACAGCCGGTTCGAGACCGGCGTCAAAAGCCCGCTCGACGCGGCCATCCTGGCGGCCCGCCCCGCCGACGCCGGCGACTACCGCAAGGTGGACGAGGTGCCGTTCGACTTCGAGCGCCGCCGCCTCACCGTCGTGGTGGACGGGCCGGACGGCCGGCAGCTCATCACGAAGGGGAGCCCCGAGGGCGTCCTGGTTTGCTGCACGCACGTGGAATCGGAGGGGCGCGTGGCCCCGCTCGACGACGACGCCCGGGCGCGGTTCGTCGCCACATATCAGGCGTTCGGCTGCGAGGGGCTGCGGCTGCTGGCAGTCGCCTACCGGCAGGCGCCGGAGCAGGCGGCGTACCGCGTCGCGGACGAGGCGGGGCTCGTGCTGGTCGGCCTCGTCGCGTTCGCCGACCCGCCGCGGCCCGACGCCGCGGCGGCCGTCCGGTCGCTGGCGCGCGACGGCGTGCGGGTCGTGGTGCTGACCGGCGACAACGAGGCCGTCGCGCGGCACGTCTGCGGGCAGGTCGGGCTGCCGGCCGACCGCGTCGTCCTCGGGTCCGAGGTGGACGGCATGACGGACGGCGCCCTCGGCCACGCTGCCGAGCGCGTCGCCGTGTTCGCCCGGCTGGCGCCGGCGCAGAAGACGCGCGTGGTGCGGGCGCTGAAGGCCCGCGGGCACGTCGTCGGGTGCATGGGCGACGGGGTGAACGACGCGCCGTCGCTCCACGCGGCGGACGTGGGCATCTCCGTGTCCGGGGCGGTGGACGTGGCGAAGGCCGCGGCCGAGGTGGTGCTGCTGGAGCCCGGATTGCACGTCCTCCACGGCGGCATCGTCGAGGGCCGGCGGGCGTTCGGGAACGTGATGAAGTACCTGCTGATGGGGACGAGCTCGAACTTCGGCAACATGCTCAGCATGGCCGCGGCGGCGGCGTTCCTCCCGTTCCTCCCGATGCTGCCGGCGCAAATCCTGCTCGGCAGCCTGCTGTACGACCTGGCCCAGCTCACCATCCCGACCGACCGCGTGGACCCGGCCTACGTCCGCAAGCCGCGGCGGTGGGACGTGGGCCTCATCCGCCGGTTCATGCTCGTGCTCGGGCCGGTCAGCTCGCTGTTCGACTTCCTCACCTTCTTCGCCCTGCTGCACCTGTTCCACGCGAGCGCCGAGTTGTTCCACACCGGCTGGTTCGTCGAGTCGCTGGTCACCCAGACGCTGGTCCTGTTCGTCATCCGCACCGGCGGGAGCCCGCTCCGCAGCCGGCCGAGTCGGGCGCTGACGGCGACCGTGCTCGCGGTGGCGGCGGTCGCGGTGGCGCTCCCCTACTCGCCGCTGGCCGGGCCGCTCGGGTTCGTGCCGCTGCCGGCCGGCTACCTGGCGTTCGTCGCTGCCGCCACGGCGGCGTACCTCGGCCTCGTCGAAGTCGCCAAGCGGCGGGTGCTGAGCCGGGCGATGGGCGGGACGACCGCGGGCACGCCCGAGTAGCCGCGGGCGCCGGTGTGTCGCGCGGGCACACCGGCGCCGCGGGGTGTGCCGCCGCCGCACACCCCGCGGCCGCGGTGTCCGCAGGCTCCGCGTCACGAATTGCTCGGTTTCCCTGGCGATTCACGCGGCCGCGCGGCAAGTCGTGCCGACGGTACACTCCTTGCTTTGCCGCCCCGCCGTCGATCCGAACCGCCCGTCGAGGGTGAACATGCTTCCGACGGCGGCCGCCCCGGGGCTCGCGGGCCTCCCGGCGGACATCTTCCGCGGGCTGCTGGACGCCGCGCCGTACGCCACCCTCGTGGTGGACGCGGGCGGCGTGATCGTCTTCGCCAGCGCGCAGGCCGACGCCCTGTTCGGGTACGAGCGCGGCGAGCTCCTCGGCCGGCCGGTCGAGGTGCTCGTGCCGGTGCGGTTCCGCGCGGCCCACCCGGCCTACCGGGAGCGGTACACGGCCGCGCCGTTCCTCCGGCCGATGGGGGCCGGGCTCGACCTGTCCGGCGTCCGCAAGGACGGCGGCGAGTTCCCCGTGGAGGTCAGCCTCAGCCCGACGACAACCCCGGCCGGGGTCGTCGTCACCGCCGTCGTCGTGGACCTGACCGACCGCAGGCGGGCCGAGGCCGAGCGGCTCCGGCTCGAGGTCCAGTTCCAGCAGGCCCAGAAGCTTGAGGGGCTGGCCGTGCTCACCGGCGGCATCGCCCACGACTTCAACAACCTGCTCACCGCGATCCTCGGCAACGCCACCCTGGCGGCGAGCGAGCTGCCGCCCGAGTCCGTCGCGCAGCCGGCCCTGCGGGCGATCGAGACGGCCGCCACCCGGTCGGCCGACCTGATCCGCCAGATGCTCGCCTACGCCGGCAAGGGCCGCCTCCGCGTCGAGCCGCTGAACCTGTCGCGGGTGGTCGAGGAGATCACCCACCTGCTCGCCGCCGTCATCACCAAGAAGGCCGTCCTCCGGTTCGAGTTCGCTCCCGACATGCCGGCCGTCGAGGCCGACGCGACCCAGGTCCGGCAGGTGGTGATGAACCTCATCACCAACGCGTCGGACGCGATCGGGGAGAAGAGCGGCGTGATCGCCGTCCGCACGGGCGTGATGTTCGCCGACCGCAAGTACCTGACCACCACCCACATCCCGGCCGACCTGCCCGACGGGTACTACGCCTACCTGGAGGTGGCCGACACCGGGTGCGGGATGGACGCGGCCACCCTGGAGCGGATGTTCGACCCGTTCTTCACCACCAAGTTCACCGGCCGGGGGCTCGGGCTGGCGGCCGTCCTCGGGATCGTCCGCGGGCACCGCGGGGCGGTGAAGATCTACTCCGAGGTGAACCGCGGCACGACGTTCAAGGTGCTGTTCCCGTGCGCCGGGCCGGTCGCGCCGGGGGCGGGCGCGGCCGCCCCGGCCCCGGCCGCGTGGCGGGGCAGCGGGACGGTGCTGGTGGCGGACGACGAGGAGTACGTCCGGGTCACCGCCCGGCGGATGCTCGAGTTCGGCGGGTTCCAGGTGGTACTCGCCCAGGACGGGCGGGAGGCGTTGGACGTGTTCTGCCGCGACCCGGGCCGGTTCCGGGCGGTGCTGCTCGACCTGAACATGCCGCGCCTCGGCGGGGACGCGGTGTTCCGCGAGGTCCGCCGGCTCCGCCCCGAGACGCCGGTAGTGCTGATGAGCGGGTACAACGAGCAGGAGGTCGGCGACCAGTTCGCCGGGAAGGGGCTGGCCGGGTTCGTCCAGAAGCCGTTCCGGGTGGACGACCTGCTCGCGGCGATGCGGACGGCGGTGACGCCGCCCCCTCAGCCGCCCGGGTGATGGAGCCGGTACGTCGCGTACCCCCCGCCCACGTTCGCCGCCCGGAACCCGGCGTGCAGCAGCACCCGGGTGGCGAGGTAACCTCGCTGGCCGACCTGGCAGTACGCCACGACCGGCCGGTCCCGCGGGAGTTCCCCGAGCCGGCCGCGCAGCTCGTCCACCGGCACGTTCACCGCCCCCGGGACGTGCCCGGCGGCGAACTCCGCGGGCGTCCGCACGTCCAGCAGGACGGCGTCGCCGGGGATCGCCTCCGCGTCCGCCTGCGGGTGGTCGCCGCGAAGCAGCCCGGCGGCGACGAACCCGGCCATGTTCACCGGGTCCTTCGCCGAACCGAACTGCGGGGCGTAGGCCAGCTCCACCTCCTCCAGGTCGAACACCGTCATCCCGGCCTGGAGGGCCACCGCCAGCACGTCGATGCGCTTGTCCACGCCCGCCCCGCCGACCGCCTGGGCGCCGAGGAGCTTGCCGCCCGCCGGGTCGAACAGGAGCTTCAGCGTCATCCCCTCGGCACCGGGGTAGTAGCCGGCGTGGTGGGACGGGTGGATGTACACCTTGCGGTACGCCCGGCCCGCCCGCCGCAGCACCTTCTCCGACGCCCCGGTGATCGCCGCCACCGTCTCGAACACGCGGACGATCGCCGTCCCCTGCGTGCCGCGGTAGCGGGCGGCCGGCCGCCCGAGCGCGTGGTCGGCGGCGATGCGCCCCTGGCGGTTGGCCGGGCCGGCGAGCGGCACCTGCGCCGGCGCGCCCGTCACCAGGTCCGTCACCTCGACCGCGTCCCCGACCGCGTAGACGTCCGGGGCGGAGGTCTGCATGTGCTCGTTGACGCGGACGCCGCCGCGC
>JBGAQM010000412.1:0-5161 GCA_044220735.1 Urbifossiella sp. | reverse complement strand
GGACCCACCGCACCCGCCAGCCCGTCCGCCGGCGCCGGCGACGCCTTCAACGGCGGCGCCTTCGCCCCCGGCGGCGCCACCACCTTCACCGGCGGGCCGCCCTTCACCGGCGGGCCGCCCTTCACCGCCTTCGGGTCCGCCGCCTTCGCGTCCGCCGCCTTCGCGTCCGCCCCGGCCGGCGCCAGGTCCTCCACCACCAGCCCGCCGTCGTCCACCGACACCACCTTGAAGTTCCGCTTCGTCCCGGTGTTGCCGTCGTCGTCGATGAAGAACCCGTTCTCCACCTCCAGCTCCGGGCGGTACGCCGCGTTCCGCTTCTTCCGCTGGCCGAAGTGCTCGTACTGCGTCACCTTCACCCGCCGGGCCGTCGCGTCCAGCTCGTACGTCAGCGGGTTGAACTTGTCCCGCACGAACGCCGTCGCCGTCCCGTCCGACCGGATCGACACCCCGATCAGCACGATCTCCCCCGCGATGTCCTCCTTCGGCGACGCCTCCACCACCTTCTCCGGCGGCGCCTCGTCCACCCGCACCTTGAACGTCCGCTCCGCCTTCTGCCCGTTCGCCGCCTTCGCCACCACCGTCACCGTGCCCGTCCCCGTCTCGCCCTCCTTCGGCTCCAGCTTCAGCGTCTTGCGGGTGTCGTCGATCTTCACCTCCGTCCCCTTGAACGGCCCGCCCTCCACCGTCGCCGTCAGGCTCACCTTGCCGACGTAGTCCACGTCGGCCGTCACCGGCACGCGGATCGGGTCGATCTTCTGGCCCTGCTTCACCGCCACGTCGGCCATCTTGCCGAGCGACATCGGCGGCGGCGGCGGGAGCGGCCCGTGGAACGGGTCCTTCAGCACCAGCAGGCTGTAGTCGCGGTTCTTCGGCGACAGCACCTGCGCCAGCTGCAGCGGGGCGAGGGCGCGGCCGGCCTCGGGGTTCAGCGCCACGCCGAAGTACCCGAGCCCGCCGCCGGCGGCGGCGAACGCGGTCGGCACCGGGAGCAGCGTGCGGCGGGTCTCGGCGCCGTCGAGGATGATGGCCTCGGTGCCGATCTTCACGACCAGGTCGTGCCGGTCGCCGGCCGCCCGGGCCTTGCCGCCGGCCTGGTTCGGGGTGGTGTCCACCTTGATGTCGAGGTGCGTGATCTGTTGCAGGATGTTGAGCTTGTAGTACCCCTCGAGCACGTCCTTGACGTTCCACATGTCGGCCCGCTCGAACGCCAGCTCGAACGCGACCTTCTGGTACGCCGGCTTCTTGCCGCCGCCCAGGGCCGGGGTGCCGGCCGGGTCGGCCGACTTCTCGGTGACGCGGTACCCGGGGGCGACGCCCGCCTTCTGCAGCACCCGCGACAGCATCTCGGCGTACTCGCGCTTGGCGATGCCGGCGTCGGCCGGGAGGCTCCGCTTCCGGGTCTCGGCGGCGCGCGGGGCGTCCTTCTCGGCGGCGCGGACGTCGGCGCGCAGCTTGTCCACCTCGGTCCCGAGCCGGTCGGCGGCCAGCTTCTTCTCGCCGAGCGGGACGAGGACGAAGAACCACGCCGCCGCGCCGGCGACGGCGAGGACGATCATCCCGGACAGGACGGCGGCGAGGGTGCGTTCGCGGGGGTTCATCAGAGCGGCGGGCTCGGGGTGTGCGGGAATGACGACTGACGGACGACGGCGGGCGACCCGGCTTCGGTCGCCGGCGTCACGGCTCCTCGTCCTCGGCGGGCGTGGTCGCGGCCGGCGGGGCGGCGGGGGTGTACGCGCCGCGGCGCGGCGGTGTGGTGAACGTCGCCTGCCGGGTGTACTCGGGCGGCTCGCGGTGGTTCACCTTCGTCACCAGCGTGAACGACTGCTTGAAGTCCGTCGTCCCGGTCGCCAGGGCGCCGCCGAGCTTCGGGTAGGTGACGTAGTGCTTCTTCCCCGCCCGGTTGTCGTTCTCGAACGCCGACAGCAGGGCCGACGCCGCCTCCGGCGTCTTCGCCCCCACCGCCACCTTCAGCAGCGCCTGCGAGTCCTGCTTGCCCGTCTTGTCGATCCGCTGCGCCTGCGACTCGATGCTCTTCACCCGCAGCTTGTCGTCGGCCGGCATGCGGTCGGCCAGGTCGTACAGCTCGTCGAGGTAGTTCACCTCGCGGCCACGCCACGCGTCGGCGGCCTTCAGCCGGTCGCGGTCGGGGCCGTGGCCGGCCAGGCTCTTTTCCAGCTGCTCCTTCTCCTCCTGCAGCATCGTCACCTGCTTGTCGGCCTCGTTCAGGAGGTAGAACCCGAGCGCCCCGCCGGCCAGGAACAGCAGCGCCGCCGCGGCCCCGCCGACGAGGAACAGTTTCCGGTTCGGGTCGGCCGCGGCGCGCGGCTGGCGCGGGGCGGCGAAGTTGATCGGCACCGCCCCGGCGGCCCGGGCCGCCAGCAGCCCGACGGCGGCGGCGAACCGGCCGCGCAGCTCGTCGGGCACGCTCGCCGGCGCGTTCACGAGCGGGTCGAACGGCTTGACGGGCCCGGTGTACCCGGCGCGCCGCAGCCGCGCCGCCCACCCGCCGACGCGCCCTTCGGGCTCGGCGACGTACAGCACCCCGACCGGCGTCGGGCCGGGGTACATGGCCGCGTTCCGCTTCAACTCTACCGCCAGCAGCGCGTCGTTGGCCACGACCGGCGCGCCGACCGACCGGGTGAACGTCACGGCCGCGCCGCGCACCACGGTGAACTCGCCGCCGCCGGGGCCGAGCGTGACGACGGCGGCGTCGGTGCCGTCCGGCGGCGGGGGCGTGTCGCCGGCGGCGACGGCGGCGGCGAGCCCGGCGGCGATGGCGAACGGCCGCGGGGTGACGGCCGCGAGCCGCAGCCCGGCCGCGGCGCACATCGCCTGCACGGCGGCGTGCACGTCCTTCCGCACGACCACGACGGTGGCGCGCCGCTGGCCGTCGGGGGCGTCGCCCAGCGGGGTGTAGTCGAGGACGAGGTCGTCGGGGTTCTCGGGGAGTTCCTTCAGCACCTGGAACCGGACGACGGCCGGCTCCTCGGCCGGCGGCACGGCGGGAAACGCCACCTCGCGGAAGATGACGCGGTCGCGGCCGACGCTCACCAGCGCCGGGGCGGGGGCGATGCCGGCGGCCTTGAGCCGCTCGCGGAGGCCCTCGCCGAGCGCCTTCGCGGTGTCGGCCGAGAGGGCCGGCGGGCCGTGGTCGTCGCCGGGGACCCACGCGAGCGCCTGCTCGGCGCGCGCCGCGCCGCCCTTCGCGGTGCCGGCCGCCACGAACACGCCCTGGGCGTCGAGGTCGATGGCCAGGAATCGGGACAAGGAACACCCTCGGTCGGTGAGGTCGATCGTCGGTGGTACGGCTCGGTTCGGTTGCCGCGTGCGGGTGCGCGCGGGGAAACGCGAAGCCGCAAGCGGCAACCGAACTGGGAGGTCACTCCCGCGGGGGCTCGAAGCCGCGGGGCGTGTCCAGGTCGGTCAGGTCGCGGAAGTACAGCGTGCGCGGGGCGCCCTGGTTGACGTCGATGACGGCCTCGACCCGCGCCACCGGGCCGCCGCGGCCGAAGTAGCCTACCGCCTGGATGCGGTACACCATCGTCCGCCCGGTCACGTACTTGGCGATCCGCCGGTACGTCGCCTGCGTCACCGCCCCGCTCGTCACCGCCCACGCGCCCGTCACCGTGCCGGGGTCCGTCGGGTTCAGCGCGTCGCGCTGCGCGAGGATGGCGTCGGCCTCCTCCTCGGTCATGCCGGGGACGGCGACCAGCACCTCGCGCGGGGCCGTGTTCAGGTTGATCCGCGGCACCAGCTCCACGTTCGTCGTCGTCGTCGCCACGTCCATCAGCACGCCGAACATCGACGCGAACTTGTCCGGGTCGGCCAGCGGCGACGACACGACGATCTGCGGCGTGTCGGCCGGGGCGCCCGGCACCCGCGGGAGCGTCACCCGGGCGGTCACCAGGTCGAGGAAGTTCGTGATCCGCCGGCGGTTCAGCGGGAGCGTCTCGAGCGTCAGCGTGACCGCGGCGTTCAGCTCGGCCGGGCCGCCGGCGACGGTGGCCGCGGTGGTGCCGCCGCGGCTGTTGCCGCCGGCCAGGCCGAACATCTTGTACGCCATGATGAAGTCGATCAGCTCCTGCGGCAGCCGGCCGTTCAGCTTCTGGTACAGCCCCGGCAGGTCGTCGGCCTCGTTCACGTTCGTCCGCAGCTGGCCCTGCGAGTCCACGTTGATCTCGCGGCCGTACACGGTCAGGAAGTCGGCGAGGCCGCGGTCGAACGTGCCGGTGGCGCTGTCGTCGTCGTTCACCCCGTTGCGGTTGCGGTCGGTGCCGTAGAGCACCTGCGGGGTGACGCCGCGGACCAGCAGCAGCTCCTCGATGCTGTTGAGCGGGCCGTTCTTGCACCGGTACGGGTTGCCCAGGCCGAGGTAGTAGTCGGACTCGGCGCCGCCGTCGCGGGCGTCGTCGTCGGGGTCCACCCAGTCCACGATCGCGGCGGCCACGTCTTCGGTCATGTTCGGCAGCTTCATCAGCGCGTCGTAGAGGAGCTGGCCCGAGTCGTCGAGCTGGATGAGGGTGTTGATGTTCAGCCGGCTCGCCTCGTCGAGGACGCAGCCGTAGCGCTGCTCGTACCCGCCGGCGCCGTCGGGGAGGACGGCGACGAGGACGACGCGGGCGTCGGCGCCGCCGGCGTCGCCGGCGCGGACGGTCTGGGGGGAGAAGACGCCGTCGGCGTAGGGGTTGCCGCCGAGCTCGCCGTTGAGGATGGCGGGGTCGGACAGCATGGCGGTGGCGTAGTGGACGCCGGACCGGGCGGCGGCGCGGGCCTGGGCGGACGTTTGGGAGCGGGCGGCGGCGCGGTACTCGGCGGACATCAGGTCGGTGAACCGGTACGCGGCGAGCGACAGGACGACGACGACGATGAGGACGGCGACGATGACGAACCCCGAGCGCTCCCCGCGGCGGGGCGCGCGACGGCCGGCGGCGTCGGCGGGCCGGCGGAGCATCATCGGTGCGGTCCTCGCGGGGTGAAATCGGGGCGCCGCGGCGCGGAGGCGCAAGCGTTCGCGCGGGTGGTTCCGTTGCCGCTCGCGGCTTCGCGTCGCAAAGCGCGGAGGCGCAAGCGTTCGCGCGGGTGGTTCCGTTGCCGCTTGCGGGTTCGCGTCGGGAAGCGCGAAGCCGCAAGCGTTCGCGCGGGTGGTTCCGTTGCCGCTTGC
>JBGAQM010000411.1:0-5195 GCA_044220735.1 Urbifossiella sp. | reverse complement strand
AGATGAACGCGTGCGACACCCGCCCCTTCACCGGGTCGTTCTCCAGCCCGGGGATGTAGTTCTTGGCCTTCTCGGCCCCCTTGTTCCGCTCGGCGAACGTCGTGGACATCTTCTGCAGGTTGGCGATGAGCCCGTCGCGGATGAACGGCACGGCGCCCTCGGTGCCGGGGCCGTAGTCGGTCCACCCGCGCACCTCGACGACCCACCCGCCGCCCTCCTTGACGTCCGGCTTCCACCGCTTGGTGGTCTCGTCCTGCTTCTTCTCCTCCTTGAGCATGACGGCGGCGATGTCCTCGTTGAACCCGCGGGCCGGCTTGCTCGTCTGGTCGCCGAACACCTCGTCGTCGATCTTGGTGAAGAACGCCGGCAGGTTGTCCACCCACCGCGGGTAGACGGCCTCGACGTTGACGATCGCCAGGTGCCGCGGGTGCTCGGACGTCTCGTACTGGAGCGCCTCCTCGATCGGCACCCCGTCGCGCATCCGCTTCAGGAACTGGCCGAACGCGGCGACGCCCTTCCCCTCGGTGGTCTGCCACAGCTGCGGCGGCAGGTTCCCCTCGTTGCCGGGCCGCGGCAGGGCGGCCGACAGCACCTCCTGGAGCCGCGGCCAGTTCAGCCGCTCGTCCTGCCCGGACACCACCGCCTTCACCAGCCGCTTGCTGTCGGTCACGCCCTCGTTGGCCTGGTTGTACTTGCTCTCCTGCGTGCCGACGGTGGCGACCGCGTTCTTGGCCGTGCCCAGCGCCTTCTCGACCTGCGGGTCGGAGATGGCCTTGTACGTCGCCCCGTACCCCAGCGCCAGCCCGGCCGTGCCGAGCAGGAGCGCGGCCGCGGCGGCGACGCCGAACGGCTTCTTGGCGCGGATCAGCCGCTCGGTGCGGATTTCCGTGGGGAGCAGGTTCGTCGTCAGCCGCGCCTCGCCGACCCCCTGCAGGGCCAGCCCGTAGGCGACCGGGAACGACAGGATGTTCTCGACGAACAGCGGGTCCTTCGTGACCGACTCGCCCTCCAGCCGGGTGAAGTCGGCCGGCTTCCGGACCTCCAGCGACAGCTTCTCGGCGAGGTACTTCTGGAGCCCCGGCAGGCGGAACGCGCTGCCGAGGCCGACCATGTAGCCGACGTGGGCGTTGCGGTGCGTGTTGGTGAAGTACCCGAGGCTCCGCTGGACCTCGCCGACGAAGTCCTGCAGCACCGGCTTGAGGGCCTTCAGGATGGCCGGCAGTTCGGGGCTCTTGGCCGCGTTCCGCTTCAGGTGCTCGGCCTTGGCGAAGGTGAGCTTCAGCTCCTTCGTGAGGGCGCGGGTGAAGTTGTTGCCGCCGAGCGGGATCGGCCGCTGCCAGATGATCTTGCCGCCGTCGGTGATGATGAGGTTGCTGGCGTCGGTGCCGATGTCGAGCACCACGACGCAGCGGACCTTGCCGCGCGGCGTGTCTTCTTCCGGGGCCTCGTCGAGCGGCGGCGCCGGCACCTTCCCGCCCTTGCGGAGCAGGTCGTAGGTGGTGTAGTTGACCAGCGCCAGCGGCGACATCTGGATCTGGTGGACCTCGATCTTCGAGCCGCTGAAGTAGCCCAGGTAGCGGCTGATGACGTCGCGCTTCAGCGCGAACAGGCCCACCTCCGTCTCCATGGCGAAGCCGTCCACGACCTCCCCGCCGGCGACCTTCTGGAAGTCCCAGACGACTTCGTCCAGCGGGAAGGGGATCTGCTGCTTGGCCTCGAACTTGACGATCTCGGCGATCTTCTTCTCTTCGACGGGCGGGAGCTTGACGAACCGCGCCAGGCCGGACGTGCCCGGGATGCCGACGGCGACCTCGTCGCGGCCGATCTCGTTGCGCGAGAGGAACTTCTCGAGCGCCTCGCGGATGAGCATGTCCGGGTCGGCGTCGGGCTGGGAGAGGATTTTCGGGTGTTCGACGTAGTCGAACGCGGTGGCGGTCGGCCTGCCGTCCACGAGTTCGACGCGGACGGCCTTGAGGGCGCACTGCCCGATGTCGATGCCCCAGAAGCCGGTTGGGGGTGGCATGTGGTGTCTCTCCGGGCCAGCGGGCGGGGACGCTGCGGCACAGGGTACGATACTTCAACGGGGGTGGGAAGCCCCTCGTTGGCGGTCGGCGCGGGCGTTACGGGCGTTCTGGGCGGCCGGGTTCGGTTGAGATGGTGGCACCCGGGCGCACGCCGGTTCGGGTTATTCGATCCGGTCCGTGCGGCAACGGATTCAGCGGACCCCCTCGGTTTATGGCTGTCAACTCGCACAACGGTTGTGCGGGCCGGGCGTTGGCGCGATGTGTAACGGTCCGGTGGCTTCGCCGCTTGCGGCTTAGCGTCGCCCAACGCCAAGCCGCAAGCGGCGAAGCCCCGATCCCCAAACCCTGACGGGCTTGCGGCGCCGCCGCCCCCACGGTATGCCCCCGCCGGGTGTGTAACCTGCGCGGAGGGCGGCGGATGCGGCGGCTCGCGGATCACCCGGCGGCGGCGTGGGTTCTGGCCGCCGCCGCGCTCGCCTTCGCCGCCGCCGGCGCCCGCCCCTACGCCGGCGGCTGGAACGACGGCTGCCGCCTCGCCGCCGTCGAGTCGCTCGTGGACCGCGGCACCCTCGCCATCGACGACTCCGTCTTTTGCAAGTGCCCGCCCGAGCTCATCGCCGCCGGCCACACGCCGTACCCCGCCGACAACCCCGTCCTGCTCCTCACCGGCACCTTCGACAAACTCTACGTCGGCGGGCACTTCCACTCCGACAAGCCGGCCGTGCCGAGCGTGCTGCTGGCCGCGGTGTACAAGCCGCTGGTGTGGCTCGGCGCGCCGAGTCCGGGCGAACGACCGGACGTGTTCGCGTGGGCGATCACCGTGCTGTTCAGCGGCGTCGGCTTCGCGGCGGCGGTCGGGTGCCTGTGGGCGCTCGGGCGGCGTGTCGGGCTCTCCCCCGGCGTGCGGATCGGCTGGCTGGCGGCGTTCGTGTTCTCGACTTACGCCGCGACCTACACCCGCCACGTCAACGCCGGCGCCGCGCAACTCGGCGTCGTCGCCGCGATGTGCCTGCTGCTGCTGCGGACGGCGACGGCGGAGCGGACGCCGTGGGGCACGCTGGTGGCGCTCGGCACGCTCGCCGGGCTCGGGTTCAACCTCGACTTCGGCACCGGCCCGCCCCTCGCCGCGGCGACCGTGCTGGTGGTGGCGTGGCGGTTCGGCCGCGTCGGGCCGACGGCGGCGGTGGCGCTGGCACTGCTCCCGTGGGTGGCGGCCGGCGTGGGGATCAACTACGCCGTGTCCGGCAAGCTGCTGCCGATGAACATGTACCCCGAGACGCACCAGTGGCCGGGGTGCCCGTTCACCGAGGCGAACCTGACCGGGTTCCAGCGCCACGGCCCCGGCGACCAGGCGCTCTACGCCGGCGCGATGCTGTTCGGCAAGCACGGCTTCTGGAACCACAACCTGCCGCTGCTCCTCGGCGTGTTCGGCGTCGGCGTGCTGCGCCGCCGGGTGCCGGGGCGCGGCGAGCTGGTGGTGATGCTCGGGTGGTGCGCCGCCGCGTGGGCGCTGTACGCGGTGCTGTCCAACAACATGGGCGGGGCGACCGCCTCGGTCCGCTGGTTCGTGCCGTTCCTCGCTCCCGGGTTCTGGCTCCTCGCCGTGCTCCTGAAGGAGCGCCCGGACCTCCGCGCCGACTTCACGGTACTGGGCGTGGGCGGCGCGGTGCTCGGCGTCACGATGTGGACGATCGGCCCGTGGACCCCGCGGATGATCCCGATGATGTGGCCGGTCGTGGGCACGACGCTCCTGGCGTGGGGCGTGGTGGCCCGGCGGCGGATGAAGGCGGCGTCCCGCGGCGGGGCGATGAGCGTGGCCCGGATGCGCGTCATCGACGTGTGGCTCGGCACGCCCGTGTGCCTGCTCCTCACGATGTGGCGAACCGTGTTCGGCACCCCGGCCGAGGGGGCGGCGCGGCCGCGGAAGATTCTGTTCCTGAAGCTCGCCGAGATGGGCTCGACGGTCCTCGCCGAGCCGGCGCTGCGGGCGGCGGCGGCGCGGGTCGGGCGGGAGAACGTGTACTTCCTCCTGTTCGCCGAGAACCGCGCGATCCTCGACCTGCTCGGGCTGGTGCCACCGGAGAACGTCATCGCCATCCGCACCGGCGGCGGGCTGGTCGGCACCGTGGCCGGCGCCCTGAAAGCGCTGCGGACGATCCGCCGCGCCGGCATCGACGCGGTGGTGGACCTGGAGTTCTTCGCCCGCTCGACGGCGGCGCTCGGCTACCTGACCGGCGCCCGCTGGCGGTCCGGGTTCCACCCCTCTGGGGGCGCCGGCCGGTACCGCGGCGACCTGCTGACGCACCGCGTCTCGTTCAACCCCTACCTCCACACGGCGCAGGCGTTCGCGCTATTGGTGGAAGCGCTCGACCACCCGGCCGAGATGCTCCCGCGGCTGGCGCACGTCCCGGCGGCGCCCGAGGCGGGACGACTGGCGTTCACCCCGTCGGCGGCCGAGGAGGCGGAGGTCCGCGCCATCCTCCGGGCGGAACTCGGCCGGCACGCCAACGGCGAGCTGCTGCTGCTCAACGCGAACGCCAGCGACCTGATGCCGCTGCGCCGCTGGGAGCCGGCGCGGTACGTCGAGCTCGCCCGGCGGCTTTTGGCCGAGCACCCGGGGGCGGCGGTGGTGTTCACGGGGGCGCCGTCCGAGGCGGCGGCGGCGGCGGGGCTGGTGAAGCAGGTGGGGTCGGAGCGCTGCGCGTCGCTCGCCGGGAAGACGACGCTGCGGCAGCTGCTGGTGCTGGACACGCTGTCGGAGGTGCTGGTGACGAACGACTCCGGCCCGGCGCACTTCGCGACGCTGACGCCGGTGGACGTGGTGGTGTTGTTCGGCCCGGAGACGCCGCGGCTGTTCGCCGGGGTGGGCGGGCGGACGCACCCGCTGTGGGCGGGGCTGGCGTGCAGCCCGTGCATCAACGCGTTCAACGACCGCAACTCGGCGTGCCGCGACAACGCGTGCATGACGGCGATCACCGTGCCGGCGGTGGCGGCGGAGGTGGGTCGGGTGCTGGCGGCGCGGCGGTCGCCGGCGCGGCGGGCGGCGTGACGGGCCTCGAGGACTCGGCCCGACCTACTAGACCGTCTGCCGATCGGTGTCGGGTTGTTGCACGCGATCCGAGAAGGGCGGCCGGGCCGCCG
The DNA here is from genome assembly GCA_044220735.1 of Urbifossiella sp. Taxonomy (GTDB): domain Bacteria; phylum Planctomycetota; class Planctomycetia; order Gemmatales; family Gemmataceae; genus Urbifossiella. Next base: position 30 of record JBGAQM010000411.1, on the reverse strand, counting down.
GTGTGGGGCCGGTTTCCAACCGGCCGGTTC
>JBGAQM010000410.1:0-5259 GCA_044220735.1 Urbifossiella sp. | reverse complement strand
TTCATCCCCATCTACCAGAAGCACCCGAACGCCGAGATCGTCGCGGTGTGCCGGCGGAACAAGGCCGAGCTCGACAAGACGGCCGACAAGTACGGCATCCCAAAGCGGTTCACCAGCTACGAGGAGTTGCTGAAGGACACCGACATCGACGCCGTCCACATCAACAGCCCGATCCCCGACCACGGGCCGCAGAGCATCGCGGCGCTGAAGGCCGGCAAGCACGTCGCCTGCACCGTGCCGATGGCCACGACGAAGGACCAGATCCGCGAGATCGTCGAGTTGCAGCGCAGGACGGGGAAGGTGTACATGATGATGGAAACGGTCGTGTACGCCCGGGAGTACCTGTTCGCCCGCGAGTTGTACGACAAGGGCGAACTCGGCCGGGTGCAGTTCCTCCGCGGCAGCCACCAGCAGGACATGGACGGCTGGCCCGACTACTGGCCCGGCCTGCCGCCGATGTGGTACGCCACCCACTGCGTCAGCCCCTGCCTGGCGCTGCTCAGCAAGCCCGGGGCGCCGGCGCTCGCGGGGAAGGTCAGCTGCTACGGCTCCGGCCGCATCCGCGAGGAACTGGTGCCGAAGTACAACAGCCCGTTCGCGGTCGAGACTGCCACGTTCAGCATCAAGGGCAGCGACGTGTGCGCAGAGGTCACGCGCAGCCTGTTCGACGTCGCCCGGCAGTACCGCGAGAGCTTCGACGTGACCGGCTCGAAGAAGAGCTTCGAGTGGCAGCAGGTCGAGGGCGAAGACCCGGTCGTCCACACGAAGAACACCCCCGAAAAGCCGCTGACCGAGCTGGAAATCCCGGCGCGTGTGAAGGTGCCGGACTTCGCACACCTGCTGCCGGAGCCGATCCGCGGGTTCACGATGCCGCAGGCGATCCAGGACGCGGACCACCTCAGCTTCCTCCAGGGCGGCGGGCACGGCGGCAGCCACCCGCACCTGACGCACAACTTCCTGATGGCCGTGCTCGGCGACCGGCCGGCGTTCCCGGACGCGGCGACGAGCGCGAACTGGACGCTCGTCGGCATTCAGCGCACGAGAGCGCCTGGCCGGCGGCCAGCAGGTCGAAATTCCCGCGTACTGACCGGAGGGCCACCCGTGCCGCTGTTCGCCGACGTCAACGACGACATCAACAAGTGGCTGGCCGGCAAGCCGCTGGTAGTCGCGGCGGGGGCCGCGGTCATCGGCCTGATTCTCGTTGGGCTCGCGGTGTCGGTGTACGTCACCGGGAAGGCGGTGACGAAGAAGGGGCCGGACCTCGAAGGCGGGCAGGCGAAGGCGATGGGGTTCGTCTGGCTGTTCTTCGGTGTGCTGGCGCTCGGATTCGCCGTCTACAAGGCCGTCGCGGGCTGAGCGCACGAGAAAGCCCGGGGGCGACCGCCCCCGGGCTTCGGGTTCGACCCACATCAATCCAGGTTGCCGACCGTCGAGCTGGTCCGGTCGCCGTAGGCCTGATAGGTGGCCAGCGTCACGTTATAGCGGATGACCCGCACCGACCCGTCGCCGATCAGGGCGTTGAAGCCGCCGACGTGGGCGCTGCCGTAGAGGAACGTCGGGTCGGGCGGCAGGCCGGCCGTCGACGGCCGGTCTTGCACCGGTTGCTGGAACGTGCTCCGGTTCACGTCGTTGTTGAAGCCGGTGTACATGCACTCGTTGTCGCCGCCGTCGGTCCCGGTGGTGTACCGGTCGGTCGGGAGGAACTTCTCCGCCACCAGGATGACGTTGCTGGTCCCGCGCACGACCCCCGCGAAATTCACCTGGCTGCGGGTGAAGATCATGCCGTTGAACCGATTCGGATCGGAGGCGCCGGCCGCGTTACTCGACCACCACGCGTCGGTGTCGCCGCTGGCGAGGTTGGGCGGCCCGTCGAAGTACTCGGCCGAGTTCTGCCGGTTCCCGCCGGTCGCGGCGTAGTCGGTCCGGCCGGAGACGTTGATGAGCTGGCCGGGCCAGTTGCGGTAGTCGAGCCCGCTCGTGCCGTTGAGCGGGTACTGCTGCGTCTGCCGGCGGGACGGGCAGGTGAACAGCGTCAGCGGGGTGCCGCTGCGCTGGTGGCCGGCGGTCACGGCCGCGGCGCCCGTCAGCCCCTGGCCGAGGTTGAACAGCGGCGCCTGTTCGACGTACGGGAGGATGCTGTACACCCACCCGCCGGGCTGGTTCTTCCCCGACCCGCGGCCGGGCTCGCCGACCCAGAACCAGCCCCACCCGGCGCTCGGGAAGTGGCCGTTCGTGTCGTGGCAGGCGTGCATGCCGATGCCGATCTGCTTCAGGTTGTTCTGGCACTTGACCCGGGCGGCCGCCTCCCGGACCTTCTGCACCGCGGGGAGCAGGAGGCCGATGAGGATGGCGATGATGGCGATGACGACGAGCAACTCGATGAGCGTGAACCCACCCCGCGAACGGGGGCTGACGGAACGCATGGCGGAACCTCCAAACGGAACAATGACGCGGGGGCGAACAGCCCCCGAATGAAACGACCGGGCGTCAGCCCGATTTCAACCGCAGTTCGATGCCGCCGGCGGCGCTGCGGCTCCCGCCGAACACCTCGCGGCCCAGGGTCGTCTTCGTGTTGTACCGCGCCGGCAGGTCCTTGCCGCCGCCGCGGGTCACGACGATCCGGTACACGCCCGGGAAGATGGCGTAGTCCGCCGCCCCGTCCGCCTTCACGTTCACGAACCCCTGCGCGTCGGTCGTGCCCGTGGCGACTTGCAGGACCGACCCCATGAACGGCTCCGGCTCGAACCGGACGGTCGCGTTCGGCAGCGGCGCGTTGTCCAGGAACACCGAACACGACACGGTCGTGACCCCGCCGCCGGCCGCGCCGTCGGCGTAGCGGGCGAAGCGAGCCTTCAGCTCGTCGGCCGACAGCTTCTTGTCCTTGTTCGTGTCGATCTCGCCGAGGGCGAGTTTGAGGCCGGGCGAGGCGTCGAGTTCGGCGTCCTCGGCCGTACCGTTGCCGTTCTTGTCGAGGTGCTGGATCGCCGCCGCCGCGAGGGCGTCGGCGTCGTAGGAGGGGAGGGCGGGCTGGCTCGGGTTCGTGGAGCCGCAGCCCGTGATCAGGGCGAGGGCGACGACGAACGCGGCGGACGGGGCGAGGCGCATGGGAGAAGTCGGTCCGGGAGAGACGCGCGGGGTGCGAGAGAAGCCGCACCACGAGCATACCGGACGGACGGGGTCGGTTTCAATGGTCCTCTCGGACCACCGTGCCGACGTACCCCCGTTCTCAGCCGTGGATCTCGGCCAGCGAGAGGTAGAGTTCGGCGAGGTCGCGCCAGCCGCTCCCCTCGGGCAGCGCGTCGATCGCGGCCGCGAGCGCCGGCCGCGCTTCGGCCGCACGACCCATGAACAGCAGCGCCATGCCGCGGTTGAAGCGCCCGGCCGGCGAGTCCGGCAGCGCCTCCCAGCGGCTCAGGGCGTCGGCCGCGTCGCCTCGGTGCCAGGCGAGCGCGGCCCGCTCGTTGTCCCAGCGGCCGCGGTCGTCACCGGTACACAACTCCTCCGCGTCGGCGAGGAGTTCCGCGGCCCAATCCAGTTCGCCGGCCGCCCGGGCGACGCCGGCGGCCAACAGCGCCGCGGCGGCGGTCCGCTTCTTCGCCTCGCGGACGACCCACGTCCGCAACCCGCTCAGGCCGGGAGCGGGCGTGGAGGCCGCCGACGGACGCAGCGCGGCGGCGTCGAACCGGCCGAGCAGCGGGGCCACGTCGCGGACGCGCTGCGGGAAGTTCCCCGCGGCCATCGGCACGGCGTAGACCGCGGTCGGCTGCGCGACGAGCGTGGCCCACTCGGTCGGCGTCGCGGCTGGGCTGGCGGGGAGGGTGGCGGTGGCGTCGGCCCAGGCGGTCCGGGGTTCGACCCGGAACCCGGCCGCGACCTCGTGAGGCTCCACGTCGCCCCCGACCGGCTCGACTGCCGCCGCGGCGGCGTCTGAGCGGGTGGTCAGAAAGGCGGCGGTGAGGTCCGCGAGGCTCGGCTGGGCGGCGGCAGCGTAGGTGCGGCTCATGGGTGGCTCCGGTGACCCGGACCGTCCCGCCGGGGTTCGCCGCTGGAACGGGATACCTCACACGACTTGCGCGCTTGCTCGGAATTCGTCCCGCCGACCGGCGTCACTCCGACAGGGGCACTTGGTTCTGGGAAAGAGGGGGACCCTGTCCCAGAAGCATTGAGTCAACTGGAAGAATCACCGTTGGAGCGACGTGATAAGTCGGCGGCGGTGGAACTGGTTTGGTGGCAAGTGTTTGCGCTGCCGATGCCGTCGCCATACCCTGCTACTTCTTCCCACCAGGCAATGTCACCCCGTCCGGTGGCTGCTGCAAGATACGGACGTTCATTAATCGAAGGGGTGTGCCCCCGCTATCCGACTTGGCGAGGACGGTGAGTACTTGCCCCGGTTGAACACCGCTCACTTCTTGCTTCCGGCTGGCGTGCCGTGCGAACGAGGTGATGAAAACTGGCAGCCGCCGCTTCCCGTCGCCGTCCGGGTCCGTCACCTCCCACCGGGTTCCGATCGACTCCGTCTCGACACTCACGATCTTCACGCGGCACACCAACGTCTTGCGCATGTACTTCTCCGCGCCGTCGGCCGGGGATTTCTCGAACTCGGCGAAGAGACCCGCCACCGAACACGGGACCGCGGTGGACGGGCCGACCTCCAGAAACTCGCAATCGACCAACCCGTTGCTTCCCTGGGACGGATCGATGCCGACGCCACGAATCTTGACCGACTGGCCCTCCGACAGCGCCTCAAGCTTTTGGTACCTGGCCGCCTCCTCGGGTGCGAACGTACAGACGATGATGGAATCCAAGACGGCCGAGTCGCGGGCGCCCTTGTCTGCGATCATCAGGCGGGTACCGCCGACCGGGTCCGATTCGGTCACCTTCACCGCCCACCCCTCGATTTCCACGAGCTTCCCGCGGTACTTCGGCCCGGCGGTGCGGTCGTCCGCCCTCCAGTCACGCGCCATCTGACCGGGCGTGATAACGAAGTCGGGGGTTCGCTTGGCGAGTCGTTCCCGCGGAGGGGCGGGGGTTGGGGGCGGCTGGGGGGCGCCAGGGGTCGCAACGATCTGAGATGGCGGGGCGGGTTCTTGCTCGCGGGTGGTTGGGGACGATTGACCGCATCCCACGAATGAGGCGCAACAGCTGGCGACAACCAGGAAGCGAGTCACGGGAGACGCCCTCATCCGTGGAAACAAACGGGTGAGATTCTACGGCGCCGCCCCGTTTGCTCAAACGACTCGTGACGATGCCGCTTGCGGC
>JBGAQM010000409.1:0-5209 GCA_044220735.1 Urbifossiella sp. | reverse complement strand
ACCGGAACGGTCACCCCAGCTTGTACGGCGCCCGGTACTCGTAGCTCAGCAGCCGGTTGCTGTCGGCGTCGTTCGTGATCCGCTCGGCCTTCGCGTCCCACTGCAGCGTCTTCCCCTGCATCAGCGCCACCCGCGCCAGCAGCGTCGCCGTCGTCGAGCGGTGGCCGACCTCCGCCGGGCACGTCGTCGCCGTGCCGTTCTTCACGCCGTCGAGGAAGCTGCGGGCGTGCAGCGGCGTCGGGTCGCCGGCGGCCCGACGCGTGTCCGGCATCCGCGCCTGCCGCGACGCCCGGCCCTGCTTGCCGTTCGCCTCGCGTTCCAGCGGGCTCAGCGCGGGTAGCTCCTCCGTGCGCACGTTCTCGGGGAGGATTTCCAGCACCGTCGCGGCGTCGTTGAGGACGAGCGTGCCCTGCGTGCCGCGGAACTCGATCGTGCCCGACTTCACGTTCCCCGCCGCGGCGTTGCAGTTGAACTGGCTGAACGTCACCAGGCAGTTCTCGTACTGCCACACCGCTTCGAGCGTGTCGGGAATCTGGCGGTTGTCCTCCGTCCCGAACCGGCCGCCGAGGCACGCCACCGCCTTCGGCGCCTCCTGGTTCAGCGCCCACTGGATCACGTCGAGGTAGTGCGTGCCGAAGTTCGTGAGCTGGCCGCCGCTGTAGTCCCAGAACCAGCGGAACTTGTACAGCACCTTGTTGCGGTTGAACGGCACCCGCGCCGCCGGCCCGAGCCACAGGTCGTAGTCGAGGCCCGCCGGCGGCTCGCCGTCGGCGGGGGCACCGATGCCCATCGGCGTCTCGTTGCGGTGGTGGTAGCACTTGGCGACTGTCACCTTGCCGATGGCCCCGTCGCGGATGAGCTTCACCGCCTCGGCAACGAGCGGCGAGCTGCGGCGGTGCAGGCCCACCTGCGTGACGCGGCGCGTCTGCCGGGCCACGTCGGCCATGCGGCGGCCTTCCGAGATCGTGAGGCTCAGCGGCTTCTCGCAGTAGACGTGCTTGCCGGCGTGGCAGGCGTCCACGAACTGCAGCGCGTGCCAGTGGTCCGGCGTGGCGATGACGACCGCGTCCACGTCGCGGCGGTCGAGGACGCGGCGGTACTCCTTCGCCGTCGCCGGCTCGGAGCCACCGGCCTTCGCCACCTTCGCGGCCGCGGCGGGGAGGTACGGCGCGTACACGTCGGAGATCGCCACCACCTGCTGGTCTTGGTGCGTCAGGAAGGCGTCCAACAGCTGGTCGCCGCGGTTGCCGACGCCGATGCAGCCGAGGCGGACGCGGCCGTTGGCGCCGGGGATCTGTGCATAGCTGGCGGCCGGCAGCGCGGCGGCTGCGGCGGTGAAGGCGCGGCGGGAAACGCGAGGCATGGGACACCTCCGAGAAGGATGTGGATTTGGGTTTAGCCCCGGAGGGGCGTCGGCGTGTAGCCCCGGGTGGAACCCGGGGCGGCCTGCGGCGGAGTCCGTGGGGATCAGCGCCTCGAATCACCCCGGACGCAGTCCGTGGGGATCAGCGCCTCGACTCACCCCGGACGCCGCCCCGGGTTCCCCCCCGGGCTACACGCCGTCGCCCTCCGGGCTCAAAACCCCTGCCAGGTCACCGCGCTGCCTTCACCTCACTCGCCGACAGCAGTGTGAAGTAGGCCCCGTGCGGGTTGTCGCCGTTCGCCACCTTCAGCAGCACGGTGTTCTTCCCCTTCGCCAGCCGCACGTTGGCCGTGTGCTGGCCCGGCGCCGCGGCCTGCATACCGGTCTGGCGAAACACCTCGCGGCCGTTCACCCACAGCACCGCGCTGTCGTCGATGCCGAGCAGCGCCTGCGCGTCCTGCTCGTCCGGCGAGTCGATCTCGGCGTACAGGTAGCTCGCCGACTGCTTCCCCGCGGGGCCGTGCAGCCCCGCCAGATCGACGTACCCCTTCGCGTCCGGCCGGATCGTCCGCCACGCCACGGCGCCGAACTTCGCCGCCGGGTCGAACGCGGCCTTCTCCGGGCCGAACTCCTTGCCGTGCGCCTCGGCCATGCTCGCCGCCGGGAACGGCCCCGCGACGCGGAACGACTCCGGCGTGTACGCCGCGGTCTGGAGCGTTTGCAGGTACGTCACCAGGTCCACCAGCTCGTCGGCAGTCAGCGCCCCGACCACGTCCTGCGGCATCAGCGACACCTTCGACTTGCGCACGTCGCCGTCGATGTCGCCCTTCGGAATCGACGTGTCCTTGCCGTTCGCGTCGCGGAGGGTGACCGCCTGCGGGGTGTCGTTCACCATCAGCCCGGTCACGGTCACGCCGCCCGTCGTGGTGAGCGTGTACGACGTGTGCTGGTCGGCGATGGCCTTCGACGGGTCGAGGATGGAGTCGAACAGGTTCTCACGGCTGGCCTTCTTGCCGATCATCGACAGGTCCGGCCCCACCTGCCCGCCGACGCCGCGGACGGTGTGGCACTTGGCGCACTGCGCCGCGCCGGTCGCGCTCGCCTCCCACACCGCCTTACCGCGGGCCGCGTCGCCCCGGCGGGCGACGAGCTCCGTCATCGGCGGCAGGTTCTTCAGGTCGAGCCGGCCCGGCGCCGGGAACAGGAGCATGGCGCGGTTCCGCTCGCCCTGGAACGGGCTGTTGCGGAGCAGTTGCCCGGCCTCGGCCACGAGCGGCGCCGGAAGTTTCTTCGCGGCGTGCTGGTCGAGCAGCCAGACGGTGCCGGCGCGGGTGCCGGCCAGCGCCCCGACCGCGGCGCGCCGCGCGTCCGTGTTCTCGACCAGCCCTTGTAGCGACTTCAGCGCCGGGGTGCCGGTGTCGTCGAGCTTGGGGTTCGTGCCGACGAGCCCGCCGAGCGCGTTGACCGCCTCGGCGCCGACCGGCGGCCCGCCCTTCGCCAGCCCGACGAGGGCGTCCACCGACGCGGCCGACTTCAACTTGCCGAGCGTGCGAACGGCCTCGGTGCGGGCATCCGCGGCCGCCTTACTGTCGGTGGCGACGGCGACGACGGCGGGGGCGCGCTCGGCGCTCCCGGCCGCGGCGACGAGTTGCAGGCCGGTCACCGTCGTGGCCGGGGCGGCGAGGAGCCCGTCGATCGCGGCCGCGAGGTCGGGGCTGGTGCGGAGGCCGTTCCACTTCGTCGGCAGGAACAGCCGCAGCTGGTCGAGGGCGCGGGCCTTCACCTCGGGGGCGGCGTCGCCCTTGAGGACGGACAGCATGGCGGCGCCGGCCTTCGGGTCGTCGCTGGCGGCGAGGATGTCGATGACGCGCGCCTTCTGGGCGGCGGTCAGCTTGGCGTCGGTGAGGAGCCCCGGCAGCCGCGGCAGGACCGACTTCGGCCGCAACTCCCAGACGAGGTCGGCCGTCTTGTCGTCCCACGTCGGGAAGTGCTTGTCGAAGTCAGCGAGGATAGCGTCGCGCCGGGCCGGGTCGGTGCCGGCGGCGATGTTCACCGCGGCGAGGTAGAAACGGTCCTGGCCGTCGTACTTCTTCGCCATCGGGAGCACGAGGAACTTGAGCCAGTTCACGTCGTCGATCGTCCGGGCCGCGAGGAGCGTCTCCCGGGCGAGCGTGACCGGCATGGCGGCGACGACCTCCGTCGGCGGGCCGCCCCCTTGCGCGAGGAGCGAATTCCGGTCGAAGGTGTTCGCCACCCGGACGCCGAGCGCGGAGAACTCCGGGCCCCGCGTGGCCGCACCGAGTTGAGCCATCGAGGCAGGAAGCTTCGGCCGGAACGACGGGTCCGACAACGCCCCTGGGTGGGCGCGGGCGACGGTCGCCATCAGCGTGACGAGACTACGGGCCTTGTCGGTCGGCTGCTCGCGCGTCGCCCCCCACCCGACGACAGCTTCCAGCGCGTCGGCTTCGGGCATTCGGCCCAGCGCGCCGAGCGCCGCCGTTCGTGTCGCCTGACAGGGCGAACCGAGCGCCCCGAGCACGCCCTCCTTCGTGTCCAGCTTCACGTCCGGCGTCTTGTACCCCGTCGTGCCCTTCGGCGTGATGCGGAAGACGCGGCCCATCTTCCAGTCGCCCATGCCGTGGCCGCCGACGCCGGGGTCGTACCAGTCGCACACGAACACGCTGCCGTCCGGCGCCACCCGCACCCCGCTCGGGCGGAACCACGAGTCGGAACTGGTGAGGATCACCTCCTTGTCCAGCTCGTAGCCGGCGCCCTTCGGCTTGCGGAAGAAGGCCCGCACCTCGCGCGGCCCGGCGTCGCAGTGCAGCAGGTGGCCGCGGTACTTTTCCGGCAGCAGCGAGCCCTCGTAGAACGTGATCCCCGTCGGGCTGCCGAACCCGGTCCGCAGCGCCTTGTGGACGACGCCCGGCTGCTCCTCGTGCCAGTGCGTCTGGCCGGGGCCGCGCGGGTGGTAGCCGTAATTCCCGCCCGGCATCACGTAGCAGATGCGCGTCTGCTGGTTGCCGTCGTCGTCGTTGTCGCTCAGCCACACCTCGCCGAACGAATCGACGCACGCCTCGTAGTTGTTGCGGAAGTTGTGGGCGACGAGTTCGAGGTTGGTGCCGTCCTGGTCGCAGCGCCACACCGTGCCGGCGCGCACGTCGGTGTCGTTCGACTTCCAGGTGCGCCCCTTGCCGTCCTTCGACTTGAGGCCGTCCACGCCGCTGTCGCCGACGGTGAAGTACAGCTTGCCGTCCGGGCCGACGTTCAGGCCGTGGACGCCGTGGTCGTGGTCGAAGCCGCGGAAGCCGGTCAGGAACTTCGTCGGCGGGCCGTCGGCCTTCAGGTCGCCGTCGCGGTCCCAGAATTCGAGGATGTCCGGCGACTGGCAGACGAGCACGCGCAGCGCCTTGCCGTCGGCCTGCGGGATGACCGTGACCGACAGCGGCCCGTACAGCTCCTGGCCCTGGTAGAACGTGACCGCCTCGTCCGCCTTGCCGTCGCCGTCCTTGTCGATGAGCACCTGGATGCGGTCGCCCGCTTCCCGAAGGATTGGCCGGTTGAAGCCCTTGCGGCGGTAGTTCACGGCCTCGGCGACCCAGACGCGGCCCTTGTGGTCCACGTCGAGGTTGGTCGGGTTGATGAGCATGGGCTCATGGGCGAACAGCTCGACCTGGAGGCCGTCGGCGACCTTCATGGAGGCGAAGGTCTTTTCGGGCGGCAACTGCGCCGCGGCGGGGCCGGCGGCGATGAGGAGCAGGGCGGGCGCGAGCCAGCGGGTCATGGGGGAGGGCTCCCGGACTCGGGGGTGGCGTGGGGCGGGTAGTGTACCCGAAGGGAGGGGCG
>JBGAQM010000408.1:0-5272 GCA_044220735.1 Urbifossiella sp. | reverse complement strand
GTTTCCAACCGGCCGGAGCTCAGGCCGGCCGGTTGGAAACCGGCCCCACGACGCGCCACCGCTCCGCGTCCGGCGCGAGCTCAAGGCCCAACCCCGGCGCCGCGGGCGGCACCAGCTTCCCCTCCGTTGCACGGACCGTGCCGGGGAACACGTCCGCCAGCCAGTCCACGCGGTCCACGCGCGTCACCGCCGGCAGGCCGCACGCCAGCTGCACCCCGACTTCCGGCAGCCGCACCGGCGACACCGACACCCCGAACGCCTCCGCCACCGCCGCCACCTTCAGCACCGGCGTGATGCCGCCGAGCCGGCCCACGTCCGGCCGCACCACGCGGATGACGCCGTCGCGGACCGTCTGGAAGAAGCGGTCGCGGGTGGCGAACGACGAGCCGACGGCGATCGGGATTTCGGCCATCCCGGCGAGCTTGGCGTAGCCGATGGCGTCGGTCGCCGGCAGCGGGTCCTCGAACCACTCGACGCCCACGTCCTCGAAGAAGTGCGTCAGCGCCTCGGCGGTGCCGAGGTCGAACCGGCCTTCCGCGGCGACGCACACGGCCGCGTCGTCGCCGAGGCCGTCGTTGATCTCGCGGACGCGGTCGGCGTCGGCCCGCACGTCGCCGCCGCCGACCTCGATGCGAATGGCCGTGGCACCCTGCTTCAGCAGCGGCTTGGCGGCCTTCACCACGTCCGCGGCGGGCCGGCCGGGTGCCACGTCGGACGCGAAGAACGGCGCCGCCGACCGCGCCGCACCGAGCAGCTCCCACAGCGGCACGCCGGCAGCCTTCGCCTTCAAGTCCCAGAGCGCCACGTCCACGGCCGAGTACGCCCGCGCCACGACGCCGGCGAAGCCGACGCCGCGGAAGTACGCCTCCGCGGCCGCGAACCGCTTCTCCGGGTGCCGCGGGTCGGCGCCGACGACGAGCGCCGACACCTCGGCGTCGATGAGGGCGCGCACGGTGGCGGCGCCGGGACCGGCGACGACGGCGAAGCCGAGCCCGGCGAGGCCGGCGTCGGTATTGGCGTGAACGAGGATGATGTCGACCGCCGAGGGGCCGGCGGGCGCGGGGTCGGTGAGCGACACGCGGCCCGGTCGGGCGAGCGGCACGCGGAGGTGGTCGGTGGAGAGGGCGGTGATTTGCATCGGGTTCGTCTAGTAGACGCGGGTACGGCGGCGGCGGCGGCGGCGGCGCGCCAGGAAGCCGGGCGAGCCGCCGTCGCACCCGCGCCCCCGACCCGCTACTCGCCCAAATACGCCGCCCGGATGCGCGGGTCGTTCAGCAGCACGTCGGCGCGGTCGCTCACCGTCACCCGGCCGGTCTCCAGCACGTAGCCGCGGTGCGCCACCTTCAGCGCCATGCGGGCGTTCTGCTCCACCAGGAGCACCGACGTGCCCTGCCGGTTCAGCTCGCGGATCACGTCGAAGATCTGCACCACGATCTGCGGCGCCAGCCCGAGCGACGGCTCGTCCAGCAGCAACAACTTCGGCCGGCTCATCAGCGCCCGGGCGATGGCGAGCATCTGCTGCTGCCCGCCGGAGAGCAGCCCGCCGGCCTGGTGCTGCCGCTCCCGCAGGATCGGGAACATCACGAACGCCTTCTCGATGTCGGCCTTCACGCCGTCGGCGTCGGTGCGGGTGAAGGCGCCCATCTGGAGGTTTTCGAGCACCGTGAGGCGCGGGAAGATTTTGCGCCCCTCCGGCGACTGCGCCAGCCCGAGCCGCACGACCTGGTGCGCCGGCACCTTCTCGGCGGTGAGGTCGCGGCCGTCGAACACGACGCGGCCGGCGCGGGTCTTCACGACGCCCGACAGGCACATGAGGGTGGTGGTCTTGCCGGCGCCGTTGGCGCCGATCATGGCGACGATCTCGCCGGGCTCCACCGTGAGCGAGATGCCGTGGAGGACGTTGATCGGGCCGTACCCGGCTTCGAGCTTCTCGACGGCCAACAGCGGGCCGGCGGCGCGCGGGAGCTCGGACTTCATGGTCCCCGGCTGCGCGGCGGTCATCGGCGGGCCTCCGGGGCGCAGAGGGTGTTCGACGCGCGGACGCCCCCGGCCATCAAGGTGGTTCCCCCACCCCGCCAAGCGCGGCGACCCTCCCTCAGGGGGGGGGTGGGAGGCGGTCCGGCTTCCCGGGACGACGAGCGACCGCGGCGCGGGGCCGAACCCGGCCGACGAACCACGCCCACCCTCCCCCCTCTGAGGGGGAGGGTCGCCGCGCTTCGCGGCGGGGTGGGGGGAACCACCTGCGACGACGGCCGGGGGCGTGGCACCCCAGTTCGCCACCCGCGGAATCGGCCGGAGGAAGGCCATCAGCTCACCTCCTCCTTGCCCAGATACGCCTCGATCACCTTCGGGTCGCGGCTCACCTCGGCGGGCGGCCCCTCGGCGATTTTGACGCCGTAGTCCAGCACCGCGACGCGGTCGGAAATCCCCATCACCAGGCTCATGTGGTGCTCGATCAGCAGCACCGTCACGCCGCGGTCGCGGATGCTGCGGATCAGCCCCATCAGGTTCGCCGTCTCGCTCGGGTTCATCCCCGCGGCGGGTTCGTCGAGCAGCAGCAGCTCGGGGTTCGTCGCCAGCGCCCGCGCGATTTCGAGCCGCCGCTGGTCGCCGTAGGCGAGGTTGCGCGCCAGCTCGTTGTGCTTCCCGGCGAGCCCCACGAACGCCAGCAGGTCGCCCGCTTTGGCCCGGAACTCGGCCTCCTCGCGGCGGTGCGCCGGCAGGTGCAGCAGCGCCGCCAGCGGGTGCCCCTTGATCGCCCGGCTCATGCCGACCTGCACGTTCTCCAGCACCGTCATCGCCTGGAACAGCCGGATGTTCTGGAACGTGCGGGCGATGCCGCCCTGCGAGATGACGTCCGGCGTGCGGCGGCTGCGCCACCACGTCAGGAGCAGGCCCGCGGCGCCGACCACGAACCCGAACGCGAACCCGCCGCCGGCCGCGACGCGACGCCCCCAGACGTGCATGCCGGCATCCTCCACCGCCTTCCCCCACGGGAACGCGGCGCGGGCGTCGGTGTAGTTCTGGCGGACGGACGCCTTCCACAGCGCGTTCACGTTCACCGCCAGCAGCAGGCACACCAGTCCGGTGAGGACGCCGACGGCGACGGCCCCCGCGACGGGCTTCCAGGTGAAGGCGCGCTCGATCGGCTTGCCGCGGAACAGGACGCGGCCCGCGGTCGGCTCGTAGATGCCGGTGACGGCGTTGAACACGGTCGTCTTGCCGGCCCCGTTCGGGCCGATGACGGAGAAAATGCGGCCGGGCTCGACCGTCAGATCGACCCCGTTCACGGCGGTGATGCCGCCGAACCGCATCGTCAGCTTTTCGGTCTGCAACAGCGCCATACACACCCCAAGAAGCCCACCCGCCGCGGCGGGTGGGCTTTCAGCCCAACTCGTGCTTCGTCCGCGCCGCCGGCAGCAGCCCCGCGGGGCGGAACCGCATCATCAGGATCAGCGCCGCCCCGAAGATGAACAGCCGCCACCCGCTCACCTTCAGGTACTGCTTGCCGCGCATCCACTCGGGGAACAGGTTCTGCACGTCCGGCTTCTGCACCGCCGTGTCCAGGATCGGCGTCAGCACGGTGTCGTAGCCGATCAGCAGGAACACCCCCACCAGCACCCCCGGCCGGTTGCCGAGCCCGCCGAGGATGATGCAGCACAGCGTAATCATCGAGCGGTTGAAGTCGTACGCCTGCGGGCCGGCGGTCGTCCGCTGCGACAGGGCGTACAGCGCCCCCGCCAGCCCCGCGATGCCGGCCCCGAGCGCGATCGCCGTCAGCTTCAGCCGGGCCGGGTTCAGGCCCATGCACCCGGCGGCGAGCTCGTCCTCGCGCAGCGCCACCCACGCCCGGCCGAGGCGGCTGTCTTCGAGGTTCCCCAGCAGCAGCATCGTCACGCCCAGCGCCCCGAGGCACGTCAGGTACAGGTACGGGTAGTCGTACCACCGCGCGCCCCACCCCGGGCCGACCGTCCGCAGGCCCGACAGGTCCGGGTCGGGGATGCCCGGCAGGAGCGCCGGCGTGATCGGGTTCAGCCCGCGCGTGCCCTCCGTGATGCCGTCCAGGTTGCGGATCACGAAGCCGATGATGAGGCCGAACCCCATCGTCACCAGCGCCAGGTAGTCGCCGCGCAAGCGCAACGTGGGCGCGGTGGTGGCGACGCCGAGCGCCGCGGCGGCGAGCACGGCGGCGACCGCGGCCACGGCGAAGGACTGTTGGAACGGGAACATCGGCACCGTGAGGATGCCGAAGGCGTAAGCGCCAATGCCGAAGTACGCGGCGACGCCGAGGTGTAAGAGGCCCGTGTAGCCGACCACGACGTTCAGCCCGAGCGCGAGCAGCGCGTACACGAACAGCGGCGTGAGTTGCTGGGCGTACAGCGACGCCTGCACGTCCGGCACGAACGGCAACCCGGCGAGGACGAGGAACGCGGCCGGCATCCACCAGCGCGCCAGGAGGGCGGTCATACCTTCTCCCGGGTGCGGGCGCCGAGCAGGCCGGTCGGGCGGAACACGAGGATGACGATGAGGATGCCGAAGATCAGCGCCTCGCTCCACTCGGCTCCGACGTACGCGCCGCCAACCGACCGCACGACGCCGATCACGATGCCGCCGAGCACCGCGCCGGGGATGTTGCCGATGCCGCCGAGCACGGCCGCGGTGAAGGCGTACAGGCCGTTCTGGAAGCCCATCTGGAAGCCGACGGTGTTGAAGTACAGCCCGTACACCACCCCCGCGACCCCCGCCAGCGCCCCGCCGATGGCGAACGTCGCGGCGATGACGCGGTCCACGTTGATGCCCATCAACTGCGCCGCGGTCGGGTTCTGGGCGGTGGCGCGCATCGCCTTGCCGAGCGCCGTGTACCGCACGAACACCGTCAGCGCCGCCATCGTCGGCAGCGTCACCAGCACCACCATCAGGTCCTTGTAGGTGAAGCGCAGGTCGGTGCCGTCGAGCAGGTTGACGGGCAGGGCGGGCGGGGCGGGGGCGAGGAGGTTGGGGAAGTCCTTGTCCACCGGGCCGATCCAGAACATGCCGACGTTCATGAACACGAAGCTGACGCCGATGGCGGACACGAGCGGGGCGAGCTTCGGGGCGGAGCGCAGCGGCTTGTAGATGACGCGGTCCACGGCGACGTTGAGCGCGGCGCAGAACTCCGGCGCGGCGACGAGCATGAGGGCGACGGCGGCCGCGGACCCGTCGGCGCCGGCGGCGGTGGCCCCGACCCAGACGGCGACCTGCAGGGCCAGGAGCGACCCGAGCATGAACAGGT
>JBGAQM010000407.1:0-5242 GCA_044220735.1 Urbifossiella sp. | reverse complement strand
TCGTGACGGCCCAACCGAGTGGACGAGCTATAGAGACGTGTTTTCTCAGAACCGGCGCTTGAGCGCAAGATCAATTCTGCCCCAAAAATCCCCCGCCTGCCTCAGAAATCGGGCGGATCGGCCATTTCTGGGGCAAAGCCCCATCATGTCTAATAATGCGCATCAAACTCCGCTTACGTCTCCTGCAATTGTCCAGTAATCACGTCGCATCATCCACGTCAGGGCGAATCGGGCGTCGAACTCGAAAGAATCGCCGGAATCCCGGTTGACATCGATAGTGTACGCCCGTATAAGAAGTGTGTCGGCCGCTACTGAGGAGTTTCGACCCTCAACCGCGGTGCATGAGGCACGCCCTTCGACCGAGGAACGACCATGGAAAGCTGGCGTCTCGTGTGGCGGGATGGGTTCGCTCCGGTCCTCTCCACCACCGGCCTGGAAGCGCTCCGCGACGCGCTCCTGCTCGACGACCCCCGACTCACCCAGGGGTCCACCACCACCCCGCCCCCGCTCATGTGTGTGCAGGACTGGCCCGTCGAGGCCGCCTGCGCCCTCGGCTACTGCGGCTGGCAGGGCGAGACCCTCGACACCGTCGGGCAGGTCGAGGAGTTCTTCGCCCGCGCCTGCTTCGAGGCCGACCAGCGCCTCGGCGAACCCGCCGCCTGCCGCTGGTTCCTCAACTGGTTCGACGACACGCCGCGCGCCCAGATGCGCCGCGACCTCCTCGCCGAAGTCGAACTCGCCCTCGCCGAGCGCCAGCCCGTCGACCAGCTCGCCGAACTGGACGCCGTGGCAGCTTAACACCCGTACACCTACGTCGCAAACGAAATCCCCGAGCCGGAGACCGCCCGTGATCCCCTGCTGCCGTCACTGCTCGAAGTCGAAGGTGAACCGTCCGCGCGGCCTGTGCTGGAGCTGCTACTACACGCCCGGCGTGAAGGAGCAGTACCCCTCCACGAGCAAGTACGCCCGCCGCGGCGTCGGCAACTTCAACGGCCTCGCCCCGCTGCCGGACGCCCCCACCAGCGCCGCGCCTGGCAGCCCCGAGAAGCTGGCGATCCTGGAGCAGCGGGCGAAGCTGAAGCAGGCGCTGTTCCACCCCGCCGACGCCACCTACGCCGGCGACCCGCGGCCGCTGAACTTCCTGCGGACGGCCGCGCCGCTCGGCGTGTGAGATGACGCGGGGCCGGCTTCCAGCCGGATCTACTGTCGGACAGGCCGGCTGGAAGCCGGCCCCGGGAGGGTCGGGGGAGGAAGCGCCCCCGGCCCTTTTTCGTTTTCCGCGTTCGTTCTGCGCGGGTTTTCCCACCTGTCGAGTACAGCGATTCGTCTGCCCGACAGGGAGCCGCCCGTGATTGCACCCGCGCTCGCCGCCGACACCCCGAAATACCTGGACGTGGCCGAGGCACTCGAGGCCGAGGTGCAGACCGGCCGCTGGGACGGCGGCAAGATGCCGAGCGTCCGCGGGGTGGCGCGGCTGTACCGGGTGTCGGCCGTCACCGCGTCGCGGGCGCTGCAGGTGCTCCGGGACAAGGGGCTCGTCCGCACCGTCGAGCGGTCCGGCTGCTTCCGCGTGGCGCCGGACTCGGCCGACCGGTGGGCGCTGGTCCTGCGGACGACCGACGGCCCGTGGCAGGCCGACACCCGCACCCTCGCCCGCGCCGGGTTCGAGGCGCTGGCCCGCCGCCGGCCGATGCACCTCGACGGCGAGCCGTCGATGCACCTCGACGGCGAGCCGTTCGCACTCGCCCCCGGCATGCCCGCCGCCGCCGTGGCGCCGCTGGCGCGGGCGGCGAAGGAGCGCGGCGTGAAGGGCGTGTTCCTCCTGCCGTCGCGGGCGAGTGCGGCCGAAACCGCGACCGACGAGGCGGTGCTGGCCGCGTACCGGGCCGAGGGGCTGGCGGTGGTGCTGCTGGAACGGAACCTCCGCGGCGAGGGCCGGCCGCTGGACGCCGACCTGGTCGCCGTGGACGACGTGGACGGCGCCGCCCGCGCCACGCGGCACCTGCTGCAACTCGGGCGGACGCGGGTGGGGGTGGTGGTGGCGTCGCCGACGAGCAGTCACCACGACCGGGTTGCGGGCTACCTGGTGGCACTGCACACGGCGGGGTCGGAATTCGCCCCGGTAGTGGTCCGCCAGCCGGACGGGCTGCCGCCGGCGGAGGCCGCGACCCGGCTGGCCGACGAGGTGACGGCGCGCGGGCTCGACGGCGTGGTGTGCTACGCCGACTACGCCGCGGCGGGGCTGATCGCCGAACTGACGACGCGGGGCGTCGTGGTGCCCCGGGACGTGGCGGTGGTGGGGTTCGACGACTTGCCGGCGGGCCCGGGCGCGGTCGGCGTGACGACGTATGCCTACCCGGCCGAGGCGATGGCCGAGCAGGCGGTGCGGCTGATGGCCGAGCGGCTGGCGCACCCGGGTCGGCCGGCAGTGAAGGTGCTCGTGCCGGGCCGGCTGGTGGTGCGCGGCAGCACCGAAGGGTAGTTCAGTGTTCAGTGTTCAGTGTTCAGCGGGAGCACTGAGCACTGAGCACTGAGCACTGAGCACTGAGCACTGAGCACTGAGCACTGAACTACTTCTTCACCTCCGCCAGCACCTTCCGCACGTCCGTCTCGTTCACCGACACGAACGCGAACGTCTTCGCCACCTTCCCCTTGTCGGCCACCACGACCGTGACGTGGGCGTCGGCGTTGAGGCCCCACCCGTTCGGGCCGGACTTTTCCCCCTCGTGTGCGGCGATGGCCGTGTTCTCCAGTTTCAGCGACCCCTGCACCCGCGGCAGGTAATCCTTGTTCTTGGCGAACGCCTCCTTGTCGCCGATCCACACGGCCACGACGCCGGCCTTTTCGTTCGCCGTCTTCACCTTCTCGTCGAGCACCTTGATGAACCGCGCCATCGGCCGGCCGAAGTGCTCGGACTGCACGAACAGGTACACGGTCGGCGTGTCCTTCCGCTCGGCCGCGAAGTCGGCTTCCTTCCCCTCGACGGGGCCGACCAGGCCGAACGCCTTCAGCGCCGTCACTTTCTCGCCGGCCTTCGGCCCGGACTCCACGTCCTGGGCCGAGCCGGACACCACCACCACGAGGGCCGCGAGCGCGGCCGCGCCGAATTTCGTCACGGGTCGTCCTCCGGGGTCACGGCGAGCGGGTATTCGGGGATCGCCAGCCCGAGCGTCGGAATCGCCTGAAGCCGCTGCCACCCGCGGGTGACGCGGCGCTCCTCGTCGTCAACATACGCCGGGTCGAGCGCGGCCTTGTCGAACGCGCCGGGGCACGGGACCGGCGGGAACGCGGGGTCGGCGATGAACTGCGCCAGCGCCGGGTTGCAGCGCAGGTGTCGCTCCGGCTGCGTGTGCAGCACCTCCAGCGGCACCTCGCCCAGAACGAACCGCAGGTACAGGTCCGAGTCGGTGACGGCCTCCACGTCGCGGCCGCAGACCTCGCACCGATACCCCTCGTCGCACCGGGCCACGCCGCTCTCCTTGATCCCCGAACATATGATAAACGGATACCGCCCCCAATCCGGGGACAGGGTTGGCCGCAAAAAGGCACAAAACGCACGTAATCGAACAGTCTTCTTTTGTGCGTTTTGTGCCTTTTTGCGGCCATTCCCTCCGCAGCTTTGAGGTCCGCCGTGCCGCTCCCGATCGTCGCCATCGTCGGCCGCCCGAACGTCGGCAAGTCGTCGCTGTTCAACTGGCTCGCCGGCCGGCGGATCAGCATCGTCGATCCCACGGCCGGCGTCACCCGCGATCGCGTCTCGACCGTCATCGAGGTCGGCGACCGGTTCTGCGAGCTGATGGACACCGGCGGCATGGGCATCCAGGACAAGGACGACCTCACCGAGGACGTCGAGAACCAGATCCGCGTGGCCATCGAACAGGCCGCGGTGGTGCTGTACCTCGTGGACATCCGCGACGGCGTCGTCCCGCTCGACGAGGAGGTCGCCCGCCGCCTGCGCACCGTGGGGAAGCCGGTGGTGTTCGTCGCCAACAAGGCCGACACGGACAGGCTCGGCACCCTCGGCGGCGAGTTCAACCGGCTCGGCTACGGCGACCCGATCCGCGTCAGCGCCGAGCAGAAGCTCGGCCGGCAAGACCTGCTCGAAGCGGTGATGGCGGTGCTGCCGCCGGACACCGGCGAACTGCCGCCGACCGACCCCACGCTGAAGCTGGCAATCGTGGGCCGGCGGAACGTCGGCAAGAGCACGTTCATCAACAGCCTCGCGGAAGCCGAGCGCGTCATCGTGTCGGAGGTCCCCGGCACGACGCGGGACAGCATCGACGTGCGGTTCGAGCGCGACGGCAAGGCGTTCCTGGCGATCGACACGGCGGGCGTGCGGAAGCGGACGAGCATCGCCGACAGCATCGAGTTCTACAGCGCCCACCGGGCCGAGCGGTCGGTGCGGCGGGCCGACGTGGTGGTGCAGTTCTTCGACGCCCGCCACCGCGTCGGCCGCGTGGACAAGCAGCTCGCCGGGTACATCCTGGAGCACAACAAGCCGGCGATCTTCGTGGTCAACAAGTGGGACCTGGTGAAGGAGAACATGACGACGGAGAAGATGGGCACGTACATCCGGGCGATGTTCCCGATGCTGGAGCACGTGCCGATCGCGTTCATCACGGCGAAGGTCGGGAAGAACGTTCTGCGGCTGTTGCAGCTGGCGGTGCAGCTGCACAAGCAGGCCGGGGCGCGGGTGACCACCGGTGACCTGAACCGCGTGATCCGCCACGCCGTGGAGATGAGCCCCCCGCCGATGAGCGGCAACCGCGCGCCCAAAATCTTCTACGCGACGCAGGTGGGGACGTACCCCCCGACCATCGTGCTGTTCACGAACGGCCCGGAGAACTTCGAGGACACGTACGTCCGCTACCTGACGAAGGCGCTCCGGGAGAACTTCCCGTTCTCCGAGGTGGCGCTGAAGGTGGTGCTGCGGGCGCGCGGCGAAGGCCCGGTGCGCTCCGCCGACCTGCGGGCGGAGGCGGAGGCGGGGGAGGAGCCGCCGGACGAGGTGCCGGTGCTGCGGGCGGCGACGAAGCCGGCGGCGCCGGACCCGAAGCCGCCCGCGATGCCGCCGCGCCGGCCGCGGAAGAAGAAGCAGCAGAAAGAGCCGGGGACGTGGGAGCTGTAAATCCCCGAAGAGCGATTGGCCGCAACAAGGCATAAAAGGCACAAAAACGGAAGACAGACCAAAGCGTGAATTTGGTTTTGTATTTGGCTTCCTTTTTGTGCCTTTTGCGCCTTG
>JBGAQM010000406.1:0-5245 GCA_044220735.1 Urbifossiella sp. | reverse complement strand
CGGGTGTGGGGCCGGTTTCCAACCGGCCGGAGCAGACACGGCCGGCTGGAAGCCGGCCCCACGTCAGCGGCCGCGTTCGGCGAGGGCGCGGCGGAGGGTGTCGGCCCGTTCGACCAGCCTCGCCCGCTCGGCCTCCTGCGCCGGCTCGAGCGCGCGGCCGTCGAGCGCGCGGAGGTGAACTTCGGCCTGCGCCACCTGCCACTCTGCGGCCCTGGCCTTCGCGGCGCGGTCCGCGGCGGCGCGCTCCGCCCGGCCGAGTGCGGCGTCGGCCTCGCGCAGCGCGACCACCGGGTTCGCCGGCGGGGGCGGGATCGGCGGGTTGACGGCTTCCTCCACCTTCTCGCCGGCCTGGAACGCCTTCGTCACGTAGCGGACCGCCACGGCCGCGGCGACGCCGGCGGCGGCGAGGAACACCCGGCGGCCGGGCGTCAGCTCGAAGAAGCCCGGCCGGCGCGGGGGGCGTGCGCCTGCCATCGTTACCCCGCCTCCGCGGTCGGCGTGTCCACCACGGCGGCGGTGCCGTCGTCGGCCGGCGGCGCCAGCCCGCCGAGGAGCCACCGGCGCAGGTCGCGCTCGTCGTCCGCCGTCAGGTCCAACTGGCGGTCGCGGCAGGCGTGGACGACGCCGGCCCGGAACAGCTCGCCGATCCCGGCCGCCAGCGACGGGGCGCCGTTCATCAGCGCGTTCACCTCGTCGGGGTAGTCGCGCTGGGTGAAGAACACGCCGCGGAGCACGAAGTTCACGTCCCGCCGCGACACCACCAGCCCCGCCGCCTCGCACCCGTCGCGGACGGCCCGCGACAGGTCGGTCGTCAGCGACGGCGTCTCGCCGCGGGCGAACTCGTCGCGGAACTGGTCGGCGATCACCCCGAAGAGGGTGGCGTAGGCGTCCGGCGGGAGGCGCGGGGTGAGCGCCACCTGGTGCACCCGCTGGGCGATGCCGGCCAGGTCGGGGTGCGTCTGGTCCACCCGCGGGCCGGCCTTCGCGTCGGGCGCCGGGGCGGCGTGGCGGGCCGGGTCGTAGAGGTAGCCCGGCCCGGCCTCGGACAGCACGCACCCGCCCAAATCGGCCTGCCGGAGAAGGTTCTTGAACGTGCCGGCGCCGAACCAGCTCGCCCGCGCCCCCTCCCCGAACACCGCCGCCAGCCCGTGCGCCAGCTCGGCGAGCGACACCGGCTCGTCGCGCCCGGCCACCACCCGCAGCACCTCGTCGCGCACGGCCGCCAGCTGCTCGGGGTCGGCCGGGGTCGGTTCCGGGGCCGCCGCCGCCGCCGCGGGCGGCCCCCACCCCACGCGGTCGGGGTCGTGCAGCCGGGCCAGCCCGGGTTGCAGGGCCATCAGCCGGGCCACCATCGGCTCCAGGCCGTTGCACCCGAACCAGCTGGAGTTCGGGAACTCGCGCGGGAACGCCTCCCGCAGCACGGCCGGGAGCGTCGGGAACGGGAGCGGGCCGTCGTTGCGGACGCGCTCGGCGAGGGCCTCGGCGGCGCGGTCGAGGACGTCGTCGCGGCCCGCGGCCGCGGGGCGCGGCGGCGGCACCACCCGCGGCGCGCGCCGGCCGCGGCGCGGGGGCGTCGTGCATCCCGAGCGCCTTCTCGACGAACTCGTCGTCGCTGACGAGGTGGTCGCACGCCCGCCGGTACGCCTGCGCCGCCGGGCCGACGGCGACGACGAGCGTGCGCCGGTCGAACGCCCGCAGCCGGAGGAGTAGGGGCGTGAAGTCGGCGTCGGCCGACAGGATGATGAACTCGTCGAAGTGGGTCGGGTGGTGGAGGGCGTCGAGGATGTCCATGACCATGTGGATGTCGGTGCTGCACTTGCCGCCGCGGGTGAGCGGCGGGCAGTCCACGACCTGGAACGCCGACGTGGTGAACATGGCCCGCTGGTTGCCGAACGCGATCGGGTTGAGGTAGCAGCGGCGGAGGAGGAGGTCGCGGTGGACGCGCGGGGCGCCGGGCTCGGCGGCGTGGGCGTCGCGGGCCAGCCACCGCAGCCACCGCTCGGGGGCGTCGGCGAACCGCCGGGCGGCTTCCGGGCCGGAGACGCGTTCGAGGCCGAGGTAGATGTTGTCGAAGTCCACGAACAGGGCCGACTTGACCCGGCGGGCCGGGGTCGCGTCGGGCGGGGGGGTGGTCACGGCGGGCTCCGGCTCGGCACGGACGTTCGCCGAACATCGTCGCACACCCGCCCGCACGGGTCAACCGGCGCGGGCGACGGGTGTGCCTCTCGATTTCGGCGACCCGGCGCGGGGCTTGAGCCCGGAGGGCGAGCGTGTAGCCCCGGGTGCAACGCGGGGTGGCGTCGATGGTGATTCGGGGTGCGGAACCGTTCGGGCTCCGCCACAAGCCGCCCCGGGTTGCACCCGGGGCTACACGCCGTCGCCCTCCGGGCTACGAACCCGTGCCGCTCGCCCGCCCCAGCACCGTGACCGAAATCTGCGGGCGCCCACGCACTTGCACCGCGGCGCCGGTCGGGTAGCATCGCACCACCCCCGAGGGCGCCTCCCATGACCCGCGTTCTTCTCCCGGTACTCGCCGCGCTCCTGCTCGCGCTCCCCGCCGCGGCGCAGCCGCCCAACCCCGACCACGCCCGCAACCGCAAGCAACTCGACGCCTACTTCCGCGCCCAGGTGAAGCAGATCAACGACCGCTGCCTCGCCGACCTCACCACGAAGGACGCCTGGGAGAAGCAGCGCCCCGAGCTGCGCCGGCAGTTCCTCGACATGATGGGCCTCCACCCGCTGCCGCCGCGGACGCCCCTCAACCCGGTCGTCACCGGCACCACCGACGGCGGCACGTTCACCGTCGAGCGGCTGCACTTCCAGTCGATGCCCGGCCTGTACGTCACCGCGAACCTGTACCTGCCGAAGCGCCGCGAGGGCCGGCTGCCCACGATCCTCTACGTGTGCGGCCACGGTAACGTCGTCATCGACGGCGTGTCGTACGGGAGCAAGGCCCACTACCAGTACCACCCGAGTTGGTTCGCGTCGAACGGCTACGCCTGCCTGATCCTCGACACGGTCGAGCTGGCCGAGATCCGCGGCGACCACCACGGCACCCACGGCGCGAAGATGTGGTGGTGGCAGAGCCGCGGCTACACCCCCGCGGGCGTCGAGTTGTGGAACGCGATGCGCGCCCTCGACTACCTCGAAACCCGTCCCGAGGTGGACGCGACGCGGTTCGGCCTCACCGGCCGCTCCGGCGGCGGCGCGACGAGCTGGTGGGTCGCCGCCGCGGACGAGCGGATCAAGGCCGTCGTGCCCGTGGCCGGCATCGCCGACCTGCACGCGCACCTGGTCGAGGCCCCGGCGCCGCGGCTGTCTGACGGCGTGATCGCCGGCCACTGCGACTGCATGTATCAGGTCAACACGTACCGCTGGGACTACGCGCAAGTCGCGGCGCTGATCGCCCCGCGGCCCCTGCTGCTGGGCAACTCCGACAAGGACGACATCTTCCCGGTCGAGGGTTATCGCCGCCTCGCGGACAAGGCCCGCAAGGTGTACGACCTGTACGGCGCCGGCGCCCAGTTCCAGCTGCTCGAGACGAAGGGGCCGCACACCGACACGCCCGAGCTGCACCGCGGCATCAACGCCTGGATGGCCCGCTGGCTCAAGAACGACACGACGGAGCAGCCCGCGCCGGACCTGACGAAGCGGTTCGAGCCGAAGCAGCTGAAGGTGTTCGACAAACTCCCCGAGCCGCGGCGGAACGAGGTGATCCACGAGACGTTCGTGCCTGCCGCGAAGTTCGAGCCGCCGGCCGACGCGGACGCGCTCCGGGCGTGGTGGGCCGCCCGGCAGCCGAAGTTGAAGGTGGCGTTGACGACGGAGGTGCTCGGCGGGTGGGCGAGGGCCCTGGTGCCGCTCGACGCCCGGGTCGCGTCCGACGTGACGCACGACGGGGTAAGGCTGCGGGCGATCGATTTCACGTCCGAGGCCGAGGTGCCGTTGCGGATGTGGGTGGCGACCGCGGTCGGGGTCGAGGAGCCGTCAGAAGTCATCCTCAGCGTGCTGGACGACGCCGGGTACAAGAACTGGTGCGAGCAGTTCGGGCCGCACTTCGCCGAGGTGCTGCGCCACCCCGGGAAACTGACGCGGAACGATGCCATGTTCGCGCAGAACAAGGCGGCGCTGACGCGGGAGAAGTGGGCGTTCGCGGCGGTAGCCCCGCGCGGCGTGGGGCCGACGCGCTGGGCCGAGCCCGGTAGCAAGGAGGAGATTCACGTCCGCCGCCGCTTCCCGCTGATCGGCCAGACGCTCGACGGGCAGCAGGCGTGGGACGTGCGCCAGGCGGTCGAGGCGGTGCGGACGGTCGGCGATCTGAAGGAGCCGAGACTGACGATCCAGGGTCGCGGCGCGTCGGCCGGGCTGGCGCTGGTCGCCGGGCTGGCCGCGCCGGGGGTCGCGGCACTCGACCTGTGGAACCCGCCGCAGAGCTTTCGTGCCGGGCCGGCGCTGCTGAACGTGCTGCAGTACACCGACGTGCCCGAACTTGTGGCGATGGCGGCATCGAATCGGGCGGTGACGCTCCACGTCGCGGCCGAGACCGACCGGGCGGCGTGGGCCGTAGCCGCGCGCGTGGCCGGCGCCACCGGCGGGCGGCTGACCCTGAAGGTGGGCGGGGAGTGAGGGTTGCGCCGGTTGTGACTTCGCGCCGCGGCGCAACAACGCCAGCGGGGGCCGGGCTTTTTCGCCGCCCCGGTAGGCGGACGCGCGTCCGGCCGTTACACTGACCCACGGCCGACTTCCCGGCCAACCCGTTGTTACCCCACCACTCCCTTTCGAGGACGCTCCGATGGCTGAAGAAACCGCCGCCCCCGCCCCGCAGCAGGGCCAGGGCCAGCAGATCCAGGTCGCGATCAACGACGCCGACATGGCGTCGGTGTACGTCAACTTCTTCCGGGTCACCGGCAACCCCGACGAGGTGTTGCTCGACCTGGGCATGTACTCCCAGGTGATGGGCGCGACCGGCCCGGAGCCGATCGAACTGAGCCACCGGCTCGTCATGAACTTCGTCACGGCCAAGAAGCTGGCCGAGGTGTTGCGGGTGGTCGTCGCCCGGCACGAGCAGGCGTTCGGCGTGGTCGCGCTCGACCCGAACCGCCGCCTCCGGGTGCAGCCGCAGCAGGCCGGCCGCTAAGTCCGCGGGCTTCCCAGCAACGACAGGCGAGCCCCCCGCCGAAGGGGTAACGGCGGGCGGGCGGGCCGAACCGGCGGGGCCGGGGTTCTTCACCGAACCCCGGCCCCG
>JBGAQM010000405.1:0-5548 GCA_044220735.1 Urbifossiella sp. | reverse complement strand
ATCCGCGCGGCCGGCACGCCGACGGCCCGCATGAGTTCTCCGCAGACCAGCTCGGACAGGTAGCTGGGGTCTTGGGCCGAGTTGGCGAGGTGGAACTTGTCGAGGCCGCGCCATCGCTGCTTGTCCTCGAACTTGTCCATGTTCAGGGTGAAGCCGGGCCGGTCGTCGAACCCGCGGAAGCTGCCGGCCGACCCGCGCAGGTGGACCGCCACGTTCTTGAACGTCTGGCCGTTCTCCTTCACGGTGACGGGAACGTACTTGCGGTGCTCGCGGCGGAGCGAGTCGGCCTCCTTCTGGCCGACGTCCAGCGTGATGCTCACCGGCTCGCCCTTGGCGAAGAAGGCGTCCACCTCCTCGGCGGGGGTCCTGGCCTTCTGGGCGGCCGCCGGCCCGGCGGGGAAACCGGCCACGACGGTCGCGGCGAGCGCGAGCGGGAGCAGGTAACGGGTCACGGGTGAGCCCCTCGTCAGTTCGGTTCGCGCCACTCGACGTTCTGCACGCCCTCGACGCGGTTCAGTTCGCCGAGCAGGGCGACGGGCGACACGCCGGGCTTCGTCCGCACCAGGTAGGTGAAGTCGGTCGCGGCCCCCTGCTTGGCGGTGTCGGCGGCCTGAAACTTGGCCTCGCGCAAGTGCTTGTCGAACGCCGCGGCGAGAATCGCGTGCGGGTCGCTGCCGTTCGCGAGCCGCACGACCAGCCTGGCCGGGTGGGCGACGGCGCCGGTGCCGCCCCACAGCGCCAGGACCGCGGCGGTGAGGCCGACGACCGGGATGCCGACGAGCGCGAGGGCCGGGAACCCGGCCCCGACCGCCATCCCGACGGCGACGGCGAAGATGACGAACGCGGTGTCGCGGGTGTCGTCCACGACGGTGCGGAAGCGGACGATCGAGAGCGCGCCGACGAGGCTGAACGCCCGCGCGACGCTGTTGCCGATGACCTGCGTGACGAGGGCGATGAGGACGGTGAGGAGGACGAGCGTGGACGAGAACGGGGCCGCCTCGGCGCGGGTCTTCCGGCGGGTGAGGGCGTAGACGGTGGCGACCGCGGCCCCGAGCAGGGCCGACAGCACGAGCCGGACGGCGAGCTTGTCCGGGGCGATGTCCCCCTCCGCGCCCACCGCCCCGTTGAGCCACTCCGGCATCCCGCCCCCCGTGGTCTGTTCGGTGCAGTATATCGTCCGGCGGGGAGGGGGGCCGGGCGGATTCCGGTTGACGCGCCCGGCGGGGCGCGTAAAAAGAAGGTGTCGGGCGTTTAGCTCAGCTGGCTAGAGTACCACATTGACATTGTGGGGGTCACTGGTTCAAGTCCAGTAACGCCCATTCCGGCACGCCGAAGCCGCACCCGAACGGGCTGCGGCTTCTTCGTTTTACCACCCGCCGTCGGACGCCAACACCTCGCCGCCGGACCGGGTGGTCAGCGCCGCCAGCGTCGTGATCGGCACGCCCGTCCGCAGGAACCGCACCGACCCGTCGGCCATGACCGCGCTCGCCCCGGCGAAGTGGAAGCCGTAGATCTCGTGGACGTTCGAGCAGTTCACCCCGCACGGCCCCCACGGGCCGGAGCCGTCGGCCTTCCAGCCGTCGAGGTTGATCGGGATGTTGCCGTTCGCCGCCGCCCACCCGCACGGCTGCACGTCGCCGTCGCGCTTGCCGTTCTTCCACAACTCCGGCCGGCCCGCTACTTCCGCGACGGCAATGCTGTTCGACGAGCCGTCGAGGATGTCGACGAATCGCGCCCCGTCCCCGACGGCGCAGACGCCGGTCGGGTCGCCGCTCCACGGCGACAGCAGGCCGGTGGCGACGAGGTTCGGGTCCACGTCGTAGATCGGCGAGTAGTCGCACACGCCGTACACGAGCCCCCCGGCGGCGTTGGTCGCCTCGCGGCCGGACGGGGCCGACGGGCACACGAACACCGGCACCGCCACCCGCACCGCCGGCTGGTTGAGCGGGTGGTCGTAGTTCAGGTCCCAGCGGTACAGGTCATAGGCCGCGCGCTGCTCGACGTAGGGGAGTACGAACGTGCCCCAGCCGTGGGCCCAGGCGCCGCCGCGCAGGGCGACCGCCGGCGGGAAGCGGCCGTCGGTGTCGTGCCGCATGTGGCAGGCGGCGCCGATCTGCTTCAGGTTGTTCTGGCACTTCGCCCGCGCCGCCGCCTCGCGGACCTTCTGCACCGCCGGCAGGAGGAGCCCGACGAGCACCGCGATGATGGCGATGACGACCAGCAGTTCGATGAGCGTGAACGCCCGCCGCGGCATGACCGTGCCTCCCGTGCGAGGCGCATTCTAACGGTTTTCCCCCGCGCGGACGCGAACGCGCCCGCCGTCGAGTTCGAACACCACGTCCGCCAGGCGGTCGGCCTCCGCGCGGGCGTGGGTGACGTGCAGCACGGTCACCCGGCGCTCGCGGCGCAGGCCGTCGAGGAGGGCGAGGAGGTCGGCGCGCGTCGCCTCGTCCACGGCGCTGAGCGGTTCGTCGAGGAGTGAGCACGTCGGGGCATGGCGAGCCGCCCGGCCGGCGTCATTCGCTGCGGCTCGCCGTTGCTGAGGCTGACCTCGCGGATGGTCGAGGAGGCCGAGGGTCGATGTGTTGCATGTTCGGCGATGGCGGGGTCGCGTCGGTCCCGCGGACGGCGAGCGCGAAGGCCAGGTTCTCGCGCACCGTCATGGTGCGGAACAGGGCCGCGTCCTGCGGGACGTAGCCGACGTTCCGCGCCGCGGGCGGCAGGCGCGTTACGTCCGCGCCGCGCAGCCGCACGCGGCCGGCGCGCGGCCGGCGGAGGCCGGCGACCACTTCGAGGAGCGTCGTCTTCCCGGCGCCGCTCGGCCCGACGAGCACGGCGTAGGCGCCGGCCGGGACGGCGAGGCTCACGCCGTCGAGCCCGAACGCGCCCTGCCGGACCGACACCGCGTCGAGTTCGACCATGCCACCCCCGCCGGCGGACTCCGCACGTCCGTAGTGTAGGGCGGCGTTCCCGCTACACCTGGGTCAGGTACAGGTCCTTCACCAGCGACGTGTCGCCGGCAATGAGCGTGACGGACGCCGACTCCGGACTCAGCCAGGGTTGCGCCGCCGTGCCGCCCGGCGGGACGTAAACGAGCTGGAACGTCACCTCGGGCTGGTCGAGCAGGACGTTGTTGAACGCGAACGAGCCCGGCCCCTCCGCCGACCCGTCCACCCCCACGAGCACCTCGTCCACCAGGACGGTGCCGAGCCACAGCTGAAGGGTGCCGCCGGACACGCCGTACGGCCGGCCCTCCGGGGGCGAGACGTAGACGACCCCGGAAAACCCGGACGCCTGCGGGGCGAGCGAGGCGCCGCCGGCCCCGGCCGCCCACTCCTCGAACCCGCCGTTCGCGGCGATGGTCTGCCCGAACTTCGAGTACAGGTAGAAGAACTCGCCGCCACCCAGCACGTCGTTCGGGACGTAGAAGCGCATGTCCCCCGAGCCGCTGCCGGTGTTCAGGCGGGCGTCCAGCCGTACCCAGTGGTCGCCGCCGGCGTCGAGGTCGTACACCGGCGCCGCCCCGCCGAGCGTGCCGGACGCCGCGTTGTAGTTCAGGTTCCCGGCCCCGCCCACGAACACCTTCAACTCGTCCAGCGACAGCTGCGACGCGGACGCCTTCTGGTTGATGTCGAGCAACACCTCGCGGTACAGGCCGCCGTTGACGGTCACCAGCGGAAGGTCGGCCACGCGCACGGAGCGGGTGAACTGCGGGCTCTTGTTCTCGTCGTAGGCGAGCGGTCGGGCGTCGGTGTTCACCCCGGCTTCGGTCGTCCTGTTACCGAGCGCCTGCACGCGGACGAAACTCCGGATGTGGCCGGTGCCGGTGGGGCGGGCGTCGTGCTGCTCGAACAGGGCGCCGTTGATCTCGCCGCCGCTGCCGCGAGCCGAGAGGTCGAGGGTTGCGGCACTGGGCACGTCGCGGTCTTCGAGCCGGTCGAGGGAAAGGGCGGCGCGCGGGGGGAGGGGCGAGGGCATGGTGGGTGACCCGGGTGAGGGCAGATGGGGGCGATACGGAACCGTAGTGCCTGATGAGAGCCGGCGCCGCCCCGTCTCACGAACTCTCGGGCGGGCGGAAACGCTGCAACGCGCGGTGGCGGAAGTGGTTGCGACAGGTGTTTCGGAACGTGAACCCCGCCGCCCGCCGGCGGGTTAACAGGTGTCAGCCGCCGGAATCGCGGGTTGCGGCTGCGGCTCAGCGCCCCTGATGCGGGAGCGGATTACGCCCCGGCCACGGCCTTCATTTTGGCCAGCCCGGTCGCCGCGACGCGGTGCGGGTCCTGCCGCCAGTACTCGCGGTTGAACAACTCCAGCGACACGTATCCGGTGTAGTTCATCGCCCGCAGCCGGGCGAACGTCTCGCGCACGGGGCCGACGCCGTCGCCGGGGTAGACGCGGTCGGCGTCGGTGATGCGGTCGCGCTCGATGCGCGGGTAGTCGTTGGCGTGGAAGATGCCGATCGCGGCCGGGCTCAGCAGCGCGAGCCCGGCGGCGTCGGAGCCGCCCTTGTAGAGGTGGTACGTGTCCGGCAACACACACCCGCCCGGCGCCTGACTCTCGGCCGCGATCAACACCGCCTCGCCGAGCCGCTTCAACGTCCGCGAGAAGCCCCACACTTCGACGACCGGCGTGACGCCGGCGGCGCGGCCGACGTCGGCGAGCGCCCGGTAGCGGTCGGCGGCGGCGAGCAGGTCGATGACCGGCTGGGTGAACTTCGGGTCGTCGCGCTTGCTCTGCCCGCCGGTGGCGCCGACGGGCGGCGCGGCCATCCGCCGGCCGCCGAGTTCGGCCACCATCCCCATTTCGCGCCGGGCTTGTTCCAGCCCCTTCCGCCGGCGGTCGGCGTCCTCCACGATCCACTCGGCGAAGCCGATCACGTCGGGCACTTCGAGCCCGGCGTCGGCGAACCGCTTGTTCAGTTCCTTGAGTGTGCCGCCGCCGCGGGTGTACGCCTCGACCTCGCCCACCCACGGCTCGATGCCCGCGTACCCGGCCTTCTGGGCGATGTCGATGAGTTCGACGATCGGTCGCGACTGGCCTTCGGCGTTGCGGACGGTGCTGGTGTTGAGGCAGAACTTGAACGGCGGGGCGGCGGCGGGCTGGCTCATGGCGGGGGCGGCGGCGACGGCCGCGGCGGTGCCGGCGATCCAGGCCCGGCGGGTGAGGTCGGTCGGCACGGCGGCCTCCGGGAAGGGTGGGGCTGGTATAAGAGGCCTACGCCGTCGGCTCCACGGTCACGCCGAGCGGCTGCGCCCCGCGGTCCTTCGACGCCGGGTCGGGGCCGCACGAGTGAATCTGATCGGCCTTCAACTCGGCCACCTCCAGCGGCCCCACCCAGACCACGCTGCGGCCCTTCTCGTGCGCTTCCAGCGTCAGTTCGACACACCGCTCGACCTCGTACCCGAACACAACGCGCAGCACGCCGATCACGAACGCGAACCCGTTCAGGTCGTCGTTGTGGAGGATTACCGCGTACGGCGGTTGGCGGCGAGTCTGCGTGTCGGTGTCTGTGTCGGGAAGCACGTCGGGAGTGGCGGTCGGCATGGGG
>JBGAQM010000404.1:0-5291 GCA_044220735.1 Urbifossiella sp. | reverse complement strand
TCGGCGGCCGGGGCCGGGAGTGGCGCGCCGTCGGTACCCGTTGCGGCCGGGGCCGACTTGGGGACCACCGGCTTGGGCACCACTGGCTTCGGCTTGGCGGGGGTGGACCCCGGGGGCTTCGGCTTGCCGGACTTGCTCAGGATCGGCTTCGGCGCCAGCAGCGCGACCATTCGCTTGCCTTCCATCCGGGCCGGGCTCTCGACCTTGCACATGTCCATGAGGGCGGTCAGCACCTCGTTCATGACCCGCTGCCCCTCCTCGATGTGCTGCATCTCGCGGCCGCGGAATAGCACGTTCACCTGCACCTTGTCGTTTTCTTCGAGGAACTGCCGGGCCTGGACCACCTTCGTGTGGATGTCGTGCTCGCCGGTCTTCGGGCGGACGCGGATCTCCTTCAGCTTCTGCTGGTGCGTCTTCTGGTGGCTCTTCTTCGACTGGTCGTACTTGAACTTCCCGTAGTCCATGATCTTGCAGACGGGCGGGCGCTCCTTGTCCGCCACCTCGACGAGGTCCATGCCGAGCTCGCGGGCCATCTCCTGGGCCTGCTGGGTAGGGACGATGCCGTGCTGCTCGCCCTCGGCGCCGATCAGGCGGATGGGGCTGATGCGGATCTGGTCGTTCATCCGGGGGCCGGCCGGGCCCCGGGGAGGTGCGTTGCGGTCGAACGGTGGGATGGCCGTGTCTCCTGAGGAGCGGGTGAGGAACTCGGTGCGGCGGTGCGACCGGTGTTCCGGGAGGAATCCTTAACTTCTTATCGTTACCTCTCCGTCGTGGAGTCGTCAACTGGTTTTCGCTCCGGTTGACACCCGGACTGCGGTCCGAGTATACGGCGGCGTGCCGTCCCGCCCGGAGCCCGCACCGATGACACCGATCACGTCCCGCCGCGCGGCCGTCGTGCGGCTCGGGGTCTACGCGGCGCTCCTCTACCTGAGCTGGAACCACAATCTGCTCGGGCTCCCCGACCGGGTCGGCTGGTCGCGGGACGAGGTCCGCGCCGGCGCCCTCGGGTCGGAGGCCAACCTCGTCGCCGCCCGGGTCGCGCGGCCGGACCTACCCGCGTTCCACCCCCTCGTCCTGGTCGGGCCGGGCGACCACTCGCAGCCGTACACGTCGCAGGTCGGTCTGCCGGGAATCGTCCTCGCCGCCGTGCCGCTCCCGGCCGAGTGGACCGTCCCGGTCGCGGCGGCGGGGATGGCCCTCGTCGCGGCCGCGCTCGTGGCCGCCGTCCTCGTCGGCGGGCAGCGGTGGCTCGGGCCGCCGACCGGCGACGTGGGCTGCGTGCTGGCGGCGGCGTCGCCGGCGTTCCTCCCGTTCGCGCCGTCCCTGTACTGGGCTCTCGGGTTGATGCTCCTGCCGTTCGCGCTGGTCTGGTGCCTCGCCCCGCGGGCGACGACCCGGGGCCGACAGGTGCTTCTGATCGCGGGGATCGGGCTGGCGGTCCTGGCGAAATGCCTCTGCGGGTACGAGTACGTCACCACCGTGATCCTCGCCCCGGTCGCCGCCGCGTGGTTCCACCTCCACCGGGCGGCGGTCCCGTTCAGCATGCGCGCCGCGGCTGCGGCCGTGGTGGTGACCGCCGGGCTGGCCGGCTTCGCAGGGGCGCTCGGGCTCCACGTCGCGCAGAACGAGTTGGTGATGGGCACCGACGGCGTCGCCGCGATCCGCGACCGGGCGACGGCCCGCACCGTCGCCGACCCCGCGTCGGAAGCCCGGACCGGCGGCGGGGACGGTTCGCGGCTCCGGTTCGCGGCCCGGTGCTTCTGGGGCTTTTTCGAGCAGCCGGCGGTGAGCGTCGCCGGCGGGTTCGGGCGCGTGCGGGCCGACGTGCCGCTGAAGTGGGTGGCCGGGGTGGCGCTGGCCCTCGCGGCGGCCGCCGGGTTGGCCCGCGGCCGGCTCCCGCGGGCCGTGGTGGGCATGGCGGGGGCGGTGGTGATCGGGCTCGGCGCGGGGGTGTCGTGGCAGGTACTCGCGGTCAACCACATGTGCGTTCACGACCACCTGAACCGCGTCGTGTACGTGGTCCCGTTCCTCCCGCTCGCGTTCCTGGCGGTCGGGTCGGCCGTCGGCCTCGTCACGACGCGGGTCGGGCCGATCGCCCTGCTGCTGGTCGGCGCGACGATGGCGGTCAACCTGGCGACGGCACCCGGCCGGGTCGCCGCGGACGAGGCCGACCAGCGAGCCGCCGAGGCCGCCGTCGGCGAGTGGTTTCGAGCGCCGCGGCCGGCCGACGCGCGGGTGAGCGGCGTGGTGGATTCGGTCGTGCCGGCGGGCGCGGTCCCGACGAGCAACCTGGCGGACTTCGGGTGGCTCGACCTTCAGACGGGCGCCGCCGCGGACGCGGGTGCGGCGGTGGCACAGGGATGGGTGGCCGGCGGGCCGCGGAGAGCAACCCGGCCGGCCACGCGCGTGGTCGCGGTCGTTGGCGACCGCGTGGTGCCATGCGACCAGCTCCGCTTCCGCCGCCGAGACGTGGAGACGGCCATCGGCCGGCCCGTTCCCGGGGCGGGGTTCGTCGTGCGGGTGCCGTCGGCTGCACTCGCTCCCGGCGGCGCCCTCCGCCTGTTCGGTGTGGGGGCGGACGGGGCGGTAACCGAGATCACGGCGCCGGGGGCAGTTTCCGCCCCCGCAACTCCGCCAGCCTCGCCTTGAGTTGCGCCTCGAAGCCGCGGTCGGTCGGCCGGTAGTACTCGGCGGCCGTCGGCACGTACGCCTGCTCCACCCACCCGCCGGCGTGGTCGTGCGGGTACTGGTAGCCCTCGCCGCGGTTCGCGTCGCCCCCGGACATCGACCGCTTGTCGCGCAGGTGCGTCGGCACCGACAGCGTGCGGCCCTCGCGCACGTCCTTCATCGCCTCCTCGACGGCGACGTAACTCGCGTTCGACTTGGGGGCGCACGCCAGGTAGCACACCGCCTGCGACAGGTTGATGCGGCACTCCGGCAAGCCGACGCGCTCGACCGCGTCCCACGCCGCGTTCGCCACCAGCACCCCGCGCGGGTCGGCGTTCCCCACGTCCTCGGCGGCGAAGATGACGAGCCGCCGGGCGACGAACCGCGGGTCCTCGCCGCCCTCCAGCATCCGCGCCAGCCAGTACACCGCGGCGTCGGGGTCCGACCCGCGCAGGCTCTTGATGAACGCGCTCGCCACGTCGTAGTGCGTGTCGCCGGTGGGGTCGAAGTCGATGAGCTTGCGCTGGATCGAGTCGGTCGCAAGCGCCAGGTCGAACACGATCGGCGCCCCGCGCCCGCCGCCGTTCTCGGGCGCCTGCGCCGAGCGCACGCCGATGTCGAGTGCTGTCAGCGCCCGGCGGGCGTCGCCGTCGGAGGCTTCCGCGAGGAAGGCGAGCGCCTCGTCGGTCACGGTCACGTTCAGGTTGCCGAGGCCGCGCTCGGCGTCGGCGACGGCCCGGCGGACGATGGTCTTGACGTGCTCGCGGGTCAGCGGCTCGAAGGTGAACACCTGGCTGCGACTCAGGAGCGGCGAGTTGACCGCGAACAGCGGGTTCTGCGTCGTCGCCCCCACGAGGATGACGGTGCCGTCTTCCACGTCGGGCAGGAGCACGTCCTGTTGCGTGCGGTTGAAGCGGTGAATCTCGTCGAGGAACAGGATGGTGCGCTCGCCGGCGTCTTCGAGGTGGCTGCGGGCCTCGGCCAGCACCTCGCGCACCTCCTTCGTGCCGGCGGCGACGGCGTTCATCGGCCGGAAGCGGCTCTTCGTGTGGTTCGCGATGACGTGCGCGATTGCCGTCTTGCCGGTGCCCGGCGGGCCGTAGAAGAGGACGGAGCTCAGGCGGTCGGCGAGCAGCGCCCGGCGGAGGAGCTTGCCGGGGCCGATGACTCGCGCGTCCAGACGCTAGGCCGCAAGCGGCAACGGAACTGAGCGGCGCCCCCCGTGACACCTACTTCGGCGCCACCAGTTCCACCACCTCCACCGACCGGAAGTACAGCACGTTCCCCTCGCCGACGCTGTTGTTGTCGATGGTCACCCGCAGCGGCTGGTCCGCCCGCAGCACCGACACCGTCGCCGTCCGCCAGCCGGAACCGGGCGTCAGCGGCGTCGAGGCGACCGACTTGTACTCCGACGTCTGGATCACGGCGGCGCCGGTCGCGTCGTTCCGCAGGAGGAAGCCGACCTTCACCCGGTACGCCGTGCCCGGCCGCAACACGACACCCATGTCGCGCTCGAGCTCGAACGAGTACTGCCCGCTCTTGAGGTCGCTGAAGTTCGTGACCCCGAGGGCCGGCGAGCCGTCGGCCTCGTCGCGGCGGAACTCGCCGGTCGCGTCCTTCTTCCAGCAGCTGCCCGAGATGCCCCGCGGGAACGCCACCGTCTCGCCGACGGTCACCTTGTTCCCCTCCTTCGTGGCCCGGAACGGCGGGAGGCTCGCGGCGTCGAACCGGTACACCACGGCCCCGTCGGTGTACCCGGCGAACGCCGGCGGCGGCGGTGACGCCTGCCCCGCCGCGGGGAGCGGCGTCGGGGGCGTGCCCGGCGGCGGCTCCGTCACCACCACCGACCGCACCCGCAGCGCCGCGTCCGGGTTCGTGTCGTTGTTGTGGAACTCGAAGAAGCCGCCGGTCGCCCCCTTCAGGTCAAGCACGAACTCGGCCGACTTCCACACCCCGGCCGGGGTGGGCGCCAGCTTGGCGGCGTCCCACGCCCCGCGGGTGTCGTTCGGCTTGAACCGGACGTGCGTTCCACCGGACTTGACCGGCGCCGTGTAGTCCACGCGGAGGCGGCAGAGGCTCGTCGGCACGCTCACCTTCGGCGTGAACAGCATCGCCGAGCCGGGCCCCTTGAGGTTGCGGATGCCCAGCGCCGGGGTCGCGTCGGCGAGGAACTCCATCTCCGTGTCCTTGTTCCACGCGCGGGCCGTCCACCCGGCCGGCGGCGTGCCGGTGCCCGTCTTGCCGACCTCGCGCGGCTCCTTGTTCCCGTTCGCCTTCACCTCCAGCACGGTGCGGACGGTGAACGGCTTCACGCCGGTCAGGTCGAACCCGGCCAGCAGCTTCTCCGGCACCGGCGGGGCGGGCTTCGGCGGGTCCACCTTCTTCGGCGGCGTGTCGATCTTCGGCGTGTCCTTCGGGCCGGACTTCGGGGCGGGCGGGTCGGCCGGCAGCGACGGGGGGGCCACGATCGGCGGAGGGGGAGGCGCCTGAATCACCTCCCGGGCCGGCTCGCGGTCGAACAGCCCGAGCGCGAACGCGATCCCGGCCAGCGACGCGGCCACGGCAACCGCCCCGGCCGCGACCGGGAACCACTTCCGCCGCCCGCCACCGGCTTCGACCTCGAC
>JBGAQM010000403.1:0-5298 GCA_044220735.1 Urbifossiella sp. | reverse complement strand
CAGCGCGACTACGATGGTACTGACCCCGACCTCGCTCACGAGCCGATGACGGGTGCCGGGCTCGATCCACACGGCGGTTCCCGGCTCGAGGTCCACCCACTCGCCGTTCAACTCCATCTTGCCCGCGCCCGACAGGATGTAGTACACCTCGGTCGTGTCCCGGTGGTAGTGCCTCACGGCTTCGCGGATCGACGTGACGTGCAACGACAGCGGCGCGCCGTCGGCCGCGGTCAGGACGCGCGTGCTGTCGCCGCACGGGCACGGCACCACCGGCGCGTCGGCGGTGCGGCGGACGAGGTATCCGACTGTCGGCATGGGAGTCTCCCGGGTGACGCGGGTCCCACGCCAGACTAACCGACCGGCAGCCCCCCGACGAGGTGACGGCGTGACGTGGCGAGTGAGCTGCTGGGTCGCCGTCGCGTTCGCGGCCGGTTGCGGGCCGGAGACGCCGTTTCTCCTTCCCGACCGAACTCCCTTGCCCCCAGTGCCGACCGCGACTCATCACGACCCGGCGCGGTGCGGAACCGTCACCGGCCGTGTGACGTGGCCGGGCGACCTGCCGGCGGCGCCGTCGTTCCTGTACGGCGTGCCGGGCGGCGGCGGGAACTTCGTGACGAAAACGGTGACCGGCCCGAACCAGCCGCGCATCGACGCGGCGACCCGCGCCGTCGCCGGCGTCGTCGTCACGCTGCGCGGGATCGACGTCACGAGGGCTCGACCGTGGGACCACCCGCCGGCCCGCGTGGAGCTCGGCGACGGTGCCATCCGCGTGCGGCAGGGGGCGAGCGAGCGAGTCGGGTTCGTGCGCCGGGGGGACGCGGTGGAAGTGGTGTCGCGGGAGGCGGCGTACCACGTCCTCCGCGGCCGCGGTGACGACTTCTTCAGCCTGTCGGTGCCCGCCGCCGGCGAGCCCCGAACGCGGACGCTCTCCCGCCCCGGCCGCGTCGAGTTGTCGAGCGGGTCCGGGTACTACTGGGCCCGGGCCGACCTGTTCGTGAGTGACCACCCGTACTGGGCCGTCACCGACGCCGACGGGCGGTTCGCGCTGCCGCGCGTGCCGGCGGGGCGGGTCGAGGTGGTGGCGTGGCACCCGAGCTGGCGTCCGGCCGGGCAGGACCGCGACCCCGAAACGGGACTCGTTTCCCGCATGACGTACTCTTCCCCGCTTGAAGTCGTGCGTACTACGGAGGTGGCGGGCGGCGGTTCCGCTCACGTCTCGTTCACATTTCCCTGAATGGTTTCGACACCGGCAATACGTCGCAGCCCCTTGTTTCAACCTCACGGCCCGGGCAAAATACACTCTCACGCCCTCCCGACGTCGAGCGAGTCCCACTCGGTACAAGTGTCCCGTCCGGCGCCGTGGTCGTTCGTTCCGCCCCCATTCCGAGTGGGGTTGCTGCGAGTCGGTCGAGTCGGCTAGCTCAACACACCGCGCCCGGGTGTCACCGATGAGCGACGAGGACTTCGTTCGCTTCCCATGCCCCTACTGCCCCAAGCAACTGCGCGCCGCGGCCAAGTTCGCGGGGCGACAGGTTCGGTGCCCGAAGTGTGCCCATACGACGACGGTACCCATGTCGTTGGACGACGCGGAACCGCTTGATGCGGCGGAGGCGGACCGCCCCCGATCCCGCGAGCGGATGCGACCCGCAGGGCCGGAGCCGCCCGCCCGTCGTTCCCGGACGCGGCGAGACCCGCCCGGACGGCGGGAGGGCGACGGCGGAGGCGGTCCGTGGTCGAACGGGCTGGACGTGCCGGCGTGCTGGGTCTACGCGGTCGGGCAGTTTCTGTCGGTGATCCTTGCCGCGTCCGTACTCATGCCGTGGGTCTGCTACCGCAATTCGAAGGTGATCGTCGCATCGACGGGTGAGGTGTACGACAAGTTCCACACCGGAATCGCCTTCCCCGCGGGGTGGGTCGTCCTCGGCATCACCGTTCTGGTCTCGGTCGCCGGAGTGGTACTGGTTGCCGTCTCGTTCTTCCGACCTCACCGCGGCCTGGTTCGGCTCGGAGTGTACGCCCCGTTGGTCTGGTCGGTCTTCGCCCCGGTTTGCGTTTTCTCGCAGCGGTTCAGCATTCTCAACGCCCACGACGAGACGGCAGAAATCCTCTCCCGGCCGTCGCTGCTAGACCCCTACATCGGCAGCGGGATCGCCACCGGCACCGTGACCGGGATGCTGGCGGCGGTGCTGTACCTGGTGGTCGCCCTGCGCGTCGAGGGAAACCTCGGCCGGCTCGGCGCGGCAGCCCGTCGGGGCAGTGACGGCCCGAACTCCGAGCATTGAGGGTACGCCGCCGGCGGGCAATTCTTCAGACCCCTTGCTTCCGCCCCGCGGCGGGGGCAGAATACCCACGACGACTTCTCCCCGCACCGCGGACGGACCCGGATGTTTCTTTACCCCGCGATCGACCTCCTCGGCGGCCGCTGCGTCCGCCTCAGGCAGGGCGATTACTCGCGGGAAACGGTCTTCTCCGACGACCCCGCCGCCGTCGCCCGCCGGTGGGTCGAACAGGGCGCCGACC
Source organism: Urbifossiella sp. (assembly GCA_044220735.1). Classification (GTDB taxonomy): domain Bacteria; phylum Planctomycetota; class Planctomycetia; order Gemmatales; family Gemmataceae; genus Urbifossiella. The sequence goes on along the minus strand of JBGAQM010000403.1, from coordinate 2,778 downwards.
GCATCCACGTCGTCGATCTCGACGGCGCCAAGGCCGGCAAGCCTGTCAACGGCGAGGTGATCCGCCGCATCGTCATGTCGGCCGAAGTGCCCGTCCAACTCGGCGGCGGCATCCGCTCCGACGCCGACCTCGACGCCGTGTTCTCGTGGGGCGTCCGCTGGGCCGTTCTCGGCTCGAAGGCGTTGAAAGACCCGGCCTGGCTCCTCGCCGCGGCACACAAGCACCCGGGTCGCATCGTCCTCGGGCTGGACGCGAAGGACGGGTACGTCGCCACCGAGGGGTGGCTTGACGTCTCCCGGGTGAAGGCCGTCGATCTTGCCCGCCGGGTGCAGGACGCCCCGCTGGCCGCGGTCGTGTCCACCGACATCGCCACGGACGGCATGATGGCCGGCCCCAACTTCGCCGCGCTGGCGGAGTTGAAGGCCGCGATTTCCCTCCCCGTGATCGCCAGCGGAGGGATTAGCTCGGCCGACGACGTGCTCCGGCTGGCCCAGGCGGGCCTGCCGGGTGCGATCATTGGCCGGGCGCTGTACGAAGGCGCGATCGACCTCGCGTCCGTCTTGCAACTGGTCCGCGCGACCGCCGTGCCCGACAGGCGACTCCTCTGACGCGCCACCCCGCGGGGGCTCCCCCGCGAGGCGCGCACGCCGCCGAGCCACCTCTCCACGGGCACCCCGGCCCCGCGGGCCGCCCTTCCTTTCCCGTGGAGGCCGAAATGGCCGTCAAGCACCTGGTCGAGAACGTCCGCGACATTGCCCTCGTCGGGCACCGGGCCGCGGGCAAGTCCACCCTCGCCGACGCCCTCCTGTTCGACGCCCACGCCGTAGACCGCCTGGGAAGCGTGGACGACGGCACCTCGGTCGCCGACGCGGACGACGAGGAGCATAAACACCACTTCAGCATCGACACCCACGTCCTCCACGCCGACCACGCCGGCAAGCACCTGAACATCCTCGACGCCCCCGGCTCCCCCGACTTCATCGGCGCGGCCCTCGAAGCGCTCGCCGCGGTCGAGACGGCCGTCGTCGTCGTGTCCGCCGTGAACGGCATCGAGCCGGCCACCCGCCGCATGTTCCAGGAGGCGACGACGCTCGGCCTGTCGCGGGCCATCGTCATCAACAAGATCGACGCCGAGGGCGTGGACCTGCCGGCGCTCGTCGGGCAGATTCAGGAGGCGTTCGGCAAGAGTTGCGTGCTGTTCAACGTGCCGGACCGCACCGGCCCGGGGCTGCGCGAGGTGTACTGCCTCCTCGACCCCAAGACGTACATCCCGCCCGGCTGCCCGGTGGACCTCGCCGACGCCCGCAGCAAACTGATCGAAGCCGTGGTCGAGAGCGACGAGGCGCTGCTGGAAAAGTACCTGACCGAGGGCGTGGTGACGGTCGCCGAACTGGAGGCGGACATCACCCGCGCGCTGGACGCCGGCACGCTCATCCCGATCTTCTGCGCCGCGGCGAAGAAGGACAAGGGCGTGCGCGAGCTGCTCGACGCGCTCAGCCGCTACGGGCTGTCGCCGAGCTTCGCCCGCAAGCGACTCGACGGCCTCATGGTTGGGGCCAACGGCAGCGTCCACCAGCTCGAGCCGACCGAGCAGGAGGAGTTCGTCGCGCAGGTGTTCAAGGTCGTGAACGACAAGTTCGTCGGGCACCTCAGCTTCGTCCGCGTCATCGCCGGCACCCTGCACCACAACCACAACGTGGTGAACCTGCGCAACGGCTCCACGATCCGCGTCGGGCACCTGCTGGAGGTGCAGGGGAAGACGACGAGTCAGGTGCAGGACGCCGGCCCCGGCGACATCGTGGCGATCGCCAAGGTCGAGGGGCTGGAAATCGGCGACACGATCGCCCACACCGCGCTCGCCCCGAAGCTGCCGCTGCCGCACTTCCCGACGCCGATGTTCGGCCTCGCCGTCGAGCCGAAGACCCGCGGCGACGAGCAGAAAATCTCCGTCGGCCTCCACAAGATCGCGGAGGAAGACCCGACGATGAAGGTGACGCACGACCCGCAGACGCACGAGCTGGTGATCAGCGGCGTGAGCCAGTTGCACCTCGACATCATCCGCGAGCGGCTGAAGGCCCGGTTCGGCGTGGAGGTGAACACGAAGGAGCCCAAAATCCCGTACCGCGAGACGATCCACGGCGAGGGGGCGGGCGACCACAAGCACAAGAAGCAGACCGGCGGCCGCGGCCAGTTCGCCGAGGTCCACCTGCGCGTCTACCCGCTGTCGCGCGACATCAAGACGCAGGCCGACTGCGAGGCGCAGTTCGCCAACAAGAGCCGGTTCGAGAAGCTGCGCCACGTCCACTACGACCCGTCGTGCAACTTCGCGTTCCTCGACCACATCGTCGGCGGCACGATCCCGAACAACTTCCTGCCGGCGATCGAGAAGGGGTGCAAGGAGATGCTCGAGCGCGGCGTGCTGGCCGGGTACCGCATTCAGGACGTGGCGGTCGAGGTCCACTTCGGGAAGTACCACGACGTGGACTCGTCGGAAGCGGCGTTCAAGACGGCGACGCGGCACGCCTTCCGCAAGGCGTTCCTGGCGTCGCGGCCGGCGCTCCTGGAACCGGTCGTGAAGCTCGAAATCACCGTCCCGTCGCGGTTCACCGGGGCGGTGCTGGGCGACCTGCCGACGAAGCGGGCGCACGTCGAGAACCAGGACAGCCTGCCGGGCGACGTGACGGTGATCTACGCCCGCGCCCCGCTGGCGGAGGTGGCCCGGTACGCGGCGCAGCTCGGCGGCATGACGCAGGGCCAGGGCTCGTACGCGATGGAGTT
>JBGAQM010000402.1:0-5528 GCA_044220735.1 Urbifossiella sp. | reverse complement strand
GGCACCCGGGTTCTTAGCCCGGGAGGGCGTCGGCGTGTAGCCCCGGGTGGAACCCGGGGCGGCGCCGGCGGACAACCAACCGCGTTCCGCCTACCGTAACCCCCGCCCACAGCGAGGAGTCCCCGTGCCTGCCGACGACCGCCGCGTCCCCGTCACCGTCCTCACCGGGTTCCTTGGGGCCGGAAAGACCACGCTCCTCAACCACATCCTCACCGCCCAGCACGGCAAGCGCATCGCCGTCATCGAGAACGAGTTCGGCGAGGTCGGCGTCGATCAAGACATCGTCGTCCGCACCGAGGAAGAAATCTTCGAGATGAACAACGGGTGCATCTGCTGCACCGTCCGCGGCGACCTGATCCGCATCCTCGGCAACCTGATGAAGCGGCGCGACAAGTTCGACTACATCCTCGTCGAAACCACGGGCATGGCCGACCCCGGCCCCGTGGCCCAAACGTTTTTCATGGACGACGAGATCCAGCGCAGCACCCGCCTCGACGGCATCGTGACCGTGGTGGACAGCAAGCACGTCCACCAGCACTGGGACAGCCACGAGGTGCAGGAGCAGGTGGCGTTCGCGGACGTGATCCTCCTCAACAAGCTCGACCTGGTCGCGGCCGACGAGGTGGACGAGTTGGAGGGGCGCATCCGCCAGATGAACCCGACCGCCCGCATCGAGCGCACGACGAACGCGGTCGTGAACATGGACCGCATCCTGAACGTGAACGGCTTCAGCCTGTCGCGGGCGCTGGAGGTCGAGCCCGAGTTCCTGGAGCCGGAGTACCCGTTCAGCTGGGGGGGGCTGTACGAGCTCCCCGCGGGCACGCACGACCTGTTGATTCCCGAACGGACGAAGGCGGCGATCACGGTTGCGGTTGTGGCGGGTACGGACCTGATCGCGGCGGCGAACGCCGCCGTGCCGGTGTTCTCGGGCGAACCGCGGGCGGTCCAACCCGGCGGGTCACTGGCGCCCGGCGCGGACCCGTTCGCGCTGCAACTTCCGCCCGGCGCGCAACGGTTCGCGCTGGGCGTGACCGGGCCGGTGGCGCTGTTCAGCGGTTCGAACCTGGGGAAGATCGGCGCTCAGGTGATCGTGAGCGGCGCGGCCGTGCCGCCGGCCGCGACGCGCGGGTTCCACCACCGGCACACGCACTCGGACGTGAACGCCGTGGCGCTGACGATCCCCGGCGACCTGGACATGAAGCGGCTGAACGCCTGGATGGGCGAGTTCCTCCAGACGCGCGGCCCCGACGTGTACCGGATGAAGGGCGTGCTCAGCATCAAGGGCGACCCGCGGCGGTTCGTGTTCCAGGGCGTCCACATGCTGTTCGACGGCCAGCCGGGGGTGGTGTGGGGCGGCGCCCGCCGCGAGAACAAGCTGGTGTTCATCGGCCGCAAACTCGACCGCGCGGAGCTGGAAGCGGGGTTCCGGCGCTGTCTCTAGTTCCGTTGCCGCTGGCGGCTTCGCGCTGCCCAACGCGAAGCCGCCAGCGGCGGAGAATCTCATGGCCAAGCAGCACGCACCCGGGTTCCTGAAGCTCGTGCAGGACGCGAAAAGTCGTGTCCGCGAATGCACCGTGGACGACGTCAAGCGCCGCCTCGACGCCGGCGAGCGGTTCACGCTCGTGGACGTGCGCGAGGAGAGCGAGTACGCGACGGGACACCTTCCTGCGGCCGTTCACCTCGGGAAGGGCGTCATCGAACGCGACATCGAAAAGGCGATCCCCGACCCGGCGGCGCCGCTCGTGCTGTACTGCGGCGGCGGGTTCCGGTCGGCGCTGGCGGCGGACGCGATTCAGAAGATGGGGTACACGAACGTCGTCAGCATGGACGGCGGCTGGTCGGGCTGGACGGGGAAGGGCTACCCGACGGAGGCGTGAACGCGCGCGAAAGCCCGGGGACGATCGCCCCCGAGCTTCGGCGTGGCCTTACTTGTTCATCAGGAACGTCGCCCCGAAGTAGACCGCGACCATCACCAGCACGGCGACCATCACCAGCCCGAACGGGCCGACGCTGCCGCGCCCGTCGCCGATCTCGTCGGCCAGGCGGAGGTTCTCGGCCCGCGTCTGGGGCGGGGCCACTTCCTCCGCCGGCGCCTCGACCGGGTCCGCGGCCTGCGGCAGCTGGAACGCCGCCCGGCCCGGGAGCCGGCGCTCGGCCGACGGCGGCGGGCCGTTGCGGGAGACGCCCGGGTTCGACGCCGGCGCCCCGCGGCCCACGTCGCCGCGGCCCGGCGGCATGGGGTTGATCGTCACCCCGGGGTGCGACTGCGGCGGCGGCGGCGTCCGGGCCGGCACGGCCGACGGCGCCGGGCGGCTGCCGAAGTTCGACGCCGGCGGGTTCGACAGCCCCGGCCGCGGGCCCGACGACCCCGGCCGCGAGCCCGGCGCCCCCGGCCGCCGCAGGCCGGACGCCGGCACCCGACCCGACCCCGGCTTCGGCCCGCCAGTCAGCTCGCCGAGGAACGGCTCCAGCGCCTCGACCACCTCGTCGCACCCGGTGTAGCGGTCCTCCGGCGCCTTCGACATGAGCTTCGCCACGACCTTGCACAGCCCGTCCGGCACCTCGGGGGCCAGCTCGCGGATCGGCGTCGGGTCCTTCGTCTGGTGGGCCATCATCTTCTCGACGGCGCTCCCCTCGGGGAACGGCACGCGGCCCGTCAGGGCGTAGTACAGCACGCACCCGAGGCTGTACTGGTCGCCGGCCGGCGTGCGGTTCGTCGGCTCCATGATCGACTCGGGGCTGGCGCAGTCGAGGCCGCTGGTCAGCGTGTTCGCCGTGGACATCGTGTCCACCAGGCTCTCGCCCTCGTTCTCGACGAGCAGCGAGCCGATGCCGAAGTCGAGGATGCGGGCCTGCCCGTCGGACCCGATGAGGATGTTCGACGGCTTGACGAGCCCGTGGAACAGGCTGTTCTGGTGGGCGGCGGTGAGCCCCTGCGCGACCTGCACGCCGTACACGGCGGCGAGGGACGGCACGAGCTTGCCGGTGCGCTGGACGATCGATTCGAGCGTCTGCCCCTCGGCGAGCGGCCAGGAGAGGTAGTGGAGGCCGCCGGCGGTGCCGACGTCCATGAACGGGACGACGGCCGGGTGCGAGAAGTTGGCGAACGACCGCACCTGGCGGCGGGCCAGCCGCACGTTCCACATGCTCCGCCGCGGCAGCACCTTGACGGCGAACAGCGTCTGGTCGTTCTTCGAGCTGGCCTTGTACACCTGCCCCATGCTGCCGGTGCCGATGGCGTCGAGCAGGACGTACGGCCCGAGCACGAGCCCCTGCGTCTTGCCGTTGAGGATGCGCTCGGCCTGGAACGGCGTGATCGTCCCCTGGTGGACGAGGTGGTCGGCCAGGGCCGGGGCCTCGGCCCGCGGGTTCCGCTTCAGGAACTCGCCGACGATGGCGTCGAGCTGGCCGCGGTCGATGAGGCCGCTCCGGCGGAGGTCCCAGACGAACCACTCACACGCGCCGAGGTCACTCGTCACCATAGCCGGGGTCCTTCGTGGGTGTCTCGCGGCGGGCGGGGGGCGGCTGAACGGCCCCGGGCGGCATCGCGGCTGCACCGAAAATTAGGACGGGTTCGCGGCCTGTCAAACCTTGCGGGCCGCGATTTCGGCCCCGGCCCGATTCCTCTCCTTCCGTAGAACAAGGGGACGAGGCCCGGGGCCGGGCCGCCGTCACACCCTCCCAGGAACCGCGGAATGCCGTTGGACCCCTACGCCTCCTGCCCGTGCGGCAGCGGGAAGAAGTTCAAGTGGTGCTGCACCGCGTACTTCACGCAGGTCGAGAAGGCGTTCGACCAGGAGCGGCTCGGCCAGCACGACGCCGCCCTCGCGACCATCAAAGCCCTCACGACCGGCCACGCAGACCAGCCGGCGGTGTGGGGGTACTACGCGCAGTTCCTTTACAACGCCGCCGGGAACGCGCCGACGCCGGCCGAGTCGGAGAAGCTCGTCGAGCAGGCCGAGGAGGCGCTGTCGGAGGCGCTGAAGCGGAACCCGAACTTCGGGATGGCGCACTTCCTCCGCGGCATGTTCCGGCAGAACGAGGGCGAGCTCATCGGCGCCCTCCTGCTGTTCCGCAAGGCGGCCGACACCTACGACCCCGAGGCGACCGACCAGCTCGCCCACGTCTACGAGCTCATCTTCCGCAACGAGCTCCTGCTGAACCGCCCGGTCGCCGCGCGGGCGGCGCTGGAGCGGTCGGTGCGCTACCAGCCGGACGACCCCGAGGCGAAGCAGCACTTCGAGGCTCTGTTCGGCCCCCAGTCGCGGCTGCCGGAGTGCGCCCGGAAGGCGTACAGCCTACGGCGGACGGCGAAAACGGTGTCCGACGCGGCCGCGACCGGGCGGTTCTCGGACGCCCGCGCGGCCTACGAAGCGGTGACACGGGCCACGCCGGGCGACCCGGCCGCGTGGTTCAACCTCGGGCTCGTACACGCCTGGACCGGCGAGCAGCCCAAGGCCGCGGAGGCGCTCGGCAAGTCGATCGAGTTGGAGACCGACGACCACCGGGCGGAGGAGGCCGCGGCCCTGCTCGAAGTCCTCCGCTGCGGGCAGGGGATGGAGAACGACGCCGACTACCTCGAGCAGGGCTTCTACCTGCCGATCCGCGACCCGCAGCCGGTGATGCAGTGGCTCCAGGGCATGGAGCAGGCCCGCCGGCTGCTCGGCGTCCAGGTGGATCAGGAGCAGGGCGCCGTCTCGGCGATGGTGGTCGAGGAGCTGCCGAGCCTGCTCGCCGTGGGGAGTACCACGCTGGCGAAGGTGGTGGCGAAGGTGACCATCGCCCAGGGCGTGATCCGCATCTGGCACCCGAACCGCGACAACGCCGCCCGTGTGGCCGAGGAGCTGCGCAACCGGGTGAACCTCGCCGTCCAGGAGCCGGTGCCGACGACGACGCCCATCAACTTCGGCGACGTGTGCATCGACGCCCTCGTCTACCCGACGCAGACGACGGACGTGGAGCAGGCCGAGGAGAAGCTGCGCGGCCACGCCAAGAACTACTTCGAGGAGGTGTGGCTGCACCGCGCCCTGAAGTCGCTCGCCGGGAACAGCCCGCTCGACGCCGTCGGGAGCACGCTGCTGCGGAAGAAGGTGTTCGGCGTCGTGAAGTTCGTGGCCGACTGCTTCCTCGGCGTCGTCCCGCAGAAGCGGATCGGCAACCAGACGGTGCCGATCGACGTGTACGACTTCGCCCAGTTGCGGCACAAGCTGGGGCTCGAGTACGTCAGCGCCGCGCCGCCGCACGTCGAGGTGCCGGTGGAGGTCGAGGCGCCGAAGCCCGCCGCGGCCGCCGCGCCCGCGGCGCCCGCGGCCCCGGCGAAGCGCGCCATCACCGACATGAACGCCGGCGAACTCGCGGCGATCGACGTGGCGGCGCTGTCCGTCGGCGAACTGGACCAGGCGATGCGGGCGGCGCTGAAGCTGGACGCCCGCGACCTGGCGGTGGCGTTCGCGCAGGCGGGCGTGACCAAGCCGCACGACCCGGGCCACGCCGACCGGTACCCGCTGTACGCCGCCGCCGTCACCGGC
>JBGAQM010000401.1:0-5545 GCA_044220735.1 Urbifossiella sp. | reverse complement strand
TTTTCGTGCCCTCCCCGGAGCCTTCCCCCATGCGACTCGTTCCCGCCGCCCTGCTCCTTGCGCTGCTCCCCACGCCCGCCGCGGCGCAGCCGAAGGTCGATCCCTACGACCAGTCCGCCGTGCCGATCGAGGTCGAGCCGCCCGCCGGCTTCAAGGGGAAGCGCGTCCTCCTCGTCGCCGGCCGGCCGAGCCACGGCCCCGGCGACCACGAGTTCTTCGCCGGCTGCGCGATCCTGATGAACCTGCTCAAGCAGACGCCGGGCGTGTTCCCGATCATGGCGAAGGACGGCTGGCCGAAGAACGAGAAGCTGCTCGACACGGCCGACTGCCTGGTCTTCTACATGGACGGCCGCGGCGGGCACCCGGTGGTGCAGGGGAACCACATGGACCTGATCCAGAAGCAGATCGACCGCGGCTGCGGGTGGGTGAACCTGCACTACGCGGTGGACTACCTGCCGCAGCACGGCAAGCGCGTCCTCGGCTGGATGGGCGGGTACTACGAGCCGGACTACTCGATCAACCCGCACTGGGACGCCGCCGTGCGCACCCTGCCGACGCACGCCATCACCCGCGGCGTGCGGCCGTTCACCCTGCGCGACGAGTGGTACTACGGGATGCGCTTCCCCGAAGACACGAAGGGGCTGACGCCGATCCTGCAAGCGACTCCGCCGGACGGCACGCGCGGGACGCCGTACACGAAGGGCCGCAAGGGGATGCTCGAAACGATGGCGTGGGCCTACGACCGGCCGGACGGCGGCCGCGGCTTCGGCTTCACCGGCGGCCACTTCCACCGCAACTGGGCCGACCCGGACTTCCGCCGACTCGTGGTGAACGCCGTGCTGTGGTGCGCGAAGGTCGAGGTGCCGGCCGAGGGCGCCCCGGTGGCGTTCGACGCGGCCGACCTGAACCGCAACCTCGACCGCAAGGGGAAGGGCGAGTTCCGCCCGATCCTGCCGCCGACGCCGCCGGCGAAGAAGGATTGACCGCCGACCGAGCGGCCCGCTCACGGGCCGCTCACCCTCTCTCCATCCCCACCTCTCCCGCGTCCCCGACTCGCGCCCCCGGACCCCTTATGCAGTCGCCCCCGGCCCCGCCGCCGACGGCCCGACGCTGCCCCCGCCGCCGGAGCGGCCGCTGCCCCAGCCCCGTTGACGTGGCGCTCGGCCTCCTCGCCTTCGCGGTCGTCCTCGGCCTCGGCGTGTACGCCGTCCACGCCCAGCTGCCCGACGCCGCCCGCCCGCGCGTCCAGGCCGCGGCCGGCATCCTCTGCTTCCTCGCGCTCGCGGCGGCGGCGTCCAAGAGCCTGCCGTCGGTGAACCGCAAGACGATCCTGTGGGGCATCGCGCTCCAGTTCGCGCTCGCCCTCGCCGTCATCCACTCGCCGCACGTCTACGCCGTGTTCAAGTTCGTCGGCGCCGGCATCCAGCACCTCGTGGACGCCTCCGACAAGGGGGCCGACTTCGTGTTCGGGTCGCTGTCGAAGGTGAACGGGCCGAGCGGGTTCGTGTTCGCGTTCAAGGCGCTGCCGCCGATCATCTTCGTGTCGTCGTTCTTCAGCGTGCTGTACTACCTCGGCGTGTTGCAGGTGCTGGTGCGGCTGATGGCCCGCGCCATGATGTACCTCATGGGCACCAGCGGCGCCGAGACGCTGAGCGTCTCGGCGAACGTGTTCATGGGGCAGACCGAGGCGCCGCTGATCGTCAAGCCGTTCGTCCCGCGCATGACCCGGAGCGAGCTGCTGGCGCTGATGGGCAGCGGCATGGCGCACATCTCCGGCGGCATGATGGCGGTGTACATCAGCTACGGGGCCGACCCGGTGAGCATCCTCTCGACCTGCGTCATGGCCTGCCCGTGCAGCCTGTACCTGACCAAGCTCATCATGCCCGAAGCCGGCACGCCCGAGACGGCCGGCGCCGCCCCGATCCAGGTCGAGACGCCGTACGTCAACGCCATCGACGCTGCCGCCGCGGGCGTGAAGGACGGGCTGATGCTGGCGCTGAACGTGGCCGCGATGCTGATCGGCTTCCTGGCGTTCATCGCGCTGTTCGACGCGATCCTCGGCGGCGTCTCGGAGGGGCTGACGCTGGAGCGCATTTTCGGCCGGGTTTTCGCGCCGGTGGCGTTCCTGCTCGGCGTGGAGCCCGCCGAGTGCGACCGCGTCGGCAGCCTGCTCGGGATCAAGCTGGCGGCCAACGAGCACGTCGCGTTCCTGAAGCTGAAGGACTGGAAGGCGACCGGCGAGGTGGTGCTGTCGGAGCGGTCGCGGATCCTGGCGGTGTACGCGCTGACGGGGTTCGCCAACTTCGCGTCGGTGGGCATCCAGCTCGGCGGCATCGGCGCCATCGCCCCGGGCCGCCGCGCCGACCTCGCCCGGCTCGGCATGACGGCGCTGTTCGTCGGCTTCCTGGCGACGCTGGTGAACGCCGCCGTCGCCGGGCTGCTCATGTAGCGAGTTTCGAGTTCGGAGCTGAACTCGAAACTCGAAACTCCCCAACTCGAACGTCGGAAACCGTTACCGCGCCCCGAGGACCTCGATCTCGAACACGAGCGTCGAGCCCCCGGGGATGCCCGGCCGGCCGTCGGCGCCGTAGGCCATGTCGGGCGGGATCACCAGCTTGCGGACGCCGCCGACCTTCATCCCCGGCACCCCCTCCTGCCACCCGGGGATCAGCCCGCCGAGCGGCGACCGGAACGTCTCCGCCCGCTTGAAGCTGCTGTCGAACACCGACCCGTCCGCCCGCAGCCAGCCGACGTAGTCCATGACCACGTCGGCCCCGCGGGTCACCTCGGGGCCGTCGCCGACCTTCAGGTCGCGGTACAGCAGCCCGCCCGCGCCGATCGGCTTCAGGTTCGCGTCGTCGGCCGTCGGCCGGGTGCCGTCGGACAGCTTCGACAGGTCGGCGGGGGCGGGGCTCCGCCGCGGCCGGGACTTGATCCGCGGGACGGCCGGCGGGGAGAAGCCGAGCAGCTCGACCTCGAACGTCAGCGTCGAGTTCGCCGGGATGTTCGGCTGCGAGCGGGCGCCGTACCCCTTTTCGGGGGCGATGACGAGCTTGCGCACGCCCCCCTTCTTCATCCCGGGAATCCCCTCCTGCCACCCCTTGATGAGGCCGTCGAGCTCGAAGTCGGCGACCTTGCCGGTGGAGCGGCTGGAGTCGAAGACGTTGCCGTCCGGCGTCCACCCGGTGTAGTGGATCTTCACCTTCGCCCCCTCGGGGCACGGCTCGCCGGCGCCGGCCTTCAGGTCGCGGTACTGCACGCCGTCGGCCACCTGCTTCAGGTCCGGGTCGGGGTCGCGCACGTCGGTGCCGTCGGACAGCTTGCTGCTCGGCCCGCCGAACACGACGACCGCGGCGACGACGGCCGCGACCAGCCCGACGCCGATGAGCGGCACGGCGAAGGGCGGCCACGGCTTCGCGGCGGGGGCGGGTGCGGACATCGGCGGGGCTCCTGGGGCGGGGCGGGTGCGGGGTGTTGTACGACGGCGGGAAAGTGGCGAACACGCCCCGAGCCGGCCGCTCGCCGCGGGTTTCGCTAGGACAACACCGCCCGTCCGGAGCGCGCCCGTGGACCTCCCCGCCCCCATCTGGTTCGCCGAGCTGTTCCCGCAGCTCCTCGCCGGCCGCACCCTCCCCGCCGGCGGCGTCACCGAGGCGGTGCGCGACCTCGTCGCCGGCCGGGTGGACGACGCCCGCGCCGCCGCCTTCCTGACGGCCCTGCGGATGAAGGGCGAGGCCGCGACCGAGGTCGCCGCCGCGGCCCTCGTGCTGCGCGAGCAGATGGTGCGGCTCGTCCCGGTCAGCGGGCACGTCCTCGACACCTGCGGCACCGGCGGCGACGACAGCGGGACGTTCAACATCAGCACCGCGGCGGCGCTCGTGGCGTGCGCCGCGGGCGTGCCGGTGGTGAAGCACGGCAACCGCGCCGTGTCGAGCCGGTCCGGCAGCGCCGACGTGCTCCGCGAGCTCGGCGTGCCGGTCGAGGCCGGCGCCGACTGGGCGCAGAAGTGCCTGGACCGGATCGGGTTCGCGTTCTGCTACGCCCCGCACTTCCACCGCGGCATGGCGCACGTGTCGGCGCTGCGGCGGAAGCTCGGCGTGCGGACCCTGTTCAACCTCCTCGGCCCGCTCGCCAACCCGGCCGACGCCCCGTACCAGCTGCTCGGCGTCGGCAAGCCGGAGCTCCTCGACCCGCTCGCCGGCGCCCTCGCCGAGCTCGGCACCCGGCAGGCGGTGCTGGTGTGCAGCCGCGACGGGCTCGACGAGGTGAGCCTGGCGGCGCCGACGATGGTGCGGGTGGTGCGCGGCAAGGAGTACGACGCCCGCGAGTGGTCGCCGGACGAGTTCGGCCTGGGAACGGTGTCGTTGAGTGAGATCGTCGCCGACGGCCCGGCCGCGAGCGCCGCGGTGATCCGCCGCGTCCTCGCCGACGAGGACGTTCCCGCCCGGCGGCTGGTGCTGGCGAACGCGGCGGCGGCGCTGTGGGCGGCGGAGGCCGTGCCGACGCTCCGGGCCGGGGTGGACCGCGCCGCCGCGGCGCTGGCCGCCGGCACCCCGCGTGCACTGCTGGACACGCTGACGCGGAACTAGCCGCCGCTCGCGGCGGCGCAATCTCGCCCCGGGAGGAGCCCTCCAGTGGCCCGCAAGATCGTCATCGTCGCCGACCCCGGCATCGACACCGCGTTCGCCGTCGCCCTGGCGCTGGCCGACCCCAACCTCGAAGTCGTCGGCGTCCTCCCGACCGCCGGTAACGTCGGGGCCGACCAGGCCACCGCCAACGTCCACACCCTCGTCGACGTGCTCGACCCGCCGAAGTGGCCGAAGCTCGCCGCCGCCCTGCCGGCCAAGTTCGACCACGACGGCCAGGCCCTCCACGGCCCCGGCGGCCTCGGCGGCGTGCACTTCCCCACCGCCACCCGGCACGCCCTCCACCCGGCCGACAAGGTGCTCGTCGAACTCGCCCACGACCACCCGCGCGAGGTCACGCTCGTCTGCCTCGGGCCGCTCACCACCCTCGCCGCCGCCCTCGACCGCGACCCCACGCTCCCGGCCGTGCTGTCCGAGACGGTGATCGTCGGCGGGGCGTGGAAGGTGCCGGGCAACGCCGGCCCGGGGTCCGAGTTCCACTTCGCGCTCGACCCGGACGCCGCCCGCCGCGTGCTGCACGCCGAACTGAACCCGCTGCTGCTGCCGCTCGACGCGACGCGGAAGCTGGTGTTCTCGCCGTCCGACCTGCTCGACCTGCCGAACCCCGACTCGCGGACGTGCCAGTTCCTGCGGCAGATCGTCCCCTACGGCATCCGGGCGAGTTCGACGCTGTACGGCATCGAGGGCTTCCACCTGAAGGACGTGCTCGGCGTGGCCGTGGTGGCGCTGCCGGGGGTGGTGACGGCCGCCGCCCACCACGCCGACGTGGAGGCCCGCGGCGACCTCACCCGCGGCATGCTCGTCGTGGACGTGCGGCCGACGCCCGCCGGCCCGCCCACCGCCCGCGTCGCCACCGACGTGGCGGTCGGCGAGGTGCGGCAGTACATCGAGCGGACGCT
>JBGAQM010000400.1:0-5350 GCA_044220735.1 Urbifossiella sp. | reverse complement strand
GAGTAATTCACGTCGTACCCCTTCGCCGTCAGTGCCTTCATCAGCCGGACGTTCTGCAGGAACCAGTCGCGCTTCTCGTCGTACACGCCGCCCTTGCCGAGCCCGCGGTTGTCGTTGCGGCCGTCGCAGAGGTACACCCGCAGCGGCTTCTTCTCGCTCGCCAGCACCTTGTCGGCGTAGGCGTGCCCGCCGCGGAGGTTCACGAAGCTGCCGACGTTCGACAGCACCTTGCGGAACTGGTTCGGCCGCTCCCACGCCACCGTGAAGGCCGCGATCGCCCCCGAACTGCTACCGCCGATCCCGCGCATCTCGGGGTCGTCCGAAATGCTGTAGTCCTTCTTCAGCGCCGGCAGCAGTTCCTCGGTGACGACGCGGGCGTACTTGTCGTCGAGCGAGTTGTACTCGGTCGGCCGGTTGGTATCCTTGTCGCCCCAGTTGCTCGGGGTCGGCTCCGGCTGGTCGGGGCGGCGGCCGGGGTTGATGAACACGCCGAGCATCACCGGGATCTCGCGGCGGTAGATGAGGTTGTCCATCACGTTCTGCGCCCGCACGTCGCCCTTCTCGTTCTTGAACGCCTGGCCGTCCTGGTAGACCATCAGCGCGGCGGGCACCTTCGGGTCGTACTGCGCGGGGACGTACACCCAATACGTGTGCTGCGTGCCGGGGTAGACGTTGCACGGGAGCGTGAACGGTCCCTTGATCTCGCCGCGCGGAACGCCGTCCTGCGGGAGCGAGTCGGGGCCGAGTCGGTACTGCGAATCGGGGTTCGGCGCCACGGCCGGCGGCTGCCCGACGGCCCGCGTGAGGAGAACGCCGGCGGCGATGCCGACGACGAGGACGGCGGCGGAGCGGAGCTTCAACCAGCGCGGTAGCCACAACGCGGCGTCGGCGAAGGCACTGAAGCCGCCGGTCGACCCGCCGTATACCACCATGCCTCGGCCCGCCCACACCGCCGTGTGAAGCCCCCGACCGGCCAGCCCGCCGACGCGCGGCAGCGCCTCCCAGCGGTCCGCGACCGGGTCGTAGACGCCACCGTCGTCGAAATGCCGGGCCGGGTTCCCATCGCCGCCCTGGTCGCCGCCGCCCCACACGACGAGACGCGAACCGGTCCACACCGCCGTGTGGAAGAACCGCGCCGCCGGCGCGCCGGTCGTGGAGAGCGAGCGCCAGCGGTCGGTGGACGGGCTGTAAGCCCAGCCGCGGCGCGTGACCTGGTTCACGTTCTCGTCGCCGTTCTGGTGCGAGCCGCCCCAGATGAGCATCTCGGTGCCGGTCCACACGGCGGGGGCGCCCCACACAGCCGGGGCGTTGTCGTCCAGCCGAATCGGTGCCCAGCGGTCGGTCTTCGGGTTGTAGCGGCCGCCGGTACGAAACGTCTGCTTCAGGTCGGGCGTGATGCCGCCCCACACCAGCATCTCGGTGCCGGTCCAGACGTGGATCGGTTCCACCCGCGCCTCCGGCGCGCCGCGTAACGCCACCATCCGCCAGCGGCCGGCCTTGGGGTCGTAGCGGCCGCCGGTGTCCCAGGCCGTGCCGCCGTCGCCGTACCCGCCCCACACGATCATTTCGTCGCCCGTCCACACCGCCGCCATCTGCGAGCGCGCCGTCGGGGCATTCGTGGCGGTGATGGGACGCCAGCGGTCGGCGTTCGGGTCGTAGCGGGCGCCGTCGTCGCGGTGGCTGTTCGACGCGAACTCCGCACGGCCGCCCCACACGAGCATCTCGCTGCCGGTCCACACCGCGGCGTGCGTCCAACGCGCAGACGGGGCGCCATCGGTGGCGAGGGCGCGGCGGGTCTTGGCGTCCGGGTCGAGGCGGAAGCCGTGGCCGAAAAACTTCCCCTCGGAACCGCCGCCCCAGACGATTGCCTCCTTCCCCGTCCACACCAACGAGTGGAAGATGCGACCGGCGCCGGTGCCGTCGTCGGCGTCCTGGGCGGTCAGCCCGGGGGCGGCCCCGACGACCGCGGCGATCAGGAGCGGGCGGAGAGTTTTCATGACACCGATCCTACCCGCCGCGGCGATCGGGAACCGTACCATCTGTGTAACGCCCCGGACCGGAGGTGCCTTCCGTGTTCACCCTCGTCGCCGCCCTCGCCATGAGCCAACCTGCCGCGCCCCAACCCGTGCCGCCGGCCACACTCACCCGCGAAGCCGCGGCGACGTTCGCCCGGCTGGCGCTCAAGGGCGTGGTCCGCGAGTACCCGAACAAACCCGAGCACGTCCTCGGCGGTCCGGACGACGCCCGCACGCCGAAGGCGCTCCACCCGGCCTTCTACGGCTCCTACGACTGGCACTCGGCCGTCCACGGCCACTGGCTGCTCGTGAAGGTCGTCCGCACCCACCCCGACCTGCCGGAGTCGAAGCAGGCCCGAGCCGTATTTGACGCGCACTTCACCGCCGCGAACGTCAAGGCGGAGGTGGAGTACTTCGCGCGGGCGGAGTCGAAGTCGTTCGAGCGGCCCTACGGGTGGACGTGGCTGTTGAAACTCCAGACCGAATTGCACGGCTGGGACGACCCCGACGCGAAGCGGTGGGCCGCGAATTTGCGTCCCCTCGCCGACCTGATCGCCGGGAAGTACGTCGGCTACTTCCCCAAGCAGACGTACCCCACCCGCGTCGGCACGCACGCGAACACCGCCTTCGGCCTCGCCTTCGCGCACGACTACGCCGTCGCCGTGGGCGACACGAAGCTGCGGGCGCTGGTCGAGGAGCGGGCGCGGGCGTACTTTCTCGCCGACGCCGACTACCCCGCGGCGTGGGAGCCGAACGGCGCCGACTTCCTCTCCGCGGCGCTGTGCGAAGCCGATCTGATGCGCCGGGTGTTGCCGCGCGACGAGTTCCGGGTGTGGTTCGGGCGCTTCCTGCCGACCGTCCCGCCGCGATTGCTGGCCCCCGCCACCGTGACCGACCGCACCGACCCGCAGTTGGTCCACCTCGACGGCCTGAACCTGAGCCGGGCGTGGTGCATGCGGTCGATCGCGGCGGCGCTGCCGGAGGGCGACGCGGCCCGGAAGGTTCTGGCGGCGGCCGCGGAACGGCACGCGGCGGCGGCCCTGCCACACGTGGCGAGCGGCGATTTCGCGGGCGAACACTGGCTCGCGTCGTTCGCCGTGCTGCTGCTCGCGACGCCGGTCCCGGGGTGATTCCGCAAGAACTTCGCCGCCGGCACCCGGTTCGCAGTTGACACCGCCGGCGGGTAGAGTACCCTGTCCGCGGGCGGCGACTCCGCCGCCCATACCTTCCCAACTCCGATGGTCCATGAACGAGCGCCGCTCCCCGTCCGTCTCACCCCGCCCGAAGAAGCCCGCCCCCGCCGGCCCGGTGTTCGCCTCCTCCACAGCCGGCTGGTTCGCCGAGTGGAAGGCCCGAAAGGCGTCCGCCGAGCCCGCGCCGCCGGCCGCTCCCGAACCCGCCGCCGACGACGCCTCGCAGGCCGTCGCCCGCTGGCTGACCGGCGACGGGAACTAACGCCAGGGTTCGCCATGAGCCAGCCGACCGGACTCGCGGCGAAGCACAGTCAGCCGTGTACCGGCAAGGTCCTGCCCCTGCCGCCCGCCGACGTTCACCGTCTGCTCCTCGACGTGCCGGGCTGGACGCTCGCGACCGCTGGCGGCCGCATCCGCCGGGAGTGGCGCGCCCGTAATTTCGCCGCCGCGCTGGCGTTCTTCAACCGCATCGGCGGGATTGCCGATGAAGAAGATCACCACCCCGACCTCCACCTGACAGCCTACCGGAATGTTGCCGTCGAGTTGTGGACGCACGCGGCCGGCGGGCTCACCGAGAACGACTTTATCCTTGCGGCGAAGATCGACTCGCTGCCGCTGGATTAGGTGACGTAGCTCCGGCGATCGGCCTTTAACTTGCGTGGCGGGAGTGATACCGACCTGTCGGCCGTCTCGGCCGCGGTAGTATTCAGCACCCGTGCCGTCCAATCGGGCATTCGTGCCCGCTGTCGCGGCACCCGGGAGTGCGTATGGCGGTTGCCCCCAGCCCGGTCCGTTCGGCCTTCTCCCTCAACGGCTCCGAGTCGCCCACCGTGGGACCGCATCTCTTCGACGGCTACAAACTCCACCCGACCGCCTGGGACGAACTGTTCGGCCGCGCCGGCGACGCGCACGACCACTGCTGCAACCTCGTCGAGCGGCTCGGCCGACTGCACGTCGAGGAATTCAAGAACCGACGAACCGGCGCCGACCTGGCGTTCGTCAATCAGGGGATCACGTTCAGCGTCTACGCCGACCAGCGCGGCGTCGAGAAGATTTTCCCCTTCGACCTGATCCCGCGCCCGATCCCCGCCAGCGAGTGGGTGACGCTCGAACGGGGGCTGAAGCAACGCATCCTGGCGCTGAACCGGTTCCTCGACGACATCTACCACGACCAGCGGATCATCGCCGAAAAGGTGATCCCTGCGGACCTGGCGCTCGGGTCGAAGGGGTTCCGCAAGGAGATGGTCGGGTTCCGGCCCCCCGGCGGGGTGTACGTCCACAGGTCAAGCGCGTCGAGGATAACCCGCACCGCCTGCGCGACGCCCTGGCGTCGGTCGCGCCGGAGGGCGCCGGTTCGCCGCCGTGCGTGGTGGTGTTGTCGCCGGGGCAGTACAACTCGGCGTACTTCGAGCACAGCTTCCTGGCCCGGCACATGGGCGTCGAACTGGTGTTCGGCCCCGACCTGTTCGTCCACGACGACGTGGTGTACCTGAAGACCACCCGCGGCCCGCAGCGGGTGGACGTGATTTACCGCCGCCTCGACGACGACTTCCTGGACCCGGAGGCGTTCCGCCCCGACAGCCTGTTGGGCGTGCCGGGCCTGTTCCGCGCCTACAAGGCGGGGAACGTGACGCTCGCCAACGCCGTCGGCACCGGCGTGTGCGACGACAAGGCGGTGTACCCCTACGTCGAGGACATGGTGCGGTTCTACCTGACGGAAGAACCCATCCTGCGGAACGTGCCCACGTACATCTGTGCCCGCCCGGACGACCGGGCGTACACGCTCGACCACCTGGACGAGTTGGTCGTGAAGGCCGTGAACGAGTCGGGCGGGTACGGGATGCTGATGGGGCCGAGTTCGACCGCGGCGCAGCGGGCCGAGTTCGCGGCGAAGATACGGGACAACCCCCGCAACTACATCGCACAGCCGGTTGTAACGCTCAGCACGGTGCCAACTTGGACGGATGAGGGTCCTGCACCGCGCCACGTGGACCTGCGGCCGTACATCATCACGGGAAAGAGTACCTGGGTGCTACCGGGTGGCCTCACGCGCACGGCACTCGTGAAGGGCTCGTTGGTGGTGAACAGCAGCCAGGGCGGCGGGTCGAAAGACACGTGGGTCTTGGAAGGGAAGTGACCGCG
>JBGAQM010000399.1:0-5477 GCA_044220735.1 Urbifossiella sp. | reverse complement strand
GCCGCACGCTCGCGATCGCTGGCGCGTGGCCGCTGTGGCCGGTGAAGCTCGCTGGTCGATACCGAGACCGGCGTGCCGCGGTACAGCGTCTTCCCGTTCGGCACCGACTTCACCGGCGGCGTCCGCGTCGCGGCCGGGGACGTGACCGGCGACGGCGTCGCCGATCTGATCGCCGCCCCCGGCGCCGGCGGCGGGCCGGTCGTGAAGGTGTTCGACGGCGTCACCGGGGCCGAACTCCGCAGCCAGTTCGTGTTCGAGGAGTCGTTCCGCGGCGGGCTGTACGTCGCCGCCGGCGACACCGACCTCGACGGCCGCGCCGAGGTGATCGCCGGCGCCGGCGAGGGCGGCGGACCCGCCGTCGTCGTCATCGACGGCGCCACCGGCGCCGTGGGGACGAGCTTCTTCGCGTTCGGCGACGGGTTCCGCGGCGGCGTCCGCGTCGCGGCCGGGGACGTGGACGGCGACGGCCGGGCCGACGTGATCGCCGGCGCCGGCCCGGGCGGGGCGCCGCACGTGCGTGCCGTCAGCGTCGCGGCCGGCGGGCGCGAACTCGCCAGCTTCTACGCCTACGACGCCGCCTTCGCCGGCGGCGTGTTCGTCGCCGCCGCCGACCTCGACCGCGACAACCGGGCCGACCTCGTCACCGGCACCGGCGCCGGCGGCGGCCCGCTGGTCAACGGCTTCCGCGCCGACGGCACCCGGGTCGCGTCCTTCCTGGCCGCCGACGGCGGCTTGCGGACCGGCGTGCGCGTCGGGGTGGCGTACAACGGCTACGACGGCGACCTCGTCGCGGTCGTCCCCGGCGCCGGCGTCGGCCGGTTCACGCCGGCGGGTCAGGCGCTCCCGTCCACGGGCCTGTCCGGCGGCTGGGTCGGCGGCCCGGCGGAGGCGGCACCCGACGCGGCGATGCTGTGGAACCAGGTGGCCCTTCACGCCATCACCATCGACGGCACGCCGCCGCCGGCCGCGGCCCGGGCGCTGGCGATGACGCACCTCGGCGTGTACACGGCGGTGAACGCCGTCGGGCCGCCGTACTACGCCTACGCCCCGTACCTGTTCAACCCGGGCGCCTCGCCCGGCGCCGACCGCGAGGCGGCGGCGCTGATCGCCGGCGAGCGGGTGCTGTCGGCGCTGTTCCCGGAGCTGGCCGACGACTTCGTCCGCGTCCGCGACGCCCGGCTGGCGCTGATCCCCGACGGCACGCCGAAGGACGCCGGCCTCGAGGCCGGCGCGAAGGCCGCGGCGTTCATCGTCGCGGTCCGCTCGTTCGACGGGTCGACGCTGCGGCGAGCTTCCCGTACGCTCCCGAGCGGCGCTGCGGCGACTGGCGGCCGACGCCGCCGGGCGAGGCGTTCCTGCTGCCGGGCTGGGGCCGTGCAGCCGTTCGCCATCCCGTCGGCGGTCTCGTTCCGCCCCGCCGGCCCGCCGGCCGTCACGAGCCCGGAGTACGCCGCCGACCTGAACGCGGTGCAGCAACTCGGCCGCGTCGATAGTACCGCCCGCACCGCGGACCAGACGGCGCAGGCGCTCTTCTGGGGGTCGGGGGCGAACATCAACCTGGTGGCGCAGGCCGCGCTCCGGCGGCTGAACCTGAACCTGCTCGACTCCGCGCGGGCGTTCGCGCTCGTGAACCTCGCCACGGCCGACGCCGGCATCGCGGCCTGGGACGCGAAGCTGACCTACGACCGCTGGCGGCCCGTCACCGCGGTCCGCGAGGCCGACACCGACGGCAACGGGCTCACGACCGCCGACCCGACGTGGGCGCCGCTGCGGGACACGCCGAACCACCCGGACTACGTGGCCGAGCAGGCCGCGTTCGCGGGGGCGGGGGCGGCGGTGCTGGAGTGGGTGTTCGGCCCCGGATTCGCGGTCCGCACGTACTCGCCGGGCCTGCCGGGGGTGTCGCGGGCGTTCGCCGACTTCGCCGGCGTCGCGGCCGAGGTCGCCGCGAGCGAGGTGTACGCCGGCGTCCACACGCCGACCGCCGCGGCCGACGGGCTCGCCGTCGGGCAGGCGGTCGGCACGTTCGTGGCGACCACGCAGTTGCAGCAGCCGGGGTGAGGCGGGGTCCGGGCGGCCGGCCGGCTCACGGCTTCGGGATCGGCACCGGCACGATGCTCTCGTGCAGGTAGTTGCGGGCGCCCTCCGCCGCCTGGACGTCGCGGGCCTGGAACTGCATCCCCATCAGCATCCGCCGGGTCGTGTGCAGGGCCGGGTCGGTCGGGCCGTCGAACTGGCCGACCGTCACCATGCTGCCGTTCCGGTGGTGGAGGACGAACGCCTCCAGCCCGACCGGCGAGCCGTCCTTGTGCTTCATCCCCCGCAGGCTCCGGGCCATCTCCTCCGCGGCCTCGGCCCCGGCCGCGAGCGCGTCGCCGCCCTTCGGCAGGCTGAACAGCTTGATCCCGACGCCGTCGTCGTCGCGGGTCTGCACCCGCACCGGGGCGTTGAACGCCTTCACCCCGAGGGTCCACGTCTTGGTCGCGTTGAGGAGGTTGTACGGCCGCCCCTCGTTCAGCTTCACGATGAACGGGTCGAGCTGCGACACCGTGCCCGGGGCCGGCAGCTGGCGGGCGATGGTGGGGTTGGCGACCACCATCGCCTGCCCGTACGGGTTGAGGTACGACTTCTCGATGGTGGACTTGCCGTCGGGCGTCTGCTTGGCGATGGCCCCGCCGTCGAGGAGCTTGGTGTTCGCCGGCGTCGGCCACTGCTTCACCTTCGACAGCATCCGCACGGCGTCGTCCTCGGTGCGGAACCCGCCGACGACGACGCCGATCTGGTCGCGGTAGTTGAACGACTTGTACCGCAGCGCCTGTTCGGGGTCGAGGAACGTCATGCCGTTGAGTTCGGCCTTCTGGCGGAAGTCGGTCATGCGGGCGGCGAACTCGGCGGCCTTCCGGCGGGCGTCGGCGGCGGCCTGGGCCTCGGCCTTGCGCTCCTCGGACACGTGCTCGTACAGGTAGACGCCGAGCCCCTTGGCCTGCGGCAGCCGGCGGACCTCGTCGGCGAGCCCCTCGGCGAGTTCGCGGGCGGTGAGGCCGGGGTCGGTGGCGCTCGGCCGGGCCGGCCGGCTGTAGCTGCGGAGGAGGATGACGAACGGCCCGTGCTCCGGCCGCAGCAGCCACGGGTGGTTCGCCGGCAGCGCGGTGGGGATGTTCAGCGGCTCGGCCGGCGCCGCGGCGGGCGTGGGCATCGGGCGCGGGGCGACCCCGGGGGCCGGGGCAAACCCGGGGGCCGGGGTGAACCCGGTGGGCGCGGCCGGCGGGGGGGCGAAGCCGCCGACCGGCGGCACGTAGACCGGCGGCGCCGCCTTGGGTACGGCCGGCGGGACGACGGGCGGCGTGGCGGGCGGTGCCGCCTTCGGGGCGACGGGCGTGCCGACGCGGTCGGCCGCGAACTGCGCGACGGCGGCGGCGCCGAACAGCCCGGCGGCGCCGAGCCCGAGTACGAGCTTGCGGAGCATTGCACGCCCCCCTTCTGCGACGAACGGTTCCCCGAGAGGCCGGCGGGGATAGCGTCGGGGGCGGCGGCGTGCCAGGGGAAAATCGCGGAATCGCTCAAGTCGTTACGCGGCCCGTCGGCGTGGTCACTTCTTCGGCTGGATCGTGCCGCCGTCGTGTTCGATCCGGCAGGCGGGCCGGGCGGCGCGAAACCGCTCCACCCCCGCCGCCGTCACCCGCGTGTCCTTCACGCCGAGGTAGGCCAGGTCGGCGCAGTCGTGGAACAAGGCGAGCCCGGCGTCCGTCACCGCCGTCCCGTCCAGGTCGAGCGACTTCAACCCCCGACACCCCTTGTACCGCTCCAGCCCGGCGTCGGTCACACCCGTGTTCCGCAGGCAGAGGTGAACGAGCCCCGGGCTGACTTGCAGGTGGGCCAGGCCGGCGTCCGTCACCCCCTTGCTGCTGAGCCAGAGTTGCGTGAGGCCGGTGGCGGCCTTGAGGTGGGCCAGCCCGGCGTCCGACACCGTCGTGCCGCGCAGGTCGAGGACCGACAGCTTCGTGAACCCGCGGACGTGCTCCAGTCCGGCGTCGGTCACCGCCGTGTCGGTCAGGCGGAGTTCGTGCATCTTCTTGAAGTGCTTGAGGTACGCCATGCCGGCGTCCGTTACGCCCTTTCCGCCCACCGCCACCCACGTCACGCCCTTGCAGTCCTTGAGGGGGGCCAGCCCGGCGTCGGTGACGGCCATCTTGTCGGCGAGGACGGCACTGAGCACGAAGGACGCGGTCGGCAGGTCGGCGGCGGCGGCGACCCGGCGGTTCTTGCCGGCGTTGAAGACTTCGACCTGCCCGCCGACCGACAACACGTACTCGGCCGCGGCGCGATCCGGATTGGCCGCGGCGGCCCGCGGCTCGATGACGCCGCCGTCGTGCTCGATCTTGCACCCGGGCACGGCGGCGTGGAAGGCGGCCAGCCCCGTCGCCGTGACCCTCGTGTTCCGCACGTCGAGGAGGGCAAGTCGCTTGTACTCGCGGAGGTGGGCGAACCCCGCGTCCGTGACCTTGGTCCACTCAAGAGTGAGGTGGGCGAGGCTCTTACAGTCTCGCAGGTGGGCCAGCCCGGCGTCCGTCACCGCCGTCCGGGCGAGCCCCAACCCGTGCAGCTTGCCCAGGTCCTTGAACGACGCCAGACCCGCGTCCGTGACCGCCGCACCATTCAAATCCATGCCCGTCAGCTCGGTACACCCCGCGAGGTGTGTCAGCCCGGTGCCGGTTACCATCGTGCCGCCCAGATCGAGCGTCCGCAGTTTCGGGTAGTCCTTGAGGAACACCAGTTGCGCGTCCGTCACCGGCGTGCCTTTCAGGACGACGGACATCAAGCCCTTGCACCCGTCGAACGCGGCCGATGTCACGACCGTCGCCGGCTTCCCCTCCAGGATCACGCCTGTCAGCGTGAACCGCTCCCGCGGCAGGTCCGCCGCCGCGGCGACGTCGCGGTCCGCACCGTTGACCCGCACCGCACCGCCGACCGACAGCACGTAGTCCGCGGCCTTTCGGTCCGGGCTGTCGTCCGCGGCCGGCGGCGCCTTCTTCGGGCCGACCGTCGCCAGCGTCTTGCCGTCCTTCCCCTTCACCGTCACGGTCGCGCCGTCGGGCACCTCGATCTTCGTCTCCGAGCCGTCGCGGTTGCGGATGATGATGATCACCCCGCCGAACACCACCAGCATCAGCGCCGCCAGCCCGGCCGCGACCGCCCACGGCCGCCGCGGCTTCGCCGGCGCGGCCGCGGGCGCCGGCTCGGCCTCGGTCGCGTCCAGGCCGGCGAACGGGTCGCCGTCTGGCGTCGTCACGGGGATCGGCACGTTCACCTGCGACGGGATCACCTGCGGCTGCGACACCGACTTGTCCATCGCCCGGGCGCGGGCGGCGGCCTGCGCCGGGATGACCGCCCGCACCCGCTCCCCCACCACGGCGGCCCACGCCGGCCGGGCGTCGGCCGACTTGGCGAGCAGCGGGTGCACCAGCCCCGCCAGCTCC
>JBGAQM010000398.1:0-5375 GCA_044220735.1 Urbifossiella sp. | reverse complement strand
CCCCACGTTGCGGCTACTTGCTCAGCCCTTCCAGCAGCTTCAGCAGCGGGGCCATCACGGCGACGACGAAGAACACCGTCAGCGTGCCGGCGGTGACCACGACCACGAACGGCGGCAGCACGCTCCGCAGCACCGCGGCGCGGGCGTCCACCTGCCGGCGGTACACGGCGGCGGTCTCGCGCAGCGCCGGCCCGAGCCCGCCGCGCCGCTCGCCGGCCGCGGCCAGCCACGCCACCCAGTCGGGCACCAGCCCCCGCCCGCGGAACGCGTCCGCGAGCGCCGCGCCTTCCGTCAGCCGCGCCTCGACGACCTCCGACTGCGCCGCCATCTCCGGGTCGCTCGACGCGCCGCCGGCCAGCCGCACCGCGGTCGGCAGCGGCACGCCGTACTCGACCAGCAGCCCGAGCAGCTCGGTGAACGCGGCCAGCCGGGCGGTGCGGATCAGCCCGCCGACCAGCGGCACCAGGTAGACCGCCCGCGCCCACAGCCGCCGCCCCCGCTCCGACCGCCGCAGCACCGCCCGCGCCAGCAGCGGCCCCGCGACCAGCACCACGGCGGGGACCACGACCAACTCAACGGGGTGCCGGCCGAACACCAGCACGAACTCGGTGATCGCCGGTAACTGGAGGCCGAAGTCCCGGAAAATCTGGTCGAACTGCGGGAGGACGAAGCCGGCGAGGGTGGCGAACAGGGCGACGCCGATCACCATCACCACGGCCGGGTAGAACAGCGCCTCGGAGACGATGGTGCGGGTGGCGGACACGGACCGGGCGTAGGCGGTGAGGGTGGCCAGCACGTCGGGCAGGCGGCCGGTCTGGACGCCGGCGGTGACGAGGTTGGCGTAGTACGTCGGCACCCGGCCTTGCTGGCGGGCGAGCGCCTCGGGCAGCGGGTGGCCGGCGCGGAGGTCGGCGGCGAGCGCCTCGGTGACGGCCCGGAGCCGGCCGCGGCCCATGTCGCGGGCCAGGGTGTCGAGCCCCTGGTCGAGCGGTAGGCCGGCCCGGGCGAGGGCGGCGATCTGGTCGTTCAGCGCGGTCAGCTCGTCGGCCGTCATCCGCACCTTCTTACGGCCGCAGTACCGACCGGCCAGCGACAGGTGAATCGGGTTCACCCGACAGGACGCCGGCCGACGGGCGGCGTTTCAGCCGAAGTGTTGCGTCGCGGCGGTGGCCGCAAGTTCCGACCGCGCAAGGACTCGCGTGATGACTGGCCCCACGGCATCGCTCCAACAGTGATTCTTGCGGGCGACTCAATGCTTTTCTGACGGGGTCCCTCCTTTCGCCGTAACCAATAATCCCTGCCCGAATGACCCGCCCGGGTCAGAAATCGCCGCCGAAGTCGCCGCCGCCGTCGAACCCGCCGTCGAACCCGCCGGCGTCCGCAGAGCCGCCGCCCCAGTCGCCGGCGCCGGTGTCGCCGCCGGAGTCGGTGCCGCCGGCGTCCCCGGCGTAGGCGTCCGACCCGCCGCCGAACATCCCGCCGCCGCCGCCGAAGAAGTGGCTGTACATCCACATCCCCGCGGCCGCGCCGAACAGGCCGCCGAGGAGGCTCGGGAAGAACCCGCCGCCGCCCCCGCCGCCCGTGCCGCCGCCCCCGCCGCCGCTGGTGAACGCCCGCACCACGGCGATCACGAGCCACACCCCGGCCAGGCCCATCAGCCCGAAGCACAGGTAGCCCATCACCGGCGACCGCGGCGCGTCGGCGTGCGCCGGGCCGCGGTCGCGGCCGGCCTTCTCCGACCCGCCCGCGCCGGCGACCGTCGTCCCCTTCAGGTCGGCGGCGATGGTCTCGACCGCCTTCAGCAGCGCGGCCGAGCGGATGGCCTGCTTCTTCGCCTCGTCGGGCTCCTTGTTCGCCTCCCGGAACGCGGCCGCGAACACCTCGCGGACCTTGCGGTCGTCCGCTTCGGTGAAGCCGCGGCGGGTGGTCTCGGCGTCGGCGAGGACGGCGATGCCGCCGACCGGCTGGAGGGTAACGAGGACGTAAACCCCCTTCGCCTTGTCGGCCTTCGCGGTGTCCCGCGCCCATTGCGTCATGAACGCCCGCCACTTGGCCTCGTCGTGGTGTGCCGCCTCGGCCTCGGCCCGCAGCTTCCCGGCCGGCGGCGCCGTCACCGTCTCGACCGTCACGGCCAGGCCGTGGTGGAACTCGGCGGCGCGGAGTGCCTCCTTCGCCTTGTCAATGCCGGCGGGCGAGAACAGTTTCGCGGCGTCGTACACGTCGAGTTGGCCGGGCTGGGTGGCCGGCGGCGCCTTGTCGGCGCGGGCGACGCCCGCCCCAACGGCAAGGACGGCGAGCAGGGCAAGGGTGCGCGGCATGGCGGGGTTCTCCGTGGGCGACCGCATTTTACGCAGCGCGCGTGCCGCGGGGGTATCATACCCCGGACGACCGCCGCCCCAGGAACCGTGCCCGTGCCCCGCCTCCGCGCCACCACCGTCCTCGCCGTCCGCACCGCCGCCGGCGCCGCCATCGGCGGCGACGGGCAGGTGACGCTCGGCAACGTCGTCATGAAGAACGACGCCAAGAAGATCCGCCGCCTCCACGACGGCAAGGTGCTCGCCGGGTTCGCCGGCGCCGCCGCCGACGCCTTCAGCCTGCTGGAGCGGTTCGAGGCGAAGTTGCGCGACCACCAGGGCTCGGTGCCGCGCGCCGCCGCCGAACTGGCGAAGGAGTGGCGGACCGACCGCGTACTGCGCCGCCTCGAGGCGATGCTGGTCGTGCTCGACCGCGAGCACCTGCTGCTGCTGAGCGGCAACGGCGACGTGATCCAGCCGACGGACGACGTGCTGGCGATCGGCAGCGGCGGCCCCTACGCGCTGGCCGCGGCCCGGGCGCTGCTGGCGCACACGACGATGAAGCCGGCGGAGGTCGTCCGCCACGGGTTGGAGATCGCCGGCGACATCTGCATCTACACCAACCGCAACATCGACGTGGTCGAACTCTGAGTCGCAAGTCGTCAGGTCGTCAAGTCATCAAGTCTGAAGACGGAGACGACCCGGCCGAGCGCCGGACTTGAAGGCTCCCCGACTTGAAGACAGTGAGCGCAGCGAACATGGACATGACCCCCCGGCAGATCGTCGCCGAGCTCGACAAGTACATCGTCGGCCAGGACGCCGCCAAGAAGGCCGTCGCCGTCGCCATCCGCAACCGCTGGCGCCGCCAGCAGCTCCCCGAGGAGCTGCGCGCCAGCGTCACGCCCAAGAACATCATCCTCATCGGCCCCACCGGCGTCGGCAAAACGGAGATCGCCCGCCGCCTCGCCAAGCTCGTCGGCGCGCCGTTCCTCAAAGTCGAGGCCACGAAGTTCACCGAGGTCGGGTACGT
Source organism: Urbifossiella sp. (assembly GCA_044220735.1). Lineage (GTDB taxonomy): Bacteria > Planctomycetota > Planctomycetia > Gemmatales > Gemmataceae > Urbifossiella. The sequence goes on along the minus strand of JBGAQM010000398.1, from coordinate 2,051 downwards.
CGGCCGCGACGTGGAGAGCATCGTCCGGGACCTGACGGAAGCGGGCATCGGGCTCGTCAAGCAGGAGATGCGCGCCGAGGTGGTGGAGAAGGCCCGCGAGCGCGTCGCCGAGCGGTTGCTGGACCTGCTGGTGCCGCCGCCGAAGTCCGGCGGGCCGTGGGAGCCGGACCAGGAGCGCGAGGACGAGGAGAAGCGCGGCCGCACCCGCGAGAAGTTCCGCGCCAAGCTCGCCGCCGGCGAGCTGGAGGACCGCACCGTCGAACTGAGCGTCGAGCAGAAGCACGTCCCGGTGCAGATCTTCTCCAACCTCGGCATGGAGAACATGGACGTGGACATGCAGAGCATGTTCGACCGGCTCATGCCGAAGAACGCCCAGCCGCGGACGATGCCGGTCCGAGAGGCCCGCAAGGTGCTCACCGAGCAGGAGACCGAGGCGCTGATCGACCGCGCCGCCGTGACCGAGCGGGCCGTCGACCGCGTCGAGAACCACGGGATCGTGTTTCTGGACGAGCTCGACAAGGTGTGCGGGCCGCAGAGCGGCCACGGGCCGGACGTGTCGCGGCAGGGCGTGCAGCGCGACCTGCTGCCGGTCGTCGAGGGCACCACGGTGAACACCAAGCACGGCCCAGTGCGGACGGACCATGTGCTGTTCATCGCGGCGGGGGCGTTCCACGTGTCGAAGCCGGCCGACCTGATGCCCGAGTTGCAGGGCCGATTCCCGATCCGCGTCGAGCTGACGGACCTGACGCGCGCCGACTTCCTGCGCATCCTGACGGAGCCGAAGCACGCGCTGACGAAGCAGTACGCCGAGTTGCTGCGGACGGAGGGCGTGAACCTGGAGTTCACCCCGGACGGGGTGGAGGCGCTGGCCGACACGGCGTTCGAGGTGAACCGCAGCGCGCAGAACATCGGGGCGCGGCGGCTCCACACCATCCTGGAGAAGGTGGTGGAGGAGGTGAGCTTCGCCGGCCCCGACCTGGCCGACAAGCGGGTGGTGGTGGACGCGAAGTTCGTGCGCGAGAAGCTCGGCCCCATCGTGGCGAGCGAAGACCTGAGCAAGTTCATCCTGTGAACCCCGAACTGCGCCGCGCCGTGCTCGCCGTGTACGACGCCGCGGACGCCGCCGTCCGCGCCGCCGGGCCGCGCTGCGACGCCTCGGGCCGCTGCTGCCGGTTCACCGAGTACGGCCACACCCTGTTCCTGTCGCACTTCGAGGCCGAATTGCTGCTGGAAGGGGCGCCGCCGTACGAGGCGCCGGTGACCCGCGACGGGTGCCCGTTCCAGGTGAACAACCTCTGCACGGCGCGCGACGCGCGGCCGATCGGCTGTCGCGTCTACTTCTGCGACCCGGCGTACCAGGAGACGGGAAACCGCATCACCGAGGACGCGGTGGCGGCGCTGAAGGCGCTGGCCGACGCCCACGGCGCCGGCTGGCACTACGCCCCGCTCCACGTGCATCTGAACCAGGCCGAGCGCCCCGCGGGCCCGCGGCGGTCGCTGCCGGTGATCTGACGTGGGGCCGGTTGATGGCGCCGGAGGGGCGGGTAGACTAGGGGGCGGTCGCCGCTCGTGTGACCCCGCCCACGCCAGTCCCGCGCCGAGGACACCCGGGTCATGCTCGCCAAGCTGAACGCCTTCGCGCTGGCCGGGATCGACGCCGTGCCGGTCGAGGTCGAGGTGGACGTGGCCGCCGGGCTGCCGAAGACGGTCCTCGTCGGGCTGCCCGAACTGGCCGTCCGCGAGAGCGTCCACCGGATCGAGCGGGCGCTCGCCAACCTCGGGTATCACCGCCCGACCGGTCGCACCATCATCAACCTGGCCCCGGCCGACCTGCGCAAGGACGCCGGGGCGTTCGACCTGCCGATCGCGCTCGGCCTCCTCGTCGCCACCGGCCAGGTGCGGCCCGACCAACTGGCGGACTGCGCCACGGCCGGCGAACTCGCGCTCGACGGTGCGGTGCGGCCGGTCAAGGGCGCGCTGTCGGTCGCCATGGCCGCCCGCGACCGCGGGCTGAAGCGGCTCCTCGTCCCGCGCGAGAACGCCCGCGAGGC
>JBGAQM010000397.1:0-5382 GCA_044220735.1 Urbifossiella sp. | reverse complement strand
GGCCGCGTCCCATGCCCACGCCCCTCGGCTGTGCCGATTTTCGCCGCACCCTCCGCACCAGCCGCCGCGGCTTCGTGAAGGCCGGCCTCCTCGGCGCCGCCGGCGTCGGCCTCGCCGACGTGCTCCGCGCGACCGAACTCACCCGCCCCTCGCGCGTGAACTCCGTCATCCTGTTGTGGATGCGCGGCGGGCCGAGCCACCACGACACCTGGGACCCCAAGCCCGACGCGCCGGCGGAAGTGCGCGGCGAGTTCGGCACCACCCCCACGCCCGTCGCCGGCGTGCGGCTGTCGGACCTGCTGCCGATGTCGGCGCGGATCATGCGGAAATGGTCGATCATCAGGAGCCTGCACCACCACGACGCGGGACACAGCACGGGCGATCAGATTTGCTTCACCGGGTACAACAGCGGCCCGGCGCCGGACGAGAACGTCCACCCGTCGGTCGGCTCGGTGGTGTCGAAGCAACTCGGCCACCTCACGCCGCACCTGCCGGCCTACGTCATGATCCCGCGCGTGCTCCCGGGCGCCGGGTCGGCGTACCTCGGCGTCGCGCACAAGCCGTTCGAGACGCAGGCCGACCCGGCGCAACCCGGCCCGTTCCGGCTGCCGAACTTCACGCTGGCGACCGGCGTCACGAACGACGGCGCCGCCGACCGCCGCTCGCTGCTGAACCGCTTCGACACCCTCCGCCGCGACGCCGACACCAGCGGCCAGCTCGACGCGCTCGACCGCTTCCAGACGCGGGCGTGGGACATCCTCACGTCGCCGGCGGCGCGCGACGCCTTCGACCTCGACAAGGAGCCGATGGCCGTCCGCGAGCGCTACGGGTTCATGCCGGCGTTCGACCCGAAGGCCGCGAACCGCTGCGGGGCGCCGAACTGGGCGCAGCGCATGTTGCTGGCGCGCCGGCTGGTGGAGGCCGGGGTGCGCATCGTGACCGTGGACCTGCGCTGGTGGGACACGCACGTCAAAGGCTTCGAGTCACTGCGGGAGGGCTTCCTGCCGCGGTGGGACCGGGCGTACACGGCGCTGCTCGAAGACCTGGAGGCCCGCGGCCTGCTCGACACGACGCTGGTGCTGGCGTGGGGCGAGTTCGGACGCACCCCTCGGGTGAACAACGACGCCGGCCGCGACCACTACCCGAACGTGTTCAGCGCCGCGCTGGCCGGCGGCGGCGTGGTCGGCGGGCGCGTGGTGGGCGAGTCGGACGAGAAGGGCGCCTTCCCGAAGGCGAACCCGAAGACGCCGCAGGACGTGCTGGCGACGGTGTACGCGCACCTCGGCGTGGACGTGAACGCGAACTACCTCAACAACGGCCGGCCGATCCCGGTGCTGCCGCACGGCCGGCGGATCGAGGAGCTGTTCTGACGTGGGGCCGGTTTCCAACCGGCCGGCGTAGGCATGGCCGGTTGGAAACCGGCCCCACGTTAAACCCCGAGCCGCTTCCGCGCCACGACCACCCGCGGCAATCCGTTCGTGTCCCGGAGCGTCTTCACCACCTCCAGCCGCTCCGCGAACAGCGCCGACACCGCCTCCTGCTGCGTCGCGCCGATCTCGGCCAGCAGCCAGCCGCCGGGCTTCAACACATCCCCCACGCCGGCCGCGATGCGCCGGTAGAACGCCAGCCCGTCCGGGCCGCCGTCCAGCGCCAGCCGCGGCTCGTGGTCGCGCACCTCCGGCTGCAAGCCGGCCAACTCCGTCTGCGTCACGTAGGGCGGGTTCGTCGCCACCACGTCGAACGGCGCGCCGTCGGGCAGCGCCGCGAACAGGTCGCCGGCGCGGAAGTCGATGCGCTCCGCGACGCCGTTCCGCGCCGCGTTGCGGCGGGCCACGTCGAGCGCGTCCGGCGACACGTCCGTGGCCGTGACGCGCGCGGTCTTCGCGTTCTTCGCCAGGCTCACGGCGACGCACCCGGAGCCGGTACACAGGTCGAGCGCGGCGGCGTCCGGCTGCTTCTTCAGCAGCGCCAGCGCCTCGCCGACCAGCGTCTCGGTTTCGGGCCGCGGGATGAGCACGGCCGGGGTGACCTCGAACGGCAGGAGGAAGAACTCCTTCTCGCCGAGGAGGTAGGCGACCGGCCAGCCGTCCACGCGGCGCTTGATGAGCTCGCGGTACGCGGTGCGGTCGGCGTCGGTGGGGTGCTCGTCGTAGCGGACGAGCACGTCGATCGGCTTGCACTTCAGGACGTGGGCGAGGAGCAGGCGGGCGTCGATCTTCGCGGCGGGGCCGGGGACGTTCTTCTTGGCGAGGAAGTCGGCCGTCCAGTCGAGCAGCGCCTTGACCGTCCAGACCGCGGGGGCAGCGGGTGACATGAGTCCGTCCGTGGGGAATCGCGGGGCGTGGGGGTGGTGTAGAGATTCCGCCGCTTGCGGGTTCGCGTCGGGAAGCGCGAAGCCGCAAGCGGCAACTCGGGTGGTTACGTTGCCGCTTGCGGGTTCGCGTCGCGGCGGGCCACTACCCCTTCGCGTGCGCGATCTGCCCCGTGCGCAGCGACCGGTTCGCCAGGTGCGCCGCCGCCGCCGCCGTCACGCCGGCCTCCGCCGGGCAGCTCGGCTTCCGCCGCGCCCGCACCGCCGCCACCCAGTCCGTCAGGTGCAGCAACTCGCCGTCGGGCTTGTCGTAGAAGTCGAGCCCGCGCGTGCCCGTGCCGAGGATCAGCTCGCGCGGCGCGCCCATCTTCCCGCGGTCGGGGATGAACTCGAACCGGCCGCGGTCCAGGTACAGGGTGCCTTCGGTACCCATGAACTCGACCATCGCGCCGTTGCGGTTGTTGCTGAACGTGCCCTCGAAGTACACCTGCACCTGCTTGTCGGGGTAGCGCAGGATGGTCTGCACCGTGTCCGGCGTCTCCCACACGTCCTTCGCCGAGTAGAAGTCGCCGGCGCTCGCCGCGGTCGCCGGCGCGCCGAGGTCGAGGAACCAGTGGACGACGTCGATCCAGTGGACCATCAGGTCGGTGAAGATGCCGCCGCCGAAGTCCCAGAACCAGCGCCACTGGCGGAACTTGTAGGCGTCGAACGGCTGCTGCCGCGCCGTGCCGAGGAACCGCGTCCAGTCCACCTTCGTGGCGTCGATGGTGTCCTTGAACCGCTGCGCCCGCGCGGCGTTGCGGTTCCACGTGCAATGCACCTTGTGCACGGTGCCGACGACGCCGCTCTTGAGGAAGTCGTAGGCGGCGCGGACGTGGGTCATGCTGCGCTGCTGGGTGCCGACCTGCACGACGCGGCGGTGCCGGTCCTGCGCCTCGACGGCGGCGCGGCCCTCGTCGAGGTCGTGCGTCAGCGGCTTCTCGACGTACACGTCCTTCCCCGCGGCGCACGCCGCCACCGTGAGCGGCACGTGCCAGTGGTCGGGCGAGCCGATGAGCACGGCGTCCACGTCGGTGCGGGCGAGTAGGTCTTCGTGCCGGCCGGTGGCGAAGGCGGCGGGGTCGGCGAGCTTCTTCCCCTCCTCACGGTTCGTCTCCCACACGTCGCACACGGCCGTGATCTTGACGTTCGGGACGGCGGCGAGCGAGCGCATGAGCGTCCGGCAGCGGCCGCCGGTGCCGATGCAGCCGACGCGGAGCGTGTCGTTGGCCTGGAACCCGCGGGCGGATTCGGCGCCCAGTAGCGCGGCCGTGGACGCGAGGAAGTGGCGGCGGTCGGGCATGGGGGAGGCTCCGGGAGGGAAGCCCCACGGTAACCGACGCCCGCGGGGAAGGAAAGCTCCGAGGCGGCGCCGGCAGTTACCAACCCGTTACGCCCCCCGACCGACGGTTCGGTTAGAATCCGCTTCAGACGGTGGAAGGCTTCCCCGATCCGGAGGTTGCTCATGTCCCGCCTGCTCGTGTGCGTCGCGGCCGTGGCGCTGCCGCTCGCGTTCACCACCCCGGCCCCCGCGCCGGCCCAGGAGCCGCGCCCGGTCGGCGGCCGGCCCGCGCCGAAGGCCATCGACCTGGTGCTGTGCCTCGACACGTCCAACAGCATGGACGGGCTCATCGACTCGGCCAAGCTCAAGCTGTGGGACATCGTCAACGAGCTGGCCCGCCTCCGGCCGACGCCCGACCTCCGCGTCGCCCTCTACAGCTACGGCAACGACAACTACGCCCCCGCGAGCGGCTGGGTGAAGAAGGAACTCGACCTCACCGCCGACCTCGACGACGTGTACAAGGCGCTCAACACCCTCCGCACCCGCGGCGGCACCGAGCTGGTGGCCCGCGTCGGCAAGGCGGCGCTCGCCGAGCAGCCGTGGTCCCGCGCCCCCGGCGCGCTGAAGCTCATCTTCGTGTGCGGCAACGAGCCCGTGGACCAGGACCGGCAGGTGACGCTCGACGAGGTGGCCGACCTGGCGAAGGGCCGCGGCGTCATCCTCAACACCATCTACTGCGGCCGCGGCGACAGCCACGAGGCGAAGGGCTGGGCCATGTTCGCCGAGAAGTGCGGCGGCCGGGCGCTGTCGATCGACCAGAACCGCGCCCTCGTCGCGGCCGTGCCCAAGACCGAGTTCGACGACCGGATTCTGAAGCTCGGCGACGACCTCGGCAAGACGTACCTCGCCTACGGCAAGGAGGGGAAGGAGCGGTTCGAGAACCAGAAGGCGCAGGACGCGAACGCCCTGAAGGCGCTCCCCGCGGCGCCCGGCGGCGGGTTCGGCGGCGGCGTCCCGCAGGCGGCGCTGGCCCGGGCGGCGTCGAAGGCCGGCGAGCTGTACCGCAACGACCGCTGGGACCTGATCGACAAGATGAAGGGCGACAAGGCGTTCGACATCACGAAGGTGCCGGACGCGGAACTGCCGGCGGACGTGGCGAAGCTGCCCCAGGCCGAGCGCGCCGGGTACGTGCAGAAGAAGGCGGACGAGCGCGCTGCCCTCCAGAAGCAGATCGCCGACTTGACGGCGCAGCGGCAGCGGAAGCTCGACGACGAGCGCGCCAAGGGGCCGCAGAACCCCGCCGACCAGGCGCTCGACGAGGCGGTGAAGGGCGTCGTCCGCGACCAGGCGCGCGCCGCCGGGTTCGAGGTCGGCAACGGCCGCAACGAGAAGAAGTGACCCCCGCCTCGTGGGAGTGTCTGCTTGCGGCTTAGCGTTGGGCAACGCTAAGCCGCAAGCGGACTCACCCACGAGCCATCCGAACCTCCTTCCCGGAAGCCCCTCCCATGCGCCGCGCCCTCCTCGCCGCCGTCCTCCTCGCCGCCGTCGCGGGCGCCCGCGCCCAGGACGCCCCCATCAAGGCGGCCCCGAGCAAGATCACCGCCGTCACCCTCTACCACCCCACCGCCCTCGTCACCCGCGAGGACACCCTCCCCGTGGCGGCGGGGCTCGCCGAGGTCGTCGTCTCGCCGCTCCCGGCGCACACGCTGCAATCGGCCCTCTACGCCGACGGCGGCGACGGCATCCGCGT
>JBGAQM010000396.1:0-5355 GCA_044220735.1 Urbifossiella sp. | reverse complement strand
GACGAGCGCTGGCCGGCGCTCCTGGCCGAGGCGGAGAAGCGCCTCGCGGTCGAGGTGAGCGCCGAGGCGGTGCTCATCCTCCGGCAGCTGCTCCGCGCCGAGGACGAGAAGGTCCGTCGCGACGCCGCCCGGTTCCTGCTGGAGCTGCGCTTCCGCCTCGCCGCCCCGCCCGACACGCCCGACCCCCTTCCCGCCCCCCGATCGGCCGACGCCCGCCGGCTGGTCGCCTTTCTGGAGAGTCACTCCGATGACGACCTCGCGCGGCTCGCGGCCGACATGCACCACCCCGCCGCCCCCGACGCCGATCTGCAAGGCGGTCCTGAAGGTCGTGCTGGCGCGGACTGACCCGTCGGTCTTCGTCGAAGTCTGCTTCACGGATTCGAGCGGCCGGCCGGTCGAGCAGGGCGAGGTTCACCGGCAACTGCACGGCTTCCTCGGGGCGACCCGGCGGGGGCTGGTCGAGCTGCCGCGCGACCACGGCAAGACGTTCCAGGTGTGCGCCCGCGTCGTGTGGGAGCTCGGCCGCAACCCCGGCCTGCGGGTGAAGGTGGTGTGCGCCACCGAGGCCGTGGCCGCCGAGCGGAGCCGGTTTCTCCGCGACGCCATCGCGGGCAACCCCTACGTTCAGAAGGTTTTCCCGCACCTGAAGCCGGGCCAGCCGTGGGCCGCGGACGCGTTCACGGTGCGGCGCCCGGCCGACGTGATCGGCCCGAGCGTGGCGGCGTTCGGCGTCGGCGCCGGGAGCACCGGCACGCGGGCCGACCTGCTGGTGTGCGACGACGTGGTGGACGTGAAGGCGCTGACGAGCCGGGCCGAGCGCGACCGGGCGGCGGCGTTCTTCCACGACAACCTGCTGAACCTGCTCGAACCCGACGGCCGGTTCTGGGGGCTGTGTACGCCGTGGCACCCGGACGACCTGAACGCCCGGCTGAAGCGGAACCCGGCGTTCGCGCTGTTCCGCCGAGCGGTGGGCGCGAACCTGGAGCCGGTGTGGCCGGCGAAGTGGCCGCGCGAGAAGCTGGCCGAGCGCCGCGCCGAGGTCGGCACCGCGAGCTTCGCCCGCGGCTACCGCCTCCTCCCGGTGGCCGACGGCGAGACGGCCGTGCGGGCGGAGTGGGTTCGCTACTGGACCGAGCCGACGGAGTACGACGCGACCGTGCTGTCGGTCGATCCTGCGGTGTCGGCGAAGGAGTCGGCCGACGCCTCGGCGCTGGTGGTGCTGGCTCGCACCGGCGAGCCGGGGGCGTCAGCCCCCGGATTCTTGCACGCCACACGCGCCGAGATTCACGTCCTCGAAGCGACGGCCCGCCGCGTCGCCGCCCCGGAGCTGGTGTCGCTGATCGACGACGCCGACCGGCGGTGGAACCCGGCGGTGATCCTGTTCGAGCAGAACGCGGCGTTCCAGGGGATCAAGGACCTTCTCGTGCGTCACGCCCGGTTCGGACCGCGGGTGAAGGGTGTGACGCAGAGTGCCGACAAGGCGGCGCGGGTCGCGGGGTTCAGCGTGGCGGTGGAGAACGGCGCGTTCCGGCTCAAGGGGAACGGCGGGTGCGTCGATGCGGGTCAGCAGGCGCTGTACGACGAGCTGGTGACGTTCCCGTTCGGCCCGCACGACGACTTGTTCGACGCCGCCGCGACCGGCACGGCGCACCTGCTGGACCGCCGGGTGCCGCGGGCGTGGTGACGGCTCGGGTGTGGGGCCGGTTTCCAACCGGCCGGTTCACGCATGACCGGTTGGAAACCGGCCCCACACCCGAGCCGCGTGGGGCGCGGCCCTCCCCCGCCGACAAAAGTTACATCCGGAGACCCCGCCCAGACGCGCACCGTGCTGCTCGCCCTGCTGCTCGTCGTGCCCGCGGCCGCGACGCCGCTCCCGGACGCCGAGCGCGACCGGCTCGCCGTCGCCCGCGCCTTCGGCGCCTGGACCGACCCGCTCGGCGACTGTACGTACCGGGCCGGCGGCGGGCGGCTCGCGGTCCGCCTCCCGGAGTACCCGCGCGGGTCGATCGAGTACATGCCGGGGCCGTTCGACGCGCCGCGGTTCGTCCGCCGGGTGACGGGCGACTTCGTCGCCAGCGTGCGGGCCGACGTGCCGCACCAGCCGGACGGCCGACTCGGCAACACGAACGGCCAGTCGCGGTTCGTCGGCGGCGGGCTTACGGCCGAGGACGGCCGCGGCAACCGGGCGGGCATCCGCAAGTACGAGAAGATGGACGGCGGCCACCGCACCGCCTACGGGTCCGCGTTCCGCCAGGCCAACGGCGGCGGCGGCGGGTCCGGCACCGGCGCCCAGAAGGGGGGCGACTCGCGGCTGTTCCTGCGGCTGTCGCGGAAGGGGTCGCAGGCGCTGTTCGCCACCAGCACCGACGGCACGACGTGGCGCGAGTACGGCAAGCAGGAGGTCGGCTGGGACGGCCCCGTCACGGTCGGGCTGATCGCCGAGAACACGACCGGGGTGGCGGTCGAGGTGACGTTCGACCACTTCACGTTCACCGAGCCGAAGAACTGACCGCTAGACGAACAGCTCCGCGACCGTGCAGGTGAACCCCGGCAGCACGTCCTCGCCGGTGAGCGTGCCGGTCTCGTCGAGCTCGGCGAGGGTGCCGTCGGCCCGGCGGATCAGCACCGTCCGCGTCGCTGGGCTGACGACCCACACCAGCCGGATGTTGGCCGAGCGGTAGTCGGCCAGCTTCTCCGACAACTCCTCCGCGAACTCACCCGGCGACACGACCTCCACCGCCAGGTCCGGGGCGATCGGCACGTACCCCTTCGGCGCCTTGTCCCCCGGGAGCCGCCCCTTCGCCACGAATGACACGTCCGGCATCCGAACGAGCTTCGGCCGATTCGGGAAGCACTGGTAGCCGGTCTGTGCTCCGAACGTCAGCCCGAGCTTCTTGGCCTTCACGAACGCCGTGAGAAGGCTCCCGAGTCCGATCGCGATCGAGTCCGATTCGGCCCCCATCGGCTTCTTCTTGAGTACGCCGTCGATCAGCTCGAACCGCTCCCCGTCCGGCATCCGCAGCAGCTCTTCCGGCTCCAGCAGCGTCTGGCCCGCGTCCATCGTTCGCCCTCCGTTACCCCCACAGTCTATCCCACGAGGTGCGTCGTGCTCCAGCCCATCACCGTCCGCTACGCCTTCCGCCCGGCCCGCCGGTCGCTCGCCACCGGGGCCGTCGCCGACCTGTTCGGCCTCCCCGAACGAGAGCCGCCGCACGCCGTCGCCGACAACCTCACGCTCGACGTGCGGCCCGGCGACGTGGTGCTGATCACCGGCCCCAGCGGCGGCGGTAAGTCGTCGCTGCTGCGTGAGGTCGGGAAGCAACTCGGCGCCGCCGACGCCTTCGCCGCCGAGCTCCCCGACGTGCCGCTGATCGACGCGCTACCGGGAACGGTCGAGGAGCGGCTGGCGACGCTCGCCGGCTGCGGGCTCGGCGAGGCGCGGTTGCTGCTCCGCACCCCGGCCGAGCTCAGCGACGGGCAGCGCTACCGGTTCCGGCTGGCGTTCGCGGTCGCGCGGCTCGCCGCGGGGCGGTTCCTCCTCGCGGACGAGTTCACCGCGGCGCTCGACCGGCCGCTGGCGAAGGTGGTGGCGTTCAACCTGCGGAAGCTGGCGGCGCGCACCGGCGTCGGCGTGCTGGCCGCGACGACGCACGACGACGTCGCCGCCGACCTGGCCCCGGACCTGTGGGTGAAGTGCCACGGGGATGGCCGCGTCGAGGCCGAGCGCCGGGGGTTGAAAAGACGTCGCGTGTCGTTCGCCGACGAGCTGTGGCTGTCCGCCGGCACCCGATCCGACTGGGCGTACTTCGCTCGGTGGCATTACCGCGGCCACGGCCTCGGGTTCGTCCGGCGGGTGATCGTGCTGTGGCACGGCCGCGAGCCGGTGGGCGTGTGCGTGTTCGGCACCCCGGCGGCGTCGTTGCGCCTGCGCACGCGGCACTTCGGGCTGACCAACCCGCGCGGCGGCGTCGCGCTGGCGGCGCTGAACGAGCAGCTGTGGGTGCTGCAGCGCGTCGTACTTCACCCGACGTACCGCGGGGCCGGCATCGCCGCCGACTTCGTGCGGCGGGCGTGCGAGCTGTGCCCGGTGCCGTGGGTCGAGACGCTGGCCGCGATGGGGCACGCGAACCCGTTCTTCGAGCGCGCCGGGTTCGTGCGCGTCGGCGTGGTCCGCAAGTGCGGCGACGCGAACGGCGCGTTCGGGCGGCGGGTGGCGAGCGCGGCCGACGCGCGGCGGCGGTTCAGCGACCCGGTGTACTACGTGTTCGACAACCGAGGTGCCGCGGCGAGCCGACCGCGGCGGGTGATGGGAACGTCACCCGCCGCCTGACGGCGGTCGGTTCGCTTGTACGATAACCCCCCACTCCCGGAGGCCGCCGTGAAGCTCCGCCCGTTCGGCTCCACCCCCGTCTCCGAGATCGGCCTCGGCTGCTGGCAGCTCGGCGGCGCCGACTGGGGCGACCTTCCCGAGGCCGACGCCCTCGCCGTCCTCCGCGCCGCCGCCGACACCGGCGTCACCTTCCTCGACACCGCCGACGTGTACGGCCTCGGCCGCAGCGAGGAGTTGGTCGGCAAGTTCCTCCGCGACGCGGGCCGCGACCGCTTCTTCGTCGCCACGAAACTCGGCCGCTTCCCGCAGCCCGGCTGGCCCGGCAACTTCGCCCCCGCCGCCATCCGCGCCCACACCGAGGCGTCGCTGAAGCGCCTCGGCGTGGACGCGATCGACCTCACGCAGCTGCACTGCGTCCCGATGAACGTGCTGACCCGCGACGAGACGTGGGAGACGCTGCGGGCGCTGGCGAAGGAGGGGAAGATCAAGCGGTTCGGCGCGAGCGTCGAGTCGGTGGCGGAGGCGAAGGAGTGCATCCGGCAGGCCGACTGCGCCTCGCTGCAACTCATCGTGAACGTGTTCCGCCAGTCGCCGGTGTTCGAGCTGTTCGACCGGTGCGAGCGCGAGGGCGTGGCGGTGATCGTGCGGCTGCCGCTGGCGTCCGGCCTGTTGGCGGGGAAGTACACCGCGGCGACGACGTTCGCGCCGGGCGACCACCGCACGTACAACCGCGACGGGGCGGCGTTCAACGTCGGCGAGACGTTCGCGGGGCTGCCCTTCGGGACGGGTGTGGAACTGGTCGAGAAGCTGCGGCCGCGGGTGCCGGCGGGGTGGACGATGGCCGAGTTCGCGGTGCGCTGGTGCCTCGACCACCCGGCGGTGACGACGGTCATCCCCGGGGCGCGGAACGCGGCGCAGGCGCGGGCGAACGCCGCCGCCGCGGAGCGCCCGCCGCTACCGGCGGCGTCGCACGCGGAACTCAAGGAGTTCTTCCGCGCCGAGGTCCGGCCGCACGTCCGCGGGCC
>JBGAQM010000395.1:0-5431 GCA_044220735.1 Urbifossiella sp. | reverse complement strand
ATTGTCTACCGTCGCGCATCCCCTTCCACGACGTGCCCGCGGCCGTCGGCCGGGTGGGTGCCCGGCGGGTGCGTGAGCTGATCCGTCTTGGGAAGCGGTAGGAGGAGGAGCACGGTCTAACCGCCGGCCGGCAGCGGCGGAAACTCCTGATCGCCCTCGGCCGCCACTACGAGCAGGAGCACGGCTCGCCGCAGCCCTCGTCGCCCGCAATGCGGGGCGACGCGGTATTCGTCCGGCCGGAGGAGATGGGGGCACGAGACGCATCGAGTCGGCCAGACGAATCAGCATCGGAGCGACGCTGGCGGCGGCTCGGCGCTTGCCCCGGGCGATCGGTCGTGGTACAAGCGTAGGTATCCCGCCTGCCGCCGCGGTTCGTCGCGGCTCGCCGACCCGCCCGGAACCCGCCCGTGACCGCCCGGCTCGTCTCCCTTCTCGCGCTGCTCGCGCTCCCGGCCGTCACCCCGGCCGCCGACGCCCCCGCGTTCCACTTCGAGAACGACATCCTCCCCGTCCTCGGCCGCTACGGGTGCAGCTCGTCCGGCTGCCACGGCAAGAGCGACGGCCAAGGTGGCTTCAAGCTCTCCGTCCTCGGCTCCGACCCCGACGCCGACTTCGCCTCGCTCACGAAGGAGGCCCGCGGCCGCCGGCTGATGCCGACCAGCCCCGACGAAAGCCTCCTCCTCCGCAAGGGCTCCGGCCGCACCGCCCACGGCGGCGGCACGAAGCTCCCCTACGGCTCCGACGACTACGCGACGTTGCGCCGGTGGGTTGCGGCGGGGATGCCGTTCGGCGCCGCCGACGCCCCGCGCGTGATCGGGCTGCGCGTCGAGCCCGCCGAGCGCGTGATGGGGGCGAAGGCCGATCAGCAACTGAAGGTGATCGCCCGCTACTCCGACGGCGGCGAGAAGGACGTGACGCGGCACGCCCGCTACCAGTCGAACCGCGAGGCGGTCGCGGCGGTGTCGGCCGACGGCCGCGTGTCCACCCTCGACGTGCCCGGCGAGGCCGCGGTGATGGCGGGCTACCTCGGCGAAGTGGGCGTGTTCCGGGCGCTGGTGCCGCGGCCCGGTCCAGTGGTCACCGCCGACCTTCCGCGCTTTAACGCTATCGACGAGCTCGTGGACCGCCGGCTGGCGAAGCTGAACGTCACCGCCTCGCCCGTGTGCGACGACGCCGAGTACCTTCGCCGCGTCTACCTCGACCTGACCGGCACCCTTCCCACGCCCGCCACTGCCCGCCGCTTCCTCGACAACACTGCCGCCGACAAGCGCGCCAAGCTCGTCGAATCGCTGCTGACGACGCCCGAGTTCGCCGACCTGTGGGCGCTCCGCTGGGCCGACCTGCTCCGCGTCGATCGGCAGACGCTCGGCCCCGAACGCGCCCGCACCTACTACGGCTGGATGCGCCGCAGCGTGGCCGAGAACGTGCCGTTCGACCGCTTCGCCCGCGAGCTGCTGACCGCGGAGGGGCCGCTGGCGGAGGTCGGGCCGGCGAACTTCTATCAGGTCGTCACGAAGCCCGGCGAGATGGCGTCGAACCTGGCCCAAGTGCTGCTCGGCGTGCGGATCGGTTGCGCCGAGTGCCACCACCACCCGTTCGACCGCTGGACGCAGGCCGACTACGCCGGCATGGTCGGCTTCTTCACGCCGGTGAGCGCCCGCGGCGGCGCCGTGCTCGCCGGCCCGGCCGCGACGCTGAAACACCCGCGCACCGGCCAGCCGGTATTCGCCCACGCCCTGGGTTCCACGCCCCCCGCGGCCGACCCCGCCGGCGACCGCCGCGAGGTGCTCGCCGACTGGATGACGCGGCCGGACAACCCGTACTTCGCCCGCAACCTCGGCAACCGCGTCTGGGCGTGGATGCTGGGCGTCGGCATCGTCGAGCCGGTGGACGACGTGCGCGCCACGAACCCGCCGTCGAACCCCGAACTGCTCGACGCGCTGGCCCGGTTCACCGTCGAGAACAAGTACGACGTGCGGAAGCTGATCGCCTTCGTCGCCGCGTCGCGGACGTACCAGGCGAGCAGCCGGCCGAACGCCACGAACGAGCGCGACGAGCGGAACTTCTCGCGCGCCTTACTGAAGCGCCCCGAGGCCGAGGTGCTGCTCGACATGGTGAGCCAGGCGACGGGCGTGGGCGAAAAATTCCAGGGCTCGCCGGGCGTGACGCGCGCCGTGCAGCTGTGGGACAGCAAGGCCCGGCACGACTTCCTGAAGCGATTCGGCCGCCCGAGCCGCGTGACCGCGTGCGAGTGCGAGCGCACCCGCGAGCCGAGCGTCGCCCAGGTGCTGACCCTGCTGAACTCGCCCGACATCCAGGCGAAGCTGAGCCACGAGTCTGGCACCGTGGCGACGCTGGTTCGCACGCAGCCCGACGACGCGAAGCTGACCGAGGAGTTGTACCTGACGTTCTTCTCGCGCCGGCCGACGACGGACGAGACCGGCGTGGCCGTGGCGCACCTGCGGAAGAACGCCGCCGACCGCCGCCGCGGCGCGGAAGACCTGGCGTGGGCGCTACTGAACAGCACGGAGTTCCTGTTCAACCACTAGTGTTGCCGCTTGCGGCTTAGCCGCCCAACGAGCAGCCGCAAGCGGCAACGTAACCAGGAGCGGTTCCTCCCATGCTCCACCGCCGCGACGCGATGCTCCGCCTCGGGCAGCTCGGCGGCGCGTGCGCGCTGCCGGGCCTCCTTCAAGCCCGCGCCGCCGCCCCGCGCGCGGGCAGCGCCGACTCGTGCATCTACCTGTTCCTGTGGGGCGGCCCGCCGCAGCACGACACGTTCGACCTCAAGCCCGACGCCCCCGCCGAGATCCGCGGCGAGTTTCGCCCGATCCGCACGAACGTCCCCGGCATCGACATCTGCGAACAGCTGCCGCGGCTCGCCCGCCTCGCCGACAAGTACGCGCTCGTGCGGTCGCTGACGCACCGCAGCGACAACCACGAGCCGAGCGTTTATCACATGATGACCGGCCGCGTGCCGCCGCGGCAGTTCAGCGTGCCGAACAACCAGCGCACCCGCGCCGACTTCCCGAACGTCGCCGGAGTGGTGTCGCACTTCACGCCGCCGACCGGCGTCCCCGCGGCGGTGACGGTGCCGCGGCCGATCGGGCACGACGGCTCGACCTACGCCGGCACCTACGCCGGCTGGCTCGGCCCGCGCCACGACCCGTTCGAGCGCGCCCCGGCGAAGGAAACCCGCGAGGTGGCGACGCACGCCCTCGACCCGCAACCGGACCTGCCCGATACGCGCATCGCCGGCCGTTCCGACCTGCTGACGCGCCTTCAACAGCAAGACGCGGCGCTGCAGCGCGGCCGCACGGCGATCGACGAGAACCACGACCGCGCCCTGCGGATGCTGGCGACGCCGGCGGTGCGGCAGGCGTTCGAGCTCGACCGCGAACCCAGCCGTGTGCGCGACCGCTACGGCCGCAACGAGTACGGCGAAAGCCTGCTGCTGTCGCGCCGGCTGGTGGAGGCCGGCGTGGGGCTGGTGACGATCAGCTGGATGTACATCTTCCCCGACGGCAACGTGGCGAACGTGTGGGACAACCACAGCGGCCTGAACATCCACGGCGCGAAGTCGGGCTACGACCTGCTCCGCGGCCCGACGTGCCTCCCGGCGCTCGACCGCGGGCTGAGCGCCCTCATCGAAGACCTGGCCGAGCGCGGCCTGCTGGAGCGCACGCTGATCGCCGCGGCGGGCGAGTTCGGGCGGACGCCGAAGATCAACAAGGACGGCGGCCGCGACCACTGGGGCGCCTGCCAGAGCGCGCTGTTCGCCGGCGGCGGCGTCCGCGGCGGGCAGGTGATCGGCCGCAGCGACCGCAACGCCGCCTACGTCGCCGACCGCCCGGTGAGCCCGGCCGACTTCCTGGCGACGCTGTACGCGGCGCTCGGCATCGACCCGCACGCCGAGCTCCGCGACCGCGAGAACCGCCCGTACACGCTGGTGGACGGCGACCCCATCGCGGGGTTGATGACGTAAGAGGGAATGGCCGCAAAAAGGCACAAAAAGCACAAAATGAAGTGAGAATAAAGACGGAGTTCGATCTGAATTCTTGATCTGTCTTATTTTTGTGCTTTTTGTGCTTTTTTGCGGCCAATCTGAATTGGGAGCCTGACCCATGTTTTGCGACGGCCTCTCCCGCCGGGACGCGCTCCGCGTCGGCACCGCGGCGCTGTTCGGCTCCGCCGTCGGCCTGCCGCGGCTCCTCGCCGACGGCGCCAGCCGCGACACGTCGCTCATCTTCGTGTTCCTCCACGGCGGCCTCTCCACCATCGACACGCTCGACATGAAGCCGGACGCGCCGGCCGAGTTCCGCGGCGAGTTCAACCCGACGCGGTCCAAAGTGCCCGGCATGGACCTGTGCGACCTGCTGCCGAAGCTCGGGCAGCAGGCCGACCGGTTCTCGCTGGTGCGGTCGTTCCGCCACCACAACTCGGACCACGGCCCGGCCGACCACTACATCCTCACCGGCTACTTCCCGCAGGCCGGGTTCAACCCGAACCTGTCGCCGAACAACCAGCGGCCGAGCATCGGCTCGATGGTGTCGCGCACCCTCGGCCCGCGCGGGTCGGTGCCGGCCTACGTGGCGCTGCCGAAGTTCCACCCGAGCGGCGGCCCCGCGTACCTCGGCGCCAACCACGCCCCGTTCACCATCGACGCCGACCCGAACGCCCCGAACTTCAGCGTCCCCGACCTGATGCCGCCGGCCGTCGTCGCCGCCGACCGCCTGACCGACCGCCGCGCGCTGCTGAACACCGTGGACCGCTTCCACCGCGGCGCCGAGGCGCGGGCCAACCAACACGCCGGCGCCGTGGCAACATTCCGCGACCGCGCCTTCGACCTGATGACTTCCCCCGCGGCGAAGCGCGCCTTCGACATCCACGCCGAGCCCGACCGCCTCCGCGACGAGTACGGCCGCACGAGCCTCGGCCAGAGCTGCCTCATGGCGCGGCGGCTGGTGGAAGCCGGGGTGCGCTGCGTGACGATCGACCACAGCAACTGGGACACGCACGACGGCAACTTCGCCACGCTCAAGAACGGGCTGCTGCCGGGGTTCGACGCGGCGATCAGCACGCTGTTCCGCGACCTGGCCGACCGCGGCCGGCTGGCGAGCACGCTGGTGGTGGTGACGGGCGAGTTCGGCCGCACGCCGCGGATCAACCGCAACGCCGGCCGCGACCACTGGGGGCCGGCGTTCACCGTGCTGCTCGGCGGCGGCGGCGTGAAGGGCGGCGTCGTGGTGGGCCGCTCCGACGCCCGCGCCGAGCGCCCGGCGTCGGACGGGTTCGGGCCGGAAGACCTGTTCGCCACGGTGTTCCACCAGCTCGGCATCGACCCGAAGGCCGAGTTCCACACGCCCGACGGCCGGCCGGTCGCGGCGGTGAACAACGGCCGCCTGATCCCGGGACTGACCTAACGTGGGGG
>JBGAQM010000394.1:0-5432 GCA_044220735.1 Urbifossiella sp. | reverse complement strand
CCGTGCGTCGAGTCGGGTGCCTCTCACCCTCTCCCCTCGGGGGAGAGGGTCGCGGCGAAGCACGCGGGGTGAGGGGGTTAACCACCCACGACGAAGACTCGTAGCCTCACCCGCCCCCTGTCACGCCGCGCCGACGGCGGCGAGGCACAGGTCAATCAGCTTGATCCCGGCGAACGGTACCAGCACGCCGCCCAGCCCCCACACGAGCAGGTTGCGGCGCAGCAGCGCGTCGGCGCCGACCGGGCGGTACGTCACCCCCTTCAGCGCGATGGGGATGAGGCACGGGATGACGACGGCGTTGAAGACCACGGCGCTCAGGATCGCCGACGTGGGCGACGCCAGGCGCAGGAAGTCGAGCGCCTTCAGCCACGGGAGCGTGCCCGCGAACAGGGCCGGGACGATGGCGAAGTACTTGGCCACGTCGTTGGCAACGCTGAACGTCGTGAGCGCCCCGCGCGTCATCAGCAGCTGCTTGCCGACCTCCACGACCTCGATCAGCTTGGTGGGGTCGCTGTCGAGATCGACCATGTTCCCGGCCTCCTTCGCCGCCTGGGTGCCGCTGTTCATGGCGACGCCCACGTCGGCCTGGGCCAGCGCCGGGGCGTCGTTCGTGCCGTCGCCCATCATCGCCACCAGCCGCCCGCCGGCCTGCTCCCTGCGGATGTAGGCGAGCTTTGCCTCGGGAGTCGCCTCGGCGATGTAGTCGTCCACGCCGGCCTGCGCCGCGATGGCCTTCGCGGTGAGCGGGTTGTCGCCGGTCACCATGACGGTGCGAATGCCCATGCGCCGGAGCCGGTCGAAGCGCTCGCGGATGCCGGGCTTCAGCACGTCCTCCAGCACGACCAGCCCGAGGATGCGGTTCCCCTCGGCGACCAACAGCGGCGTTGCGCCCTGGGAGGCGACGGCGTCCACCTGCTCCCGCAGCCGCGGCGGCGCCTCACCGCCCTGCGCCTGGACGTGCCGCAGCACCGCGTCCGACGCCCCCTTGCGGATCGCCGGCCCGTCCGGCAGGTCCACGCCGCTCATCCGCGTCTGCGCGGTGAACTCGACGAACCGCGCGTCCGGCGGTGGGTTCCACGGCCCGGCCCCCGGCGTGCGGCGGTACAGCTCGACGATGCTCTTACCCTCCGGCGTCTGGTCCGCGGCCGACGACAGCGCCGCCAGCCGGCCGACCTCGACCGCCGACACGTCGGCAAGCGGTACGAACCGCGTGGCCTGGCGGTTGCCGATGGTGATGGTGCCGGTCTTGTCGAGCAGCAGCGTGTCCACGTCGCCGGCCACCTCGACCGCCTTGCCGCTCTTGGCGACGATGTTCGCCCGCAGCGCCCGGTCCATGCCGGCGATGCCGATGGCGGCGAGGAGCGCACCGATCGTCGTCGGGATCAGGCACACCAGCAGCGCGACCAGCGTGGGGATGTCGGTGCCGAGGCTCTTCACGCCGGCCGCGCCGACGGACGCGGCCATGTACGCCTCGGCGTGGACGGCCATCGGCCACAGCGTCGCGGTGACGATGAGGAAGATCAGCGTGAACGCCGCGAGCACGAGTTGCAGCGCGACCTCGTTCGGCGTGCGCTGGCGGGCCGCGCCTTCGACCAGGGCGATCATCCGGTCGAGGAACGACTTCCCGGCGCCGGCCGTGACGCGCACGAGGATGACGTCCGACAGCACCCGCGTGCCCCCGGTGACGCCGCTGCGGTCGCCGCCGGCCTCGCGCACGACCGGGGCGCTCTCGCCGGTGATGGCCGACTCGTCCACGCTCGCCACGCCCTCGACGACCTCGCCGTCGCCGGGGATCACGTCGCCGGCCTCGACGACCACCAGGTCGCCGGGGTTCAGCCGGGTGGACGGCACCGTCTCGACGCCGTTGGGGTCGCGGAGGAACGACGCCGTCGTGCCGGGCGGCACGCGCGACGAGTCCACGACCTTCAGCCGCCGGGCCGGGGTGTCCTGGCGGGTCTTGCGGAGCGTGTCGGCCTGGGCCTTGCCGCGGGCCTCGGCCAGCGCCTCGGCGAAGTTGGCGAACAGCAGCGTCAGCACCAGCCACACGTCGAGCGCGACGAGGTAGCCGAGCGGTGCGGCCGTGCTGCCCGGCTCGAACACCTTCGCGGCCGTGTAGACGATCGACAGCACGGTGCCGACCTCGACGACGAACATGACCGGGTTCTTCCACATCCGGTCGGGGCGGAGCATGACCACGGCCTGCCGGGTGGCGGCCCGGAGCAGGTCCGGGGCGAACAGCCCCTGCCGGCGGCTCAGCTTGCGGGTCTGCATCACGTCAACGGTGGACACGGGTTCCTCAAGTTCAGCGTGAAGAATGCAGAACGCAGAATCACGAACCACAGACCCGTCGTCCTGCCCCGATTCTGCGTTCTGTGTTCTGCGTTTCCGACTCACCCCCCGAACGGCATCGGCCCCAGGTGCTCGGCCGCCGGGCCGAGCGCGGCCACCGGCAGGAACATCAGCGCCCCGAGCAGCAGGATCGTGCCGAACAGCACCAGCCCGAACGTCACGGTGTCCGTGCGAAGGGTGCCGGCGGTGAACGGCGTCGGCTTCTTCCCCGACAGGCTCGCCGCGAACGCGATCGGCGCGACGATCGGGACGAACCGGCCGAACACCATCACCAGCGCGGTGGCGATGTCCCAGTGCGGGGCGTAGGCCGCCGGCGCGCTCGGGTTCGCCGTTAGATCGTTGAACCCGTAACTGTCGCCGAGCCCCTCGAATCCACTGCCGTTGTTCGCGCTCGCCGAGCTGAACTCGTACAGGACTTCGGTGAACCCGTGCGGCCCGGGGTTGTTCGTGGCGCCGGCGCCCCAGTCGAGCGCGGCGAACAGCCCGGACGGCACCAGCACCAGCACCGGGTGAACGAGCAGCGCCAGCGCCGCCAGCTTCATCTCGCGGGCCTCCACCTTCTTGCCCAGGTATTCGGGCGTGCGGCCGACCATGAGCCCGGCCAGGAACACGGCGACGATCAGGTAGACCAGGAAGTTGATGAGCCCGACGCCGACGCCGCCGAAGTTGCAGTTCAGCCACATCCCGACGAGTGGGGTGAGTCCGGCGAGCGGGTTCAGGCTGTCGTGCATCCCGTTCACCGAGCCGTTGCTGGTGCAGGTCGTGGCCGCCGCCCACGTCGGCGTGGCGGCGCGGCCGAAGCGCAACTCCTGCCCCTCCTGGTTGCCCGCGGACTGGTCCACCGGCAGCCCGACACGGGCCGGCACGTCGAGCACCTTCTCCTCGACGGTCCCGTCGGCCGCGACGGTGCGGAGGCGGTACGGCTGCCCGTTCGCGTCCACGAGCGCGGGCCGGTCGTCGAGGGCCGGGTTCGGCGCGGCCGTGTCGGTGGTGACGCCCCAGGCGGTGAGGCCGACGAGGTACGTCAGCATGACCGCGAACACGACCCGGGCGTGCGGCATGTTCCGCAGCATGACCCCGAACATGACCACGCAGGCCATCGGAATCAGGAGGATGCCGACGCACTCGACCACGTTCGACAGACCGGTCGGGTTCTCGAACGGGTGCGCCGAGTTGGGGCCGAAGAAGCCGCCGCCGTTGGTGCCGAGTTGCTTGATCGCCACGACCGCGGCCACCGGCCCGCGGGCGATCGTCTGCTCGCCGCCCTCCAGCGTCGTGACGGTCACGTTCCCCAGGAACGTCATCGGCACGCCCTCCAGGATGAGGACGGCGCCGACGAGCAGGCTCAGCGGCAACGTGACGTAGGCGAGGCCGCGCCACAGGTCGAGGTTGTAGTTGCCTAAATCCTTGTCGCCGCGCAGCCCGCGGGTGACGGCCAGCAGCGCGGCCAGGCCCACGGCCGGCGTCAGCATTTGCTTCAGCAAGATGGCGAACAGTTGACTGCCGTAGGTCAGGTGAACCTCGCCGCTGTAGTGCTGGAGGTTCGTGTTCGTGAGGAACGAGCACGCCGTGTTGAAGATCGTGGTGGGCGCCAGCATCCCCATGCCGTCGGGGTTGAGGAACGCCGGGTGCCACGGCTGCGTCGCCAGCACGAGGTAGCCGAACAGGAACAGCAGCCCGTTCGACCCGAGCATGGCGAGGCAGTACCGCTTCCACGTCTGCGGCCCGGTGTCGATGAGGCGCTCGAAGCGGTTGCGGGCGTCGCCGCGGTCGAGTACGCGGGCCATGTACCGGCCGAGCGGGATCGACAGCAGCACGGCCAGGCCGACAATGACGACGGGGAGGAACATGGGGCACCAATGCAGAGTTCAGAATGCAGAATGCAGAATGGATCAAAGCCGGTCTTTGAATCTGCATTCTGAGTTCTGCGTTCCCTAGAACCGCTCGGGCCGCAGCAGGGCGGCGAGCAGGTAGGCGAACAGGCACAGGGTGACGACGACGGTCAGCCAGATCACGGCGGCCCTCCTACACGCGGTCGCAGGCTTCGACGAACAGGACCATCAGCCCCAGGGCGCCGAGGCCGAGCGCGACGGTCAGCGGAATCCACACGGTCAGGTCCACGGTCGGCTCCTTCGGGCGCTTGGTCTGCGGCGTGCGTAACGCAACGGCGGTGCCAGCCGCGCGAACGCGGCGATTGCCAGGAATCGCAGGGGTTTTCGACTTCGGGGCGGGGCGGCGGTCGTGCAAAAGCCCGCAACGGTCGTGCAAGATGCACGACGGCGGGCGGAGGGAGCGGGGCGTGAACATCCTTGTGGTGGACGACGAGAACACCCTGCGGCGGACGATCCGTACCACTTTGGAAACTCAGGGGCACGCCGTCGCCGAGGCCGCGACCGGCGCCCAGGCGACCGACCGCGTTCGCACGGCCCGGCCGGACCTCGTGCTCCTCGACCTGAAGCTCGGCCGCGAGAACGGGCTCGACGTCCTCGCCGAGCTGCACCGCGTCGCGCCGGGCGTCGCGGTCGTCGTCATCACCGCCTTCGCCAGCATCGACACGGCCGTCGAGGCGATGCGGCGCGGGGCGCTCGACTATCTGCCGAAGCCGTTCACCCCGAAGCAGCTCGCCGAGGTCGTGGGGCGCTGGGGCAACCGCGCCGACGTCGACGCCGACGAGGCCGCCCTGACCGGCACCGATCCTGCTATGCGACCAGTTCTCGACACCCTGTTCACCGTGGCGGCGAGCGACGCGACCGTGCTGCTGCGCGGCGAGAGCGGCACGGGCAAGGGCGTGCTGGCGAAGGCCGTCCACGCCCGCAGCCGGCGCGCGGCCGGGCCGTTCGTCACCGTCCACTGCCCGAGCCTGTCCGCCGAACTGCTGGAGAGCGACCTGTTCGGGCACACCAAGGGCGCGTTCACCGGCGCCGTCCGCGACACGGCCGGCAAGGTCGCCGCAGCCGCGGGCGGCACGCTGTTCCTCGACGAGGTCGGCGACCTGCCGCTCGCGCTCCAGCCGAAGTTGTTGCGGCTGGTGCAAGACCGCAGCTACGAGCGCGTCGGCGAGGCGACGGTGCGCACCGCCGACG
>JBGAQM010000393.1:0-5491 GCA_044220735.1 Urbifossiella sp. | reverse complement strand
ACGAGCGTGCTGCTCAACAGCCCGCGGCCGTCCAGATCATCCAGCAGCGCCGCGAGCGCCCGGTCGGTCGGCGGCAGCAGCTTGTCCTTGAGGTGCGGGAAGGCGTTGCCGTGCGTGTCCCACGACTCGTTGTTGCCGAGGTTCACCTGCACCAAACTCACGCCCGCCTCCACCAGCCGCGCCGCCATCAGCAGCGACCAGCCGAAGGCGTTGCGGCCGTAACGGTCGAGGTCGCGCGGGTCGGCGTGGTCGAGGTCGAACGCCCGCCGCACCCGCGCGTCCGTCAGCAGCGATACCGCGTCCTGGCGGCGACGGTCGAACCCGGCCGCGGCGGCGTCGAGGTGCGTGCGCTGGCGGTCGATGGCGTCGAGGAGCCCGCGCCGGCCGCCGAACCGGCCGGGGTCGATGCCGTCCGGCAGGTTCAGGTCGGGGATGGTGAAGCGCTGGCGCTTCGGGGCGTAGGTGCGCTGCTGGTGGTCGAACTCGTGGGTGGGGAAGGCGCCGTACGCCTTCGGCTCGAACGCGGACGCTTCGAGGAACCACGGGTCGCGCGGCCGGCCCATGCTGCCGGCGAACTGGCCGGGGAGGGTGCGGCCGCTGTTGTGGACGATCTTGTCGGGCAGCACGACGGCCGGCGGCAGGTTGTTCCGCGGCGGCAGCACGGCCCCGGCGACGGCGGCGAGCGCCGGGTGGTCGGTGGGGAGCGGCGCGCTGGGGTTAAAGCCGGGCGGCGCGTCGGAGCGCCCGGTGAGCATGATGTGGTGGCCGAGCGAGTGGTCGTTGGAGCGGTGGGTGAGCGAGCGGACGAGCGCCCACTTGTCGGACCGCGCCGCGAGGAGCGGCAGGTGTTCCGTGATTCGCACGCCGGGGGTGCGCGTGGCGGTGGTGCCGAACTCGCCGCGGATGGCGTCGGGTGCGTCGGGTTTGGGGTCGAAGCTCTCGTGCTGCGCGAGGCCGCCGGAGAGGAAGACGTAGATGACGGCGCGGGCGGAATGGCTGCCGCCGCCGGCGGCGCGGAGCATCTGCAGCTCGGCGGCGCCGAGTCCGAGGAGGCCGACGGCCCCGGCCTGGAGCGCCCCGCGGCGGGTGGGGGTGGGGTGGGTGAAGTGAGGCGTCATGGCGGGACCGCGGTGGGGGAGGCGCCTTGAGTATGCCGAGGCGCAGTCGTAACCGCAAGCCAATGCGGGAAATTGGGGCGGCGTGGTCCAGGGCTGTGCGGGGGGCTTATTGCACGCCGTTTGGCCGGTGCTTCACACTCGCGCTGGCGTTCGCCGGTGGCTTGTTCCTCGGAATGGCCAAAGTCGGGTGGGATGCGGGCTCGAAGGCGAACGGGTTCGTCGTGTTCCTCGGATTCGGCATTCCCACGCCTTTGGCAGGCGCCGGAACGCTCGCGCTCTGGTCCGACAGCAGGCAGCTGGTCCAACGATTCGGCCGGGCATGTACTGTCGCAGGACTCCTGTGGGCAGCCAGCTTGTTCTAACTACTCGCCGGGTGGGTCGGGATCAGAGCGTCCGACAATACAGCCGGGTTCATCGAGTGTGTCGGGCTATTTCTCGGGTTCGGCATCCCCGTGCTCGTCTGTGGCGGCACGGGAATCAGTGTGCTCGCCGAGCCCCCGAACCAGACGCCGTAACTCGGCAGGGCTTGTGACAGCGGCACGACCGCGGGTCAGGCGAACATCCGGTTGTGCCGCCCGGCTACGCTCTTCAGGAGCAGCGGGTGCCGCCGCCGCGGGTTCCGCCGGGCGTCGGCGGCGGCGTACCGGGGCTCGCGTTCGCCGAGGGGGCGGTCGAACGCGGCCGGGGAGATCCCGGTCCGTCGGCGGAAGGCGCCCGCCGGCCGGCGGAGGCGGTCGGTGTGGGTCATCCCCACACCCGGTGAGGTCAACCCGCTATTGAGCAGCGACCCTCACCACTCAACCAGAGGAATCACCGTCGGAATGACAGGGCTGGGCCGGGCACAACAAGACTCCATCACCGACCGGGAGTTGTGGCCGACGGCGGCGGGAGGAGGGGCTTCGGCGGAAGGGCTTCGGTATGCTACCCGGCAGTGGGTCGGGCGGGAGTCGAACCCGCGCTGCCCCGCGTATCAGACGGGGGCCTTACCACTTGGCGACCGACCCGCCACACCAGACAGCCGCCGACGCCGACGGGTTCGCGGGCGCCGTCACGTACACCGCCCGCGTCGTCTTCCCCGTCGCCGGCCCGCCGCTGCCCGACGGCACCCTCACGGTGCGCGGGGGCCGCATCCTCGCCGTGGAGCCGCGCGGCGCACGCGCGGCGGACATCGACCTGGGGAACGTCGCACTCGTCCCCGGGCTGGTGAACGCCCACACCCACCTCGACCTCAGCGGCGCCCGCGGCCGCACCCCGCCGACCGACGCGGAGCACTTCACCGACTGGCTCCGCGCCGTCATCGCCTACCGCCGTGGTCGCACGGCGGAGGAGGTGCAGGCCGACATCCGCGACGGCCTTGCCGAGGCGCTGCGGTTCGGCACGACGCTCCTCGGCGACGTCGCCGCCGACGGCGCCAGCTGGGACGCGGTCGCGGCGGCGCCGGCGCGGGCGGTCGTGTTCCGCGAGCTGATCGGCCTCAGCGCGGAGCGGGCCGACGCGGCGTACGCGGCCGCCGCCGAGTGGTACGCCGGCCGCCGCGAGACGCCAACCGTCCGCGCCGGCCTCAGCCCGCACGCCCCGTACAGCGTCCACCGCCACCTGTTCGCGCGGGCCGCCGGGCTGCTCCGCGAGCGGAAGCGGCCGATCGCCGTCCACCTCGCCGAGTCGCGCGCCGAGGTGGAACTGATCGCCTCGCGCCGCGGCCCGTTCGTGGCGTTCCTGAAGGACGTGGGGGCGTGGGACGCGGCCGGGCTCGCCGACAACGTCAACCGCGTGATGCGTGCGTGCGACGCCCGGCAGCCGAAGCTGTTCGTCCACGCGAACCACCTGGCGCCGACGAGCCGGTTCCCGCGGAACTGCGCCGTCGTGTACTGCCCGCGCACGCACGCCGCGTTCGGCCACCCGCCGCACCCGGTCCGCGACGTCCTGGCGCGCGGCGTCCGCGTCTGCCTCGGCACCGACGGCCTCGCGTCGAACCCCGACCTCGACCCGCTCGCGGAGGCGCGCTTCCTCCGCGCCCGCCGGCCCGACCTTCCCGCCGACGTGATCCTGAAGATGGTGACGCTCGCCGGCGCGGAGGCGCTCGGCTGGGCGGACGAGGCCGGCAGTCTGGAGCCGGGGAAGTCGGCCGACGCGGTGGCGGTGCCGCTCCCCGACCGCGACGCGGCCGACCCGCACGACCTGCTTCTGGCCGACCACCCCGGCGCCCGGCGGACGCTGTTCCGCGGGGCGTGGCGGACCGGCGGGCCGGCCGGGTCGTAATACGTCACGAGCCCCGCCCCCGACCCGAGGCACCCGCCCATGCCCGCCGCCGCGACCCGCCGGACCGCCCTCTGGGTCGTCGCCGCGCTCCTCGCGGCGCTGGTGTACGGGCCGGCGTACCTCATGGTGATCCGCCCGCCGGCGGGGTTCGCCGGCGACTTCGTGCAGGACTGGCTGTCGGCCCGCGACCACCTCGCCGGCCTCCCCGTCTACGGCGACCTCCGCGCCGCCCTGGTCCGCCACACCGGGCTCGTCCCCGACCCGGCCGACGAGTTCCTCGCGGTGAACGCCCACCCGCCGGCGTCGGTGCTGCTCGCGCTGCCGTTCGCGCCGCTCGGCCCGTCCGACGCGCACCTCGCCTGGAACCTCGCCACCCTGCCGCTGTTCGGCCTCGCGGTATGGCTCGTGGTCCGCGAGCTCGGCTACCGGCCCGGGTGGCGCGGGGCGGTGCGGGCGGTGGCGCTCGGGCTGCCGTGCGCCCCGCTGTTCGACCAGGTGATGCTCGGCCAGTTCAACGCCCTCCTCGCGTTCCTCCTCGCCGCCGCGTGGGCCGCCGACCGGCGCGGCTTCCAGACCCTCGCGGGGGCGTGCGTCGGCGTCGCGGCGGCGGTGAAGCTGTTCCCGGCGTTCGTCGCGCTGTACTTCCTCGCCGCCGGCCGGTGGCGCGCCGCCGCCGCGACCGCCGCGGCGTTCGTGGGGATGAACGGCGTGGCGGTCGCGGTGTTCGGGGCGGCCGACGTGCGGGCGTACGTCGCGGAGGTGATCCCGGCGGTCGGCGGGATGAACGCGGGCGTGTGGAAGAACGTCTCGCTCGGGTCGTACTGGCTGCGGGCGCTCGCCCCGCCGCCGCAGGGCCGCATCGCCCCGGCGCCGGACTTCCCCGGGCTAGCCCTCGCGCTGGCCGCGGCGTCGCAACTGCTCGTGGTGGGTGCTGTGGCGTGGGCAGCGTGGGCCGGGCGGGCCACGACCGCCGGCCGCGACCGCGCCTTCGCCGCGGCCGGCGCCGGGATGCTCCTGCTGGCGCCGACGAGCTGGCCGCACTACTTCCTGCTGCTGGCGGTGCCGGTCGGGCTGCTGGCGGCGCGGCTGCCGGCCGGGCCGGGGCGGTGGGCGATGTGGGGGTGCCTGGCGGTGGCGTGGCTGCCGGACACGCAGGCGGCGAAGCTGGTGCTCGGGCCGGAGCGGGCGTTCGCCATGATCAAGAACCGCCACGACCCGCTGACCCCGGCCGAGAACCTGCTGGTGGCGTCGCTCCAGACGTACGCTATGGCGGGGCTGTTCGCGCTGACCCTGCGCCTGCCGCGCGGCCCCGCGCCGCCCGCGGCGTAGAACGTCCAGGAGCCGGGCGGTCGGAACCATCCTGCTGACCGCGCCGCTGACGTTCGAGCGGACGCCACCCGGAACGCGGGTGACGGTGCCGGCCGCGCTCATCCCCGTGCGCCGCCCCGACCTCGGCCGGCCGACGCTCGACTCCGCGGCGGCGACCGCGCTGGTGTTGCGATTCCAATTCCCGGCGGCGGCGCTGCCGCTGGAGGTGGAGCGCGCCGTGTTCTTCCTGAAGGTGCGGGCGCCGGGCCGGCGCGTGGCGCCGACCGCGGAGGGTGCCACGCTGTTCGCCACGGACGGCCCCGCCGAGCCGATTTGCGTCGAACTCACAGAGCCGCGGCTCCTGCGGCCGGACGCCGACGGCGGGCTACGGCTGACGCTGTCGATCACCGACGCCGGGCCGGCGCCGGGCGTGTGGCGCGTCGAGGAGTTGGGGCTGGACCTGGTCGGCCGTGCGGCGGACGGGCCGTAACGGATCGTTGCCGCTAGCGCCTTCGCCGACCCGCGTGCGGTGAAGCGCCTCATCGGCTACTTGTCCGACACGTTCGGCGGGTACGACGGCATGCGCGTCGGCGAGTACGCCGCCGGCTGTCTTGCCGGTCGATCCGACCCGCCGCGCCCGGCCCATCAGCCGGCGGGTGAACCCGGCCGTGGTGAAAGAGATTCGCACCCGCCGGTTCGGCCGCGGGCACCGGCCGCTGCGGCTGATGGGCGCCACGCTGCCGGGCTACTACGACCTGCTGCCGGCGAACTGGTACGCGGTCGGGGCGGCGTGCCCGGTGCTGGTG